>CAUCUH010000013.1:0-21591 GCA_958445905.1 uncultured Streptococcus sp.
AGGTGGGACGACGAAATCGAATTCTAACGAATTACCGATTTCTGTCCCACTCTCGCTTTTTGTATTTCTATGCTTTTAATTGTAAGAGTTCTTCAATCTCTGCTAGGGTGCTAGCTTGGGAGATGGCGCCACGGAGTTTGGCTGCACCTGAGGTACCACGGAGGTAGTGAGGGGCAAGGCCACGGAATTCACGAACGGCAATGTGCTCACCTTTGAGATCGATCAAGCGTTTCAAGTGTTCGTAAGCAATCTTCATCTTGTCTTCGAAGGTCAAATCAGGCAGGATTTCTCCTGTTTCAAAGTAGTGATTGATTTGGTTGAAGAGATAAGGATTCCCCATAGCGGCACGGCCAATCATAACAGCATCGGCACCGACTTCTTCGATGCGTTGCTTCGCGTCTTGAACCGTACGGATATCTCCATTTGCGATGAAAGGAATCTTGGTAAGAGCTTGGGCAACCTTGTGAAGGGTCTCAAGGTCTGCATGACCCGTATACATTTGCTCCCGAGTTCGTCCGTGCATGGCAAGGGCAGAGACACCCGCAGCTTCGGCAGCGAGCGCATTTTCAACTGCTAGAGAAGGGTCCGACCAACCTGTCCGCATTTTGACAGTCAGAGGGATATCAAGGACAGACTGAACCTTGTTGATGATGGAGTAAATCTTATCTGGATCCTTGAGCCACATAGCACCGGCCTCGTTTTTGACGATTTTATTTACCGGGCAGCCCATGTTGATATCGACGATATCGGTCTTGGTATTTTCTTGGATAAATTCAGCTGCGCGTGCCAGGCTGTCTTCGTCGCTTCCAAAGAGTTGGATCGATACAGGATTTTCGCCTTCATCGATATGGAGCATATGCAGTGTCTTTTCATTGTTGTACTGGATTCCCTTGTCAGAGACCATTTCCATCACAACGAGTCCTGCTCCCAGTTCTTTTGCAATGGTCCGGAAAGCCGAGTTGGTCACTCCAGCCATTGGGGCTAGGACAGTACGGTTAGGGATTTCGACATCCCCGATCATAAATGGCGTATTAAGATTTGTCACGAATGAGTTCCTCCAAGTCATTTTCGTCAAAGTGGTAGTGTGTTTGGCAGAATTGGCAGGTAATCTCTGCACCGTGATCTTCATCTTTCATCTCTTTTAGATCACTAGCTGGCAGACTTGCTAAAGCGTTCAAGAAACGCTCACGGCTGCAGTCACACTGGAAGCGAAGTTCTTCTTCAGAGAGGCGTTTGAAAGGTTCATCCCCATAGATAGCAGCAAGAAGAGCTTCAATATGGTCTTCAGATTCCAAAAGTGTGGAGATGGCAGGCATTTCTTGGATGCGTTTTTCAAAGCGCGCGATTTCTTCTTCCTTAGCATTTGGCAAGACCTGGAGCAAGAAGCCACCCGCCACTTTAACTTTGTCTTCGTCATCCAAAAGGACATTGAGTCCAACTGCAGAAGGTGTTTGTTGGCTTTCCGTCAGATAAAAGGCCAGGTCTTCTCCGATTTCACCTGTTACAAGAGGGGTCATGGAGTTATAAGGATTGCCCGTACCATAGTCAGTGATGACCAGGAATTCTCCGTTTCCGACAAATGGTCCCACCAGGACTTCACCAGTTGCCGTCTTCTTGATATCCACTCCAGGATTTTGCACGTAGCCTTTAACATTTCCCTTGGTATCTGCCACGGTGATGATGGCTCCGAGTGAGCTAGTCCCAAGGACTTTGACCGTAATTTTAGTATCTCCTTTCTCGTTTGCTGCCAAGATTTGACTGGCAATGAGGGTACGGCCAAGTGCGACCGTGGAGCTAGCTTGTGTATGATGTTTTTCTTGGGCTGTTCGTACGGTTTCTGTACTGTCTAGTACATAGGCACGAAAAGCGCCACTTTCTGAGATAGTTTTAATAATTTTGTCCATAGCTTCTATTTTAGCATAAAAAAGGGAAAGAGGTGAAGGGAGTAACTTGATTTATTTAGACGGTGAAGGGATAAAATCTTTCAGGGGAGAGCTTCGCTTAGAAACTGAATAGAATAGGATCTGTTTTAGGAAGTAAAGAAGGCAAAAGACGAACAATCATTCTTTAACGTTTAAAATGACGATCAAAAGATGGATGTTCGGAAAATGAGAAGCGGATTTTAAGGGTAAAAAACCAAGTAAAGAAATAGCCGACCTTGAAAAAAACGAGGAAATTTCTTATAATAGAGTGTAAGACAAACTTGCAGGTGAGACTCCTGCCCTTAGTTTGAAGAAAGGCATAGATAGGCAACTATCTATGGTATATGAAAAAGAATTATGACATCAGTTGTTGTAGTAGGAACCCAATGGGGTGATGAAGGAAAAGGGAAGATTACAGACTTCCTATCAGCCAATGCAGAAGTCATTGCTCGCTATCAAGGTGGGGACAATGCCGGGCACACCATCGTGATCGACGGCAAAAAGTTCAAGTTGCACTTGATTCCTTCAGGTATCTTCTTCCCTGAAAAGATTTCTGTCATTGGGAATGGGGTTGTGATCAATCCTAAATCATTGGTCAAAGAGTTGGCTTATCTTCATGAAGAAGGTGTGACAACGGACAGTTTGCGCATTTCAGACCGCGCCCATGTCATCCTTCCTTACCATATCGAATTGGACCGTCTCCAAGAAGAATCTAAAGGAGACAACAAGATCGGAACGACGATTAAAGGGATTGGACCAGCCTACATGGACAAGGCTGCGCGTGTGGGAATCCGGATCGCGGACCTTTTGGACCGCGACGTCTTTGCGGAACGTCTTCGTATCAACTTGGAAGAAAAGAACCGTCAATTTACCAAACTCTATGATGCAGAGGCTCTGTCATTTGACGATATCTTCGAAGAATACTATGAATATGGTCAACAAATCAAGCAATATGTAACCGATACTTCTGTCATCTTGAACGATGCTTTGGATAACGGCAAGCGCGTGCTCTTTGAAGGAGCCCAAGGGGTTATGTTGGATATCGACCAAGGAACCTATCCATTTGTTACTTCTTCAAACCCTGTTGCTGGTGGCGTAACTATCGGATCAGGTGTCGGTCCAAGTAAGATCGACAAGGTTGTCGGTGTATGTAAAGCCTATACCAGCCGTGTCGGAGATGGCCCATTCCCTACGGAGCTCTTTGATGAAGTGGGGGATCGGATCCGTGAAGTCGGTCATGAGTATGGGACAACAACCGGTCGTCCACGTCGTGTCGGTTGGTTTGACTCAGTTGTCATGCGCCATAGCCGTCGTGTCTCAGGCATTACCAACCTTAGCTTGAACTCGATCGATGTTCTGTCAGGCTTGGATACGGTGAAAATCTGTGTGGCTTACGACTTGGATGGAGAACGCATTGATCACTATCCAGCAAGCTTGGAGCAACTCAAACGTTGCAAACCAATCTATGAAGAATTACCAGGTTGGTCAGAAGACATCACCGGTGTGCGCCACTTGGATGAGCTTCCAGAAAATGCCCGCAACTATGTCCGCCGGATCGGTGAATTGGTTGGAGTACGCATTTCAACCTTCTCAGTCGGACCAGATCGTGACCAAACCAATATCCTTGAAAGTGTCTGGTCAAGTAAATAATTTAAAAAAGAGAGTGAGACAGAAATCGGTCATTCGTTAGAATTCGATTTCATCGTCCCACCTCCGCACAGTTGAGTAGGGCTGTAAAAGCTGATGAAATCAGCGTAGTAGAGCCCACTCAACCACTGCGTCTTGCTCGACAATCCAAAGACAATTGAGAGGCTAGGACTTTTGTCCCAGCCTCTTTTTGAAAGCAGAAATAGGAAAAAATGTATCAAACGATTTTATTTGACCTAGACGGCACCTTGACCAATTCAGAACTAGGGATTACCAACTCGGTGGCCTATGCCTTAGGAAAATATGGGATTCAAGTGCCAGACAAGAAAGCATTGAGAGTTTTCATCGGTCCGCCCTTGCAGGAGTCTTTTGAGCGCTTTTATGGATTTTCTAAGGAAGAATGTTTAAAGGCCATTGACTACTATCATGAGTATTTTTCCGAAAAAGGCCTTTATGAAAATGAGGTCTATCTAGGCGTTCCTGACTTGCTGGCTTCTCTCAAGCAGGCTGGCAAACAGTTGATTGTAGCTACGTCAAAGCCTGAAGAATTTTCCATTCAAATTCTCAAACACTTTGGTTTGTATGATTATTTTGACTTTGTCGCTGGTGCGACCATGGATAGAAAACGTAGTAAAAAAAGCGATGTTATCCAGTATGCCTTGGAGCAAAATGGGATTACAGATTTGGCGCATACCATCATGATTGGAGACAGGGAGCACGATGTGCTTGGCGCTCAAGCGCAAAAGCTTGATTCTATCGGTGTCCTTTATGGCTTTGGAAGCAGGGAAGAATTGGAAGAAGCCGGCGCCACCTATATTGCTCAAGAAGTTGGCGAAATTGCAGCTTTTATAGGATAACCTTTTCCAAAATATTAAAAGTTGGAACTTTTCTAATCTGCTGAATATTGCTTGATTTAATATTTCTATCGGTGTACACTTACTGTAGGTTAAGTCACACAGATTAAGAGGTGATAATATGAATTTGTCACGATATATATTAAAATATAGTACTGATGATGGTACGTTGTATTTTAATACTAAAACCAATCATTCATTTTTTCTTACGAATAATGACATTTTAGATGTGGACTAGAAAGGAAGATATCATGAAGGTTAAAGTGAATAACAAATTCGATGACAAAATGAATGCTAAACCTAGAGTATTTAACTATAATTGTGATTGTAAATAATCACGATTTTAAATAAATTAGAGAAGAGGGTTGTGCTAGCCCTCTATTTTGATGGATGATAATTATGAGAAATATTTATAAGTACATTGATAAGAAGTATCTTTTTCCTATTTTTTTAGGTCGTATTGTGAATAGTGGTTTGGTGTTGGCGCAACCTCTGATTTTAACGAAGGCCTTGAAGTTAGATCAAGACGGCCTTTCTTAGGGAAAAATTCTCAATTTTGTTTTATGTGGTTTGTCTGTCTATCTTGTTATTTATAGTCTGATGCTGTTTTCAAACTATTCGCACAATATATTCCGAAGAGAAATCAACAAAAGTGTCCGTGCCCTTTTATTTAAGAAAGTCATATTGAATCCTAAATTTTCCAATGATGAAAAAGTTAGTCTGCTAACTCAAGATATGGAATATGTGGGCGATAATTATTTGGAAAATATAAATGTTATGGTGAGTTGGGGATTTGTCGCCCTTGTTACAGCCATTTATATTGTTTCACAAAATTTTCTCTTAGGACTTATTTTTGTCATTTTTACGATTATGAGACCTATTCCTCAGTTCATCATGAATCGTCGTTTACAAGATTCGGGAGACAGCTGGTCCAAGCTTAGAACGAAATTACATGGGCTTGTCTCGGATAGTATGCAAGGCAGCCAAACCTTACGGATTAATCAGGCCATGAGGCTGAATGAAGAGCGCGTGAATGATTTAAACGGAGAATATCAAAAAGCCATCCAAAGATTTTGTTTCACACATAATATTATTTTTTTCTTTAATGGATTTATGGTCTTTTTTAGTCAGGTTGTTCCTCTTGCTTTAGGCTTTTATTTGAGTTTACAGGGAAATTCTATTTCTATTACAAGCCTCATCTCTATGTATGTTGCTGCGGGGATGCTGGTAGAACCGATCCAAACTCTGATGTACAGTGCAGCCAATCTCCAAGGTGCCTTGCCGACTGCGAACCGCCTGTTTAAGATTATCGAGGAAGAACCTGATTTCGAAGAGACAAAGGATCAATTTGTTGAAAATCTCGAATCGTTGCGCTTAAATCATATTTCAAAAAGTTTTGCTGAACGTCAGCTTTTTTCTGATTTGACGGCGACGATTTCAGTAGGTCAGAAGGTCTTAATCAAAGGACCGAGCGGGTCTGGAAAGACGACTCTTTTTCGCTTGATTTTAGGAGAAGAAGTATGTGATGAGGGTGACATTTTCGTTCAGTATGATGGAAATCAAATAACGAGTCATTTCCAAGGGAATATCGGTTTAATTAGCCAGCATCCCTTCCTGTTTAACGATACTATCCGCTATAATCTAACTTTTGGTCAGCCTTTTCAGGACCATGAATTATTGGAGGTATTGGACCGAGTTGGCTTAATAGATGAATTTCAGGATATTTTGAATGTAGAAATTCATAATAATGGTGAAAACATTTCAGGAGGTCAGCGTGTCAGATTAGAGTTGGCTCGTTTTCTCTTACGCGAGAAGGATATTTTATTAGCGGACGAAGTGACATCAGCTTTGGACGAAAAAAATAGTCGTCTGGTTAGAGACCTAATCTTTTCTTTGCCGATCACGGTACTAGAAATAGCCCATCATATTGATGAAGAAGAGCGCTATGACCAAATCCTTGAGTTACGTAAAGGATGAGCGATGCCACAATAGTTGGTTCTGCGACAAAGCGGATAGTAGTAAGCCAGCAATTTGTCAGATATTTTTGAGATTCTAAGTGGTGATATTTCCAAAATCATCAATACTCAGAGAACTTAAGCTTTATTTAAGATAGGCCAGCTATACTAGAAGCATAAACAAAGACCTCCTAACTTTGTTTAAACCTCCTAAACTTTTTCATAATAATCTCCCATAAGAGTCGCCCAATCGGCGGCTTTTTTTGTGAGTCGTAAGCTGCCTATGGTATAATGAACAAAGAAACTAAAAGGAAGAAGGAAGAGATGGACTACACGATAGAGGAAAAAGCGATGTTTATGAGGGAAGCCCTGAAGGAGGCGGAGATTGCCCTCGCCAATGATGAAATACCGATTGGCTGTGTCTTGGTCAAGGATGGTCAGATTATCGGGCGTGGACATAATGCGCGTGAGGAGCTGCAGCGGGCGGTCATGCATGCGGAAATCATGGCGATCGAGGAGGCCAATCAGCGTGAAAATAGCTGGCGCCTGCTGGATACGACGCTTTTTGCCACGATTGAGCCCTGTGTCATGTGTAGTGGTGCCATTGGTCTAGCTCGGATTCCCCAGGTGATTTACGGGGCGACCAATCAGAAGTTCGGTGGAGCAGGTAGTCTCTACGACATTTTGGCAGATGAACGCCTCAATCACCGAGTCGAAGTAGAAACAGGAATCTTGGCAGCAGAATGTGCAGCCATCATGCAGACCTTCTTCCGACAAGGTCGGGAACGAAAAAAACAAGCCAAGCTCGCAGCCAAGGCCGAAACACAAGAATAAAAACCGGACCTTTGCAAATCGAACAAATTATGATATAATACCTATCGGAGCAACAGTTCTGCGTGAAGCGGGTCAGGGGAGGAATCCAGCAGCCCTAAGCGAAGTGAACTGTGTGCTCTTTTCTATTGCTCTTGATGAGTCAAGTCCAAGGGACGCAGAAGAATCCTAGAGCAATGGATGCAGTTTTTCCCGCTAGGGAAAAAGCTGTAAACCTATGATAGCCCTTAGTGAATCAAGTCCAACGGACGCGGATGAACTTAGGTGCATTGACGCAGTTCGAACAAAGTGAGAACTAGGTTCCGAAGTATAATGAATCAAGCCTAAAAGGTGCAGATGAATATTGGAGCAGCGAATCTAGTTTGAACGGACCTGAAATGAATTCAGCTGACATCCAATCTTAAGAAGCGTATTTGTTTTCTTGTCAATCAAAATTGTTCTTCTCAATAGGCCTAAAATTTGTTGTCTTACGCAAACGAGTGCTCTCGGTTATGTCCTAAGGTTAGCTTATTTAGAAAAATAGTATAGAATATAAAATGTAAACGTTTTAAAATAGTGAAAGCACTTGCTTATTTTTTCTTAAAGCGTTATCATAAAAGAAAAGAACAATTGGAGGATAAACATGTCACATATTAAATTTGACTACTCAAAGGTGTTAGATAAATTTGTAGCACCACATGAACTAGATTATATGCAGCCTCAAGTGACTGCTGCAGATTCTGCTCTGCGAAATGGTACAGGTCCTGGGGCAGAAATGACTGGCTGGTTGAACTTGCCTGAAGAATATGACAAAGATGAATTTGCTCGTATTCAAAAGGCTGCTGCTAAAATCCAATCTGATAGTGAGGTATTGATCGTAATCGGTATTGGTGGTTCCTATTTAGGAGCTCGTGCAGCTATTGATTTCTTGAATAATTCTTTTGTAAATCTACAAAGCAAGGAAGAACGCAAGGCACCTCAAATCCTCTATGCTGGAAATTCTATTTCTTCAAGCTATTTGGCTGATTTGGTAGACTATGTATCAGACAAAGATTTCTCTGTCAACGTTATTTCTAAGTCAGGAACGACTACAGAGCCTGCTATTGCTTTCCGTGTCTTCAAAGAACTCTTGGTTAAGAAGTATGGTCAGGAAGAAGCAAATAAACGGATTTATGCAACTACAGACCGCGCTAAAGGTGCAGTTAAGGTTGAAGCAGATGCTAATGGCTGGGATACTTTTGTAGTGCCTGATAGTGTAGGTGGTCGTTTTACAGTATTGACAGCAGTGGGACTCTTGCCAATCGCAGCTGCAGGGGCTGATATCAGCAAGTTAATGGAAGGAGCAAATGCTGCTCGCAAGGCTTATGCTTCTGATAAGTTGGCTGAAAATGAAGCATATCAATATGCAGTTGTACGCAATATCTTGTACCGTAAAGGTTATCTGACAGAAGTTCTAGCTAACTATGAACCATCTCTACAATACTTCTCTGAGTGGTGGAAGCAACTGGCTGGTGAGTCAGAAGGGAAAGACCAAAAAGGGATTTACCCAACTTCAGCCAACTTCTCAACAGACTTGCACTCTCTGGGACAATTTATCCAGGAAGGTACCCGTATCCTCTTTGAAACAGTTGTACGTGTAGATAAACCTCGCAAAAATGTGCTGATTCCTGAATTGGCAGAAGACTTGGACGGTCTTGGCTACTTGCAAGGAAAAGATGTTGACTTTGTCAATAAAAAAGCTACAGATGGAGTGCTGTTAGCACACACTGATGGTGGAGTTCCAAATATGTTTGTGACACTGCCTGAGCAAGATGAGTTCACTTTGGGCTACACTATTTACTTCTTTGAGTTGGCTATTGCTCTTTCTGGCTACCTGAATGGTATCAATCCATTTGACCAGCCTGGAGTTGAGGCTTATAAGAAAAACATGTTTGCCCTTCTTGGAAAACCAGGCTTTGAAGAGCTGGGTGCTGAGCTGAATGCACGCCTTTGATTCTTATATGCCTTGAGTTCATTTAGAGTATAAAAAGAGATCCACAAGTTCATTTCTTGTGGATTTTTTAGTACAAGCCTCATAATTAGTTTATTATTTTTTTGAACAGTATAAAAAAGAGTGTCTTAATTCTTTTATGAAAGCGCTGTATAATTGCCTTGTAAATAAAATTTGAGAGGTATCAAAATGAATGATTGGTTAAACATAAAAGGCAAAACAGTTCTTGTGACTGGCGCGTCATCTGGGATCGGTAAGGCAATCGTTGAAGAATTGCTGGAATTAGGTGTCAATGTAGCGAATTTCGATCTTAGCGACAACGATTTGCGTCATCCAAATCTATTATTTGTAAAAGTTGATGTAACTTCTCGCTCTGAAGTAGAAGAGGGTGTTGCCAAAATAGTTGAAAGATTTGGCAATATTGATGCAGTGGTCAATAATGCAGGGATTAATATCCCTAGATTATTAATCGATGCAGAAAATCCTAAAGGTCCTTACGAATTGGACGATGAGACGTTCGAAAAAGTAACGATGATTAATCAAAAAGGTTTGTATCTGGTTAGTCAGGCAGTGGGACGTATTTTAGTGAAAAATGGAAAAGGTGTAATTGTGAACATGGCTTCAGAAGCAGGCTTGGAAGGTTCTGAAGGACAAAGTGCCTATGCTGCCACAAAAGCAGCAGTCTATAGTTACACTCGTTCATGGGCAAAAGAGCTGGGTAAGCATGGTGTACGTGTGGTTGGAATTGCTCCAGGAATTATGGAAGCTACGGGACTTCGAACTCTTTCTTATGAGGAAGCTCTTGCTTATACCCGTGGAAAGACGGTAGAAGATATTCGAGCTGGTTATGCTTCAACTTCAACAACTCCTTTGGGACGAAGTGGTAAACTACGGGAAGTAGCTGACCTTGTAGCATTCTATATTTCAGACCGTTCTAGCTATATAACTGGAGTCACTACAAATATTGCCGGGGGGAAAACTCGCGGTTAAAAAAATGAAGGTGAGGAAGAGAGTTGACCATAGTAAATCGATGGTATAACATTTTAGAAAAAATGGTCTCACAGCCAACTTATTCCTTGGTAGATATGCGCTCAGAGCTGGATATTAGTATGCAAACCTTGCAAAAGAGTATCCAACAATTAAATGATGTTTTGGCTCCGAGTATCCAGATTATCTCACAAGATGATAAGTTAATGTTAGAGGTGTATGACTATACTGAGTTGGAAAGGATTTTATCTGGTAGTTTAAAACGGGAGAGTGACTTCAATTCTTCCAGTAAAAGAATTGCCTATTTACTAAAACGTTTAATTAAGTCAACCTCCCCTCTTCTTATTGACGACTTGGCTGAGGAGGCAGGTGTTAGTAGAAGTACCCTTAATAAGGATTTAAAACAAGTAAAATCTTTGGCAGAGAGTTACTCTATCACTATTTCAGGAAAGCCCAACCGTGGGCTGGAGGTCTTGGGGTCCGAGCTGAATTTGCGCTTGCTCTATATTCACCAAGTGGCCCCTTACTTTGAAGGAAAGACACTCACCGAGGCAACATCTTCTTTTCTGGAGACGCTACTCCAGGAGTATAAAATCCCGAAAGAAACAAAGGAACTCCTTCGAAAGACAATTTCAATTATGGTGGAGCGTATTTATGCATCTAGGGTGTTGAGTTGCCCTATTCCTTACTATAGGAATGATTTAACAGAGACACCTTTGGTTGAAAAATTAATCTATCATATTGAGATGACTTATAAGATTTCCCTCAGTCAGTTTGAAATAGACTTTTTGTGTTTTCCGTTTAATATCCGTTTTATTGACACTTTAAGCAAGCCGTCTTATCAATCTGAACAGCTTGCAAACATTTTTCAAGGGATTGTCAAGAAAGTCAAAGAAACAATGTTGGTTAACTTTGATGATGAAGAATTATTTGAAGAAATCAAGTCTCATCTAGGCCCCTTAATCAATCGACTGATTTTCCATGTGCAAGCTAATGATATATTCCATGGCGAGGTTCAAACTCAATATCCTTTTGCTTTTGAAATGGCGAAAATTGCTGGAGAAGAACTGTCTGCAATTTTTGGTTCTGAATTGGAATTATCTGAAATCGGATATCTGGCTTTGTATTTTGAAATGATTTTAAGAAAGCAAAACTCTGTTGTAAATGGTTCTCGCAAGCAGATAGCAGTAGTTTGCACAACAGGAAGAGGAACTGCTGCGATGATTATTCAGCAACTCAGACGAATCCTTGGAAATGATGTAGACATTACTCAGTATTCTGAAGAGGATTTTAATCTGGATTTGAATCAGGACTATTTCGCGATTTTTACGACAGTTCCTCTAAAATATAAAGATTCTAAATCTCCAGTCATTCAAGTTAATCATCTTTTTGATGATCAATGGCTGCGGGAAGAATGGCAGAGGGCCAATGCTTTTCATCAAAAAAATCTAGAAACAGTCAGCTTACGTTTTCTTCGGTTGAGTCCCCAAAAAACCTATCAGCAATACTTGCTAAATATGGTTGCAGAGTTAGAGAAACTTCAGATGATTGATGAAGGTTTTAGAAATCGGATAATTGATAGGGAGAAAAAACAATCAACCATTTTTGGTGGAGGAATTGCCTTCCCCCATACAATTAACCAGGGTTATGCAAAGACTATTTTAATGTTTGGAAAGCTAGAAGAGCCTTATCAAAAAGGAGATGATTGGATTGAATTTATCTTTCTAGTCGCCATTCCCTCAGAAATTGAAAGCAAAATGGAGAGTGAATTGCTGGAATTGTATGACGACATTTTTCGAATTGCAGGAGAGCCTTCTCTAAAAGAAGCTTTGAGGGCTGTAGAAACAGAGACAGAGTTTCTATCATTTTCTAAGAGCAAAGGAGTATTTTAATGAATTCGCTAATAATTTTCGCTGTATTTGTCATGGCAGCTTATATATTTCAAATGTTCCTCGGCTGGCAGCAACTCAAAGACTTCAATAAGACCTATACGATGCTCCGAAGACTGGGGCGCGTAGCGATTGGCAGGAAGTCCGGAAGAATCAAATCCGGTACGATTGTCATGTTCGCGGTTGATGAAAACGGTCGGGTTCTTAAAGCTAGCAAAATGCAAGGAGTCACAATCTTAGCACGTTTTCAAAATATGGACGATTATGTTGGAGAAGACATCCATTATTTTGACAAGTATAATCCTCTTGTGAGAAAAGAAAATAAGTTGATGCAATCAGCCATAGAAGATGCTAGAAAAGTCTATCTTTGGCATGAGGCAGGTATTGAGAAAGAGACAAGTTCATCTGATTCTTTTCTGGGATTCGGCTTTTATGCGAATTACTTACAATTATCTATTAAACAGTTATTTAAAAAAAATAAGAAAGGGAGTTCCTTATGAATCACATTACAAATTTTGCAGAGAGTTTTATGAAACTCTTCCAATTAGGTGGAGAAACCTTTATTAGCTGGATGACAAATATTGTACCGCTTGTCTTAATGCTATTGATTGCAATGAATACCCTTATCGCTTTCTTGGGAGAAGAGAAGGTCAATTCCCTGGCTAAGATTTCTGCCAAAAATCCTGTTAGCCGGTATATGATTTTACCTTTCATTTCAGCCTTTATGCTGGGGAATCCGATGGCAATCAGTATGGGACGTTTCTTACCAGAATATTATAAACCTAGTTTTGTAGCAGCTCAGATGCAGTTCTGCCATACTTCAAATGGTGTATTTCCGCATATCAATCCTGGGGAATTGTTTGTATGGATGGGAATTGCAACAGGAATTCAAACTTTAGGTTTAAGTCAAATGGACTTAGCCATTCGTTACATGCTTGTTGGGCTTGTCATGAACTTTGTAGGCGGTTGGGTGACCGATTTTACAACTGCTTATGTAGCAAAACAGCAAGGTGTTACCTTGAGTAAAACATTTGATTTATAGAAAGAGTGAAATTATGTCATATAAGAGTATAAAAGTTGTTAAAGGAAATGGCGGTTTCGGAGGACCTTTGGTCATTACACCTAGTGAAGCTAAGCATAAATTCATCTATATCACTGGCGGAGGAGAAAAGCCAGATATTGTGGATAAAATTGCTGATTTGACCGGTATGGAAGCTGTTAATGGGTTTAAAACTTCTATCCCAGATGAGGAAATTGCTTTAGCAATCGTGGATTGTGGCGGTACTCTTCGCTGTGGTATTTATCCTAAAAAGGGGATCCCTACAATAAATATTGTAGCTACAGGGAAAAGTGGGCCTCTAGCTCAATATATAACCGAGGAAATCTATGTGTCAGCAGTTGGCCTTAATCAAATTTCTGCTGCTAATGAAGACGAAAAAGCGACAACTGTGGTAACAGAAAAGCCAACTTACGATACTAGTAAAAAAATTACAGAGCAAAAAGCTGAAACAAGTATTGTAGCAAGAATTGGGATGGGCGCTGGGAAGGTCGTTGCGACTTTCAACCAGGCTGCTCGTGAAGCCATCCAAACAATGCTCAACACGATCATTCCTTTCATGGCCTTTGTTTCCTTGCTGATTGGGGTTATTCAAGGTTCAGGTGTTGGAAATTGGCTGGCAAAATTAATGGTTCCCCTAGCTGGGAACATCTGGGGACTCATTTTGATTGGCTTTATCTGTTCCTTGCCATTCCTATCTCCTTTGTTAGGCCCCGGAGCTGTTATCAGTCAGATTATTGGAACCTTAATTGGAGTTGAAATCGGCAAAGGGAATATTCCGCCCCAAATGGCTCTGCCAGCTATATTTGCTATCAACACTCAAAACGGTTGTGATTTCATTCCTGTAGCACTCGGTCTATCTGAAGCCAAGGCTGAAACAGTTGAGGTTGGTGTCCCTTCTGTGCTTTATTCACGCTTTCTCAATGGTGTTCCGCGGGTGCTAGTAGCTTGGATAGCTAGTATTGGCCTTTATCAGTAAACTTTTGATAGATGCACGTAAACATAGCAACTATTATGTTAAACTTATCTATAAGCATAAGTTTATGACAGATTTGAGAAAGGATGAATAGGAATTAGATGAAGAAAATTTTTGAAGCTAAAGTAATTCAAGTGGGGCCTGAAGCTCAGAATATGATTCAAGATGCCAATATGCTCATTTTGTTTGGAGAAGAAGCTCCGGAAGACTTAGCAGAGTATTGTTTTAAAATCGATAACAAAAATCTTCTAGGTGCAATACTAGAAGGTGGAAAGCTGGTGGTAGATAGTCAGGAATATTCGATTACTGCCGTAGGAAATGTAGTAGAAAAAAATTTAACTGGACTGGGCCATATCACGATTTCTTTTGATGGTTCAAAAGAGGGCAGCCTGCCGGGCACTCTCCATGTTGCAGCAGACCAAGCAGTAGTAATTGAAAAGGACTCTACCATTCAGATTTTCGAAACTGCTTGACCATAACAAAATTTAAAATCAAGCAATTTAGAAAAATAAAAGTCTAAAAAATTGATTCAGAGCTTGGACAAAAAGTCCAGGCTTCTGGGTCTAAATTAGAAAAAATAGATGACGCAGTGGTTGATTGGCAAGTCAATCAAACTAGCCAGTCAGTGCAAGGGAATTCCCAGCAGATGGATCCACAAGGGGTGCCTGAACAGAAGGAAAAGACCAAAAAGGTATTTACCCAACTTCAGCTAACTTCTCAACAGACTTGCACTCATTGGGTCAATTTATCCAAGAAGGAACTCGTATCATGTTTGAAACAGTTGTCCGTGTGGATAAACCACGTAAGAACGTGATCATCCCTACATTGGAAGAAGACCTTGATGGACTTGGTTACCTCCAAGGAAAAGACGTTGACTTCGTAAACAAAAAAGCAACTGACGGTGTTCTTCTTGCCCACACAGACGGTGATGTACCAAACATGTACGTAACTCTTCCTGAGCAAGATGCCTTCACTCTTGGTTATGCCATCTACTTCTTCGAATTGGCCATCGCCCTTTCAGGTTACTTGAACGCGATCAACCCATTTGACCAACCAGGTGTTGAAGCCTACAAGAAAAATATGTTTGCCCTTCTTGGTAAACCAGGATTTGAAGAACTTGGAGCAGAACTCAACGCTCGTCTTTAATCAATAGACAAAACGATCTCGCCAGAGGTCGTTTTTTTACTTGCTAAACAAATTTATATTTTTGTCCCTTAGAATCAATTATAAAAATACGATCTAGTTATATTTCTCGATCATACGGTTAACTGATTGCTATTGTCTCCCTTCGCAAGAAATTTTAAGATAAGTTTCTAAAAGGTCGGATATCTCTCCGATCTTTTTTAGTCTATCAAGACAGGAGTTGGTCCTTGCTTGGTTTTATGTTATAGTAGAAGAGAAGAATAAAAAGGAGAATTCGAAATGTCCGAGAAAGATCAAGAACAATTTATGAAACATACTCCCGTAGAGGGTGCGCCTCAATTTGATGTGGCTGCGCCAGCCTTTGTCCCAAAAGAAGAAGCCGAAGACTTGGTCGTTCCAGAAGCTAGTGGCCTTTCAGTGACGGAGACGGAAGCAATGAAAGAAGAAGCAGACGAGCCAGCTGTTTCAGAAACAGTGGAGCCTCCAAAGATGGATGAAGCAACTGTTGGAGAACATCCAGATGTAGTTGCTGCTCCCCAACCGACTCCTCCATTCCAGCCTGCGCCTCAAGCTCCTCAAAATATGGCAGCTGAACCAGTTGGTCCGCAAACAGTGCCTGTTCCTGAGACACCTATTCCACAAGCTCCTCTTTCTCCTGTTGGAAGACCGATGGATACTGCAGACAAGAAGGCGATTCGTTTTGCCCTTGGGATTTTAGTTGGGCTTCTTATCGGTGGTGTCAGTGGCTATTTGATTGGTCATGCTAACCCTAGTACATCACTATCTAGAAAGCATACTTCTTGGTCAGGCAACCAGTCCGGTTCTTCTTCCAATATCGATTTGGAGCAATTGACTTCTGAAGATGCGGAAGCTGATTTTAGCTGGGAACAATCTGATATTGAGCAACTTCAGTTTTTGACTGGAAAGGATGATGGGGAGACTCCTGAGGAAATGGTCGACGCTTATGGGAAAGCTAGCTCCGTTCAATTTGAAAGTGGAGAATTGAAATTATTTTGGGATGATAACTCTTATAATAAAGAGGTCAAAGCGACCTACTCTAAGAAGGGAAAAGAATTACAGCTTGTCAAATTTGAGTTTAATCAATTTGGGAAAAATCTTACGGTTGAGGACAACTTTGCAGATGGATTCAAAGTTGGAAATAGTGAGACCGGTGCTGGAGGAACCTCTTACAAAGAGCTTTTAGAAAAATACGGTGATGCAGTCAATCTGACGGTGAGTTCATCTGATGATTCAGACGAGATAGAATTGGTCATGGACTTCCAAAAGAAAAACGGGGACTATGTAGATTTGACCTTTATTCGCCAAGAGAATGGAGATTTCCTCTTGAGTAGTAAAGGCAGCTATTAAATCACTGAATAAAAGAAAGAGGCAAGCGCCTCTTTTTTGGGATAAGACGAGACAAATACGCTAATTTTCTATACAATAGAAAGAGTTTGAATAGAAAGAGCATGAAGGATGGAAGAAATGAAACAGTGGATAGAACATCATAAGCGGATCCTCCAAAAAGCTGCAAGTGCTTTGCTGGCTTTTATGGTTGGTGTTTGCTTGGTGTTTATGATTCATCCAGTGAAAACCTTGCCCAAAGATCGCTTGTTGAGTTTGTCTCGCATGCAAGAAGACAGCCAGCAATTTGTTGCGTCTTCTTCCAAAGAGCCGGCTTTAGAAGACTTGTTGTCATTGGACCTTGCAAGGGGAGAAGGAAAGACACAAAAAAATTGGGTGACTTTATCTGCATTCGTCAAAAAAATTGGAAAAGCAGCGAGTTTTACACAAGAAGATACGACTTTTGGAGCGCAAGTCCAGCTAGGCTATGGGGCTCCTGTGCAGGGGATTCATCCTTATACCATAGGATTTCAAAAGCAGGATGATACCTTTTATTTGAGTTCGATTCAAGGCTTTGCGCCCAAGTCGGCACACTATCAGAGCAGAAAGAACTTAAAACTGGCAGATTTTACAGGCTATCAGACACTAGATGGAAAAAAGGAAAAGGGGACAGCAGTAGAAGATGTCTTGAAAAAATCAGGTCTTCCCAATTCTCTTAGTTTGACCTCTGAAAAGGACAAGCAAGTCTTAGCCCTGTCTTATCAGGTGACAGATGGACTGGTCTCTTTGACATTTGAACGCGACCAGACTGGTCAGTATCGTTTGACGAAGAAGGGGTGAAGCAGATGATCGAGTGGATGAAAAAGAATAGAAAAGAGCTCTTGCTGCCGTTTTTGTGTTTTGTCTTAGGACTCTTACTTGCGATTGCAAGGATCCAAGTGCAAGAGCAAGGAACCGATACCAAGGAGGACCAAACACTGACTCGTTTCCAGCCAAAGGATTACAAAAATTTGGTCAGCAAGGAACAAGAAATCAAGCAGTTTAAATGGACCATCGAAGCTGTGGCGAATTTGAAAGTTCGTCTCAAGCAGAGTCAGCAACCAGGAACCCGCTTGGAAACAATTGTGACGGAATGGGGAAAAGCCCAAAAAGTTAAGTATACAAAGACAGCTCAAGGAGATAAAACCGTTCTTGTCTTGACTTATGCGGCTAAGCAAACAGATCAGGGTAAGAAAAGTGTAACCTTGTGGTTTGAGCAAGAGAAAGACCAGGGGTATCGCTTGACGATGGTGGATGCGACGAATTTGTTGGACGCAAAAGAGAAGACAAGCAGTGAGAAAGAAATCACTACTGAAAAAGAGAAAAAAGGTACAGAATTCGCCCAGCTCATTCAGCAACTAGGAAATCCTCAACGCTTGGTCTGGGGGGAAATGCCAGATGGCGGAATGGGCTATCGCGCGACTTACCAGCTACCAGGGCAGCCAGAAGTGGTGATGGAATTCAAGAAAAAAGCCAAGAAATTAGTGTTGGTATAAGAAAGGAGACATCATTGGACGATCAACGGACAGACATCAAGGCAGCTTCCTCTCACCAGGGTGGGAGCCGCTTGATTTCAGAGGCTGACCTTGCTTCAATAGGGATGGACAATCATCAGGATACTAGAAGCCATTCAGATACGATGGCGTCTTCCCCTTCTTCCTCAAAAGAGGGGATTGGTTCGCTTTTGCGATTTTTTGGGTGGTTCGCCTTGTTAATGGCTTTTGTGTTTGTGCTTCAAAACGAAGTTAATAAAAGCTCTTCTTCATCTTCTTCGAGTGAGGGGATCAATGGTTTATCACGTGATGGTATCAGAACGGAATATCTGACCAGTGAAAATAGTTCTTATATCGCCTCAGCTAATGAATTTCAATTTCAGCCAACCTATGAAAAGGCCATGTCTCTCATTCCTAATTTTGCAGTGGAAGAAAAAAAGACCTCTTTTGGGACGGTAGACCCACAAGATGTCGTTGCAGCATTAGGTAAAGCGAGGAGTGGGGAAGCAACGTATAGTGATAGCAGTTCCAGTCCCTTTTTGCTGACATTAGATTACCAATCAAAGGATGCAGATGGGAAGGTTCTTCTTGAAAAAACAGGTGCCTTTTACAGGATCTCTCTTTTAAGTTTGAAACACTTAAAAAGTGACCGATTTGCGAATAAGAATGGGAGCTTGACGAAGGACGATTTTGCCACTATCAAGGTCGGAATGCCTTATTTAGACCTACTCAATACGGTAGGGATTCCGGATGAAATATATGTATCTGGGCTTTTAGGTTACGGGGAAGCGCCTTCCTTTACCTATCGATTATCGGATTCTCAAACGGTTCAAATCCATTTTGATAGCCGGCAAACCATCAAGGATATCAAATCGAAAGAGGTAGCGACCACACCAGCTTCCTCTACATCTACAGCACAGTAAAAAAATCAGCCGAAGCATTTTAAATAAAAGGAGAGGACAATGGGAAATAAAGACTGGTCGCATCTACGAAATGAGCACCAGAGTCGGTTTTCGAAAGGCCAGCCGAAAGAAGCACCCTTAGAAAAAGGAAGTCCTGAGAAGCTAGAAGATACGCTCACAAAAGAGCCAGAAGTGGTAGAAGTCCCTGCTTTTCAGGAAGAGGTGAAACAAGAAGAGGAACGAAAAGACGAACCAGCGATTGGTGTGAAGAAGGAATCGTATGATCCAAAGGAAGGCTCATTTGCTACACCTGAAGACGAATCAGCTCAGGTCGTTCTTGCTACACCACTAACAGAAGAAGCAAGGTCAGAAACACCAGCACAAGATACAATAGGGCAGTCTCCCTCAGCTGAGAAAAAAGTAGAGCATCAGGGTGGGAGCCGCTTGATTTCAGAAGCCGATCTGGCTTCAATAGGGGGAGGCAGGCATTCAGAACCAAGACAACCTGTACTAGACTCCCAATCGGATAGGGCGAAAACCTACTCTCCTTCCTCTAATAGTGGCGGGTCTTCGCTAGCTGCCTTTTTTGGTTTATTGGCCATGCTGGGATTATTTGCCTATCTGGCTTCAGGAGGTATCCATAGTGAGGAACATCCTTCATCTACTACTAGTGAATACGGAAACACTGGCCGGTCTTATGGAACCAGAAAGGAAACCTTGAAGAGTGGTACGAGTACCTTGATTGCACCGGAAGGTGAATTTCAGTTTCAAGTGACCTATGAGAAGGCGATTTCCCTGATTCCTGGTTTAAGTGAGGGGGATCAAGGCCGTACCTCTTCAACTTATCTGTCTCCGCAGGATGTGGTAGCTATACTGGGGAAGGCTAGTAGTGGGGAAGAAACCTACCAAGAGGGTAGTGTCGGTCCTTTCATGACAAGCTTGGATTATGAGGCTGAAGGATCCCCTTCTTCTGTATCTGTTTTGCTTTCAAATATAATTAGTAGCCGTCTATCTTCTCTTAATTTTGAGAACTTAAACAGTGAGCGATTAGCCAATAAAAATGGCAGTTTGAACAGAGAGGATTTTGCCAATATTAAAATAGGAACCAGCTATGCAGATCTTGTGAATACAGTCGGAATTCCTAGCCGTGTTTCTTGGTCGAGTATGATGAGTTCAGAGTCTTTTTTAACCTTTCACTATAAACTTTCTGATGCGCGTTTAGTTACGATTCACTTTGGAAGCAATCGCACCATAAGTGAAATAACAGGCCTGGAGGATTCGGCTACAACCACGTCGCCTTAGGTGTTCATCTCACTAGGATTGTGGTATAATATGGATACCTTTAATTGAAATGAATGGAGAATCTTATGACAGCACAAAAAATGTCTGCTCAAGAAATTATCGCTTTTATTGGAAATGCAGAAAAGAAAACAAATGTGAAAGTAACCTTTGAAGGGGAATTGGCAACGGATGTTCCTGCTTGTGTTATGAAACTTGGCAATGTTTTGTTCGGTGACTGGAAAGATATCGAGCCCCTTCTTGCCAACTTGACAGAGAACAAGGATTATGTGGTGGAACAAGATGGCCGTAATTCAGCTGTTCCCCTGCTGGATAAGCGCTATCTAAATGCGCGTATCGAACCAGGTGCTATTATTCGTGACCAAGTGACCATCGAAGACAATGCTGTCGTGATGATGGGTGCTGTCATCAATATCGGTGCTGAAATCGGTGCAGGAACTATGATTGATATGGGGGCTATCCTTGGTGGTCGTGCAACAGTTGGTAAAAACAGCCACATCGGTGCAGGTGCCGTTCTTGCGGGTGTCATTGAGCCAGCTTCTGCTGAGCCTGTTCGGATCGGTGATAATGTCTTGGTCGGTGCCAATGCAGTTGTGATTGAAGGGGTTCAAGTAGGGAACGGTTCAGTCGTTGCCGCTGGCGCTATTGTTACTCAAGATGTCCCTGAAAATGTGGTCGTAGCTGGTGTCCCAGCTCGCATCATCAAGGAAATCGATGAAAAAACACAACAAAAAACAGCACTAGAAGACGCCTTGCGTAATTTGTAAGATAGGAATGGTAGAGGCTGGGCAAAAACTGTCCAGCCTTTGATGTTTGAAGGGAATAATTGTATGACGCAGTGGTTGATTGGCATCTTTGTTCGCTTGATTAAGCTCCAAAGATGACCTAATCAACTGTGCGGGGGTGGGAAGACGAACTCCTTTTAAATAATAGGGTTCTTTCCCACTCTCTATTCTAATAGAAAGAAGACGACTATGACATTGGATTTAATTAAAATCAGACGGGATTTGCACCAAATCCCTGAAATTGGCTTGGAAGAATTTGAAACCCAAGCCTACCTCTTAGAGCGAATCGCAGAGATCACAGGGGGCAAGGACTTTGTTGAGCAACGGACTTGGCGGACCGGGATCCTGGTTTATCTCCATGGGTCTGCTCCTGAAAAAACGATCGGCTGGCGGACAGATATCGATGGCTTACCGATTGTGGAACAAACGGGCCTTGATTTTGCCTCCAAGCACGAAGGACGGATGCATGCTTGTGGTCATGATATGCACATGACGACAG
>CAUCUH010000014.1:0-21338 GCA_958445905.1 uncultured Streptococcus sp.
ACATGGTAGACGATATTGATCACATCGTTCAAGAAAGGAATATCGTGGGAAATAAGGACAAAGGCATTTTCATAATTTTGCAAATAGCGTTTGAGCCAATCGATGTGCTCAGCATCCAAGTAGTTGGTCGGCTCGTCCAAGAGAAGGATATCTGGTTTTTCAAGGAGCAATTTGGCCAAGAGGACCTTGGTCCGTTGCCCACCTGACAAGGAGGTCACATCCGTGTCCATGCCAAAGTCCATGACCCCAAGAGCACGCGCCACTTCATCAATCTTGGCATCCAAGGTATAAAAATCACGACTTTCTAGACGCTCTTGGAGTTCTCCAACCTCTTCCATCAGAGCATCAACATCGGCTCCCTCTTCCGCCATGGCCATATAGAGGTCATTGATGCGAGCTTCAGCTGTGAACAACTCATCAAAAGCGGTCCGTAAGACATCGCGAACCGTTTGTCCTTCTTCTAAGACCGAATGCTGATCCAGGTAACCTGCCGTCACATACTTAGACCACTCCACCTTGCCTTCGTCAGGTTGCATCTTACCAGTCACGATGCTCATGAAGGTCGATTTCCCCTCACCATTGGCCCCGACAAGACCAATATGCTCTCCCTTTAACAAACGGAAGGACACATCCTCAAAAATCGCACGGTCCCCAAAACCATGACTCAAATTTTTCACTTCTAAAATACTCATGCTTGACTCTCTTTCATTGATTTCACTCGTATGATTATATCATCTTCACTGCAAAATGAAAAGGGAGCCCAACTCCCTTTTCTTTTATAAACCTAAGTCTGCGTATGGTTTTCGGTAGCCCACTTGAACAACTTTTCCGTCTTTGACAAGGAGAGGCCGCTTGATCAGCATACCGTCTGAAGCAAGGAGATCCGCCACTTCTTTCACTGTCAGTTGATCCACCTTATCTTTCAAACCGAGTTCTCGGTATTTCATTCCGCTAGTATTGAAGAAAGACTTGATCGGTAGCCCAGAAGCTGTCATCCATTCTTGCAATTCTTGGCTAGTCGGTGTTTCTGTGACGATGTTTTGGCTTTGGAACTCACATTGGAGACCGTCCAATTCTGATTTAGCTTTTCGACAAGTCGAACATTTTGGGTATTCAATAAATGTATACATCGATTTTATTTCTCCTTCCAGGTAATTCCTTCGTGTTTTAAAAGCCAGCGTTTGCGATCAAGTCCAGACGCATAGCCCGTCAGTTGTCCATCTTTTCCCATCACACGGTGGCAAGGGACTAAGATCGTCAAGGGATTGCGTCCAACAGCCTGTCCTACGGCTTGGGCTGAACCACAAGAAAGATCCTGGGCAAGCTGGCCATAGGTCTTGGTCTCACCATATGGGATCTCTCGCAATAACCGCCACACCCGCTCTTGAAAGGCTGTCCCTTGCGGTGCTAATGGAAAGCTGATAGCGATTGGATCCCCAGCAAAATAGTGGTCCAACCACTCCTTCACCTTCTCATGGTAGGGATGGACCTGTTCCAGCGCCCCATAGGGATCAGGCGCCTCCTCTTTCGGATCATAAAAATCAAGCTCAACAAGGCCTTCTTCACTGACAACGATCGAAAGAAGCCCCATAGGGCTTTCATAAAATTGTTTAAGATAGAGAGTCATTGTAGGCTGCTTCCGCTCTTTGGTCCCAGCGGTCCTCTTCTGAGACCACTTGGAATAGACTAGTTTCTGCTTTTCGTTTGATCTTTTGATAAGCCAGACGGACTCCATCAATAGGGACCTTTCCACAATAATGGTAGCCCAATTTTTCAAGCAAATGTTGCATGACCAGATTATTCGGGTGCGTATCGCAACGGAAATCTGGGCCTTTTTCTCCTTCGATTAAACCTTGAAGGAAGGTCTGAGCCACCCCTTTGCCAGCAGCTTCTTTGGCTACAGCGACACGGTGAAAAGTGACATACATATAGTTGTCATGCTCCCACTTGCCATCGTAAATCTCATTATAGGCCGCTTCGTTGCCCTTGTAGACAGCTGCATAGGCGACAACTTCCTGATCTTCAACGGCCACATAGCCTCGACTTTCTAGAATATCCTCAAAAATGATCTCTTCATCTGGATAGCCATCCTGCCACTGGTCGACCTGTCTTTGAGCCAGGCTTTCCTTGGCATCTTGGATGATTTCCATAATTCGCTTGATCTCATTGGGATAAGCCATTCTAATTTCCATCCTGCTTCCAACCTTTCCTAGTCTTGATGGTAACGAGCATAGAGCTCACTCTTTTGCAGGCCGTATTGTTTGGCGACCTGTTTAATTGCTTGATTTTTCTTCATACCCTCTTGGACCAAGGTATCGATCTCTTGGATCAAGTCGACCTCTTCTAGGTCTAGCTCTTCTTCCTTGGCTCCTTCGACAATCAAGAGGCACTCCCCTTTAAGAGGATTTTCTTCCAGAAATGCGACTAACTCAGAAATACTGCCGCGAGTATATTCCTCGTAGATCTTGGTTAATTCACGAACCAATACGACAGGACGATCCCCATAGACAGCCAACATATTCTCTAGGGTTGCCTTCACTCGATGGGGAGATTCATAAAAGATCTGGGTCTCAGGATAGGCCACTTTTTCTTGGAAAAAGGCCTTTTGTTGCCCCTCTTTGCGAGGCAGAAATCCATAAAAAATATGAGGTTGAGGGGCTAGGCCACTGGCAATCAAACCCGTTATACCTGCACTAGGACCAGGCACAGCTACGACAGGAATCTCGCGTTCAATCGCTGCCTTGACCAAATCATGACCAGGATCAGAAATACTAGGAAGTCCTGCATCTGAGACTTGCGCCACATCCTTTCCGGATTCTAAATAGGTGATCAGATCTGGAATTTTCTCCATGGCATTGTGCTCATGAAAGCTAGTCTGGGGTGTCGCAATCTCAAAATGCTTGAGCAAGAGGCCTGTATTTCTAGTATCCTCAGCTGCGATCAGGTCCACATCTTTTAAGGTCTGGACCATGCGGTAACTCATATCCTCCCGGTTACCGATCGGTGTTGGGACCAGGTAAAGCACCCCTGTTTTCTTTTCCCCTTTAAAACTTCGTTGGATCTGCATGCTTACTCCCTAAATAACAACTCGTCACAAAACATACACTCTTCATCGTTCTCACGGCGTTGACCGTAGGAATATGTGCAGATATGAAAACCGTCGTTGTAAATACGTTGCAAATTTTCACGGCCATGGTGTTGTGACTTTGCGGATGAAGTCTTCTCAACTTCCCCCAAACGCTCTCTCAATTTATCATTTTCTAAGCGAAGCGCTGTATTTTCTTCGATGACTTGTTTCAAATTTTTCTTGATGGCTTCGACTTCAGCCAAGGTGACCAACAAATTCTGAGAAAAGCCGTCTAAAGCATCAAATAATTCTTTTTTATTCATTCTGACTCCTTAACTTTCTAAGCTCAAAACCATATATTCTAGAGCATTTTGAAAAGAAACATTGGCCTTCCACATCCTGCGAGCAAGACTCAATTTCTCAAGCAACTGCTGGGAGCGACTCAAGCGCAACTGCTCTTCTAAAGCCAACTCCATCAAACGAAAGGCCTGGCTTTGTTTTTCCTTATCATCTGCTAGGCTCACTAAGCGGGTCACTTCCAAATAAGCACGATTCAAATTGGATTGACAACGTTCGATGAACTGATCACAAAATTTTGCCAGTTCAAAAAATGTAGCATTCTTTTTTTGTTGCTCTGCCTCTTCAAGACTAAAACTAAATCGAGCTACTAGACTTGCCTGCGATTTAATCAAACCTTCTTTTTCTAGACGTTCGGTAAGGTAGGCTTGCTTTTTGGGAAAATGGACCTGCTGGGCCCGACTCTTGATGGTCGGTAAAATCAAGTTTTCATCGGATGTCAACAAGAAGAGATAGATCTCACTCTGGGGTTCTTCCATAACCTTTAAGAGAGAATTCGCTGCATTGGTGTGCATCTTGTCCGCATCTTGGACGATAAAGACCTGCCGACTTCCTTCAAATCCTGATTGAGAAAAGTCTTGAACGAGCGAGCGAATGCGGTCAGTCTTAATGATTTGGTTGACTGGACGCACGATCTTTACGTCTGAGAATTCTTCTTCTTCAATCAAGCGGCAGGAACGGCATTTGCCACAAGGCCAGACTCCCTGCAAATCTTCGCAAAATTGACTTTGAGCTAGCAATAGGGCCATCTCAAAACTGGCAAAAGAACCCGTAAAGAGATAAGCATGACTGAGCTGTTTGTGTTCCAAGATCTGGGTGAAGCGCTCCACCAATTCTGGCTGGAGCTGTTGGATCTCTTCTAGCTTCATTTCAATATCCCCAAGCGATTTTCTAAAACAGCCAAAACATCCGCAAAGACTGCTTCAAAGGATTGACTGGCATCGATTTTCACAATGCGCTCTGGTTCCTTTTCATACAAGGCCAAATAACCTTGTCTGACTTTTTGGTGAAGCTCCAATCCTTCCAAATCCAAACGATTGACTTCCCGCTCTTGGTTTTTGGCAATTCGAGCGAGCCCTTCTTCGACATCCAGATCAAAGTAAAGGGTGAGATCTGGTTTAAGACCATCTGTCGCGAATTGATTGAGCCACTCGATATCTTCCACACTCAGACCGCGACCATACCCTTGATAAGCGACCGAGCTATCAATAAAGCGGTCCATCAAGACGATTTTCCCAGCTGCAAGGGCCGGTAAGACACGTTCCACCAAATGCTGCCGGCGACTAGCAATATAGAGCAACAACTCGGTCTTGGCATCCATACTAGTATGGTCTGGATCTAAAATGACTTGGCGGATCTTTTCGGCAATATCTACACCGCCTGGTTCACGGGTTGTAATAAAAGGAATCCCTTTTTCTTCAAGTAGAGGCAAAACGGCTTCTAGGACCGATGATTTCCCCGCTCCTTCTGGACCTTCAAATGAAATTAATGTACCGTTTACCATAGTATCCTCTTTCTGTTTTTCTTCTTTTTATTTTACCAAAAATAAGGGTAAAAATCTTGTATTTTAGGAGAGAAAATTTTTCAAAGTCATTTTCATTTTTTCACTTTTTTGTTACAATGATCTTATAAAGTTTTAGGAGACAACCTATCATGTTTAAATTTAAAGATATTCTGGCTATCATCTTGGGGGCCGGCATTTTTTCGTTTGGGATCTATTTTTTGGTCATTCCCTTTCACTTCTATGAAGGAGGAGCAACAGGGATTACCTTGATCACCTATTACCTCTTCAAAATCCCCGTATCCATCATGAACTTGCTGATCAATATCCCTCTTTTCATTCTGGCTTGGAAACTGCTGGGCAAGAAATCTCTTTACCTGAGCTTACTGGGGACTTTCTCGGTTTCCGCTTGGATGGCGATTTTTGAAGCGATACCCCTCAGCCACCGCTACCATCACTTCATCTTTAACGCCTTTAAAGGAGATATTCTGCTTGCCTGTATCGCCTCAGGGGTTGTACTTGGTTTGGGGCTAGGTATTATCTTCAAAGCTGGAGGAACCACTGGAGTAACAGATATCCTCGCTCGCATCTTTAACAAATACACTTCCCTCACCATGGGAAAACTCATGTTGATTGTCGATGCCATTGTTCTGATAACTGTTGTCGTAGTCTTCCAAGATGTCCGTACAGCTATGTATACCCTCTTCTTTATCCTGATTGATACTCTTGTGATCGACTTGATTGGAGAAGGTGGTTTTGCTGGAAAAGGCTTCCTTATCGTTACCTCTAAACCAGAAGAAATTGCCAAAAAGGTTTCTGACGATCTGGGTCGCGGGATTACCTTTATTCGCGGGATGGGCTATTACAGCCGTAAAGATCTGGATATTGTCTACTGTGTCGTTTCACGGAATGAGATGAAACAAATGAAAGACATCATCAATCAGATCGATCCATTCGCCTTTATCACCATTTCAGAAGCCCATGAAATTCTCGGCGAAGGTTTTACTTTAGATAAAGAAAAACAACCCATTAACTGTTAATAGAAAAAATCAGACTGGATTGTCATCCAGCCTGATTTTTTTTAAATTGCTTTTGCGGTTGTTCGAGTGATTTCATCGACTTTCAAACCGTTGGCTTCAAATTTACTACGGATCCCTTCTAGATCTGTCACCCCATCAATTTGAACTTCGATAACGACACGATCGTCTTTGGTTGGGATATTGACTGTATTGGCGATGTTATACCCCTCTTCTACAATCAAGTGAATGATTTGTTCTAGAACGCCAACCTTATCTTCTGTCACAAAGCGAACACGAACTCCTTCTTCTCCATAACCGGATACTTCAAGGAAAGCACGGAAAATATCACGGTCTGTGATGACACCGGATACTTGGTCATTGTCCACGACTGGAAGAATTCCCACCTTGTTCTTATACATGAGGTAAGTAGCATCTTCTAAGCTTGCAAATTTAGAGACGGTAATGACATCGCGAAGCATGACATCTTTAACCTTAGTCTTGTTCAACAGATAGTTCATCTCGAAAATAGACAAGCTTGTTGCTTTAGATGGACTTGCTTCTGCAATCGTACCTTCTGTCACCAAACCAACCAATTTATCGTTTTCAACGACTGGCAAACGGTGCAAACCTTGTTCGCGCATCAAATCTGCCGCGTGGGCAATTGTAGTATCTGGACTAATGTAAACCACTTTACGTGTCATAAAATCTTTAACAGCCATAACAAGTTCTCCTATGCTTTTATTAGTTTTATTATACTTGATTTTAAGAATGATTTCAAACGCTTTCAGCAGTTTTCTCTTGTTTTCAAAATTTAGAAAAATCAAACAAGAGGGATGAAAAAAGAAAGGTCTTCAGGACCTTTCTTTTTAATATTCTAGTGAACTTTAGAAATCTTATCCACCAAGGTAGGCCTTGCGGACTTCTTCTGAGGCTAAGAGTTCTTTTCCTGTTCCGGTAAGAACGACTTTCCCTGTTTCCAAAACATAACCGCGGTCTGCGATGGCAAGAGCCTTGTTGGCATTTTGCTCGATCAAGAGAACAGTTGTCCCTTGTTTTTGGATATCTTGGATGATATCAAAGATTTCTTGGATAAAGATTGGGGCCAATCCCATAGAAGGTTCATCCAAAAGCAAGAGTTTTGGCGTTGACATAAGTGCACGACCCATTGCAAGCATTTGTTGTTCCCCACCAGATAGAGTTGCTGCATCTTGGTTCTTCCGTTCTTCCAAACGTGGGAAACGGGAGAAGACTTTCTTCAAGTTAGCTTGATTTTCTTCTCGATCTTTCTTCAAGAAAGCTCCCATCTCCAAGTTTTCCATAACAGTTAAGCCTGGAAAGACGTGGCGGCCTTCTGGAACTTGAGAGAGTCCTGCTGCTACAATCTTTTGAGCCGGAACCTTTTGAATCTCCTGACCTAAAAACTCGATTTTCCCAGCACTTGGACGCACCAAACCTGAAATCGTACGAAGAATAGAGGTTTTCCCAGCACCGTTAGCACCGATAAGAGAAACAACTTCCCCTTCATTCACCTCGAAACTGACATCACGGACAGCCTGGATCATGCCATAGTGTACAGAAAGATTTTCAACTTTTAACATAGACATTAGGCTTCACCTCCTAGATAGGCTTCGATTACGCGTTTGTTGGTCTTGATTTCATCTGGCGTACCATGGGCAATCAAGCGACCATATTCCAATACATAAATCCGTTCTGTTACTTCCATAACCAAGCTCATATCGTGCTCGATCAGCATGATCGTAATATTAAATTCTTTTTGAATGCGACGGATCAATTGGGTCAATTCTGCTGTTTCTTGAGGGTTCATCCCTGCAGCAGGTTCATCCAAGAAGAGGATTTTTGGCTCTGTCGCAAGGGCACGAACGATCTCCAAGTGACGTTGTTGTCCGTAAGCCAAGTTTTTAGCCAAAGTATCTGCTTCTTTTTCCAAACCGAAAATCGCTAACAATTCAAGGGCTTTCGCTTTCAAAGCTTCTTCATTCTTGTAATAGCTTGGCAAGCGGAAAAGACTCGCAAAGACATGTGGTTTGTGGTGGTTGGCAAAGGCAATCAAGACATTGTCCAAAACGCTCAAATCTTTAAAGAGACGAATATTTTGGAAAGTCCGTCCCAGACCACCTGCAGCGATTTTATAAGGTGCTTTACCATTTAATAGGTGACCATCTAAGGTAATGGTCCCTTCACTTGGTTCATATACTCCTGTTAGGAGGTTGAAGAGGGTTGTTTTACCGGCACCGTTGGGTCCGATCAAACCAACCAATTCCCCTTCATTGAGTTCCATGGTCACATCCCCAACGGCTGTCAAACCACCAAAGTTTTTTGTTAAATTTTTTACTTCAAGAAGTGCCATTAGTTAGCCTCCTTTTTTGAGAGTAGTTTTTTCAAGCTAAATTCCCATGTTCCAAGAAGACCGCCTGGGCGGAAGATCATTACGAGGATCAAAGCCAATGAGTAAATGATCATACGAACGCTTGAGAAGTCTTGAAGCACCATGTTCAAGATCCCCAAGACGATGGCTGCCACAACTGTTCCGGACATAGATCCTAAACCACCGAAAACGACAATGATCAAGACATTAATGGTATTGGTGAAAGAGTAATCTTTCGGAACAACAGAGCCGATAAAGCCGGCTTGGAGAGATCCTGCAATCGCTGCTGTGATCGCACCGAAAACAAAGGCGATAACTTTGACTTTGGTCGTATTAATCCCAACAGATTCTGCTGCAATTTCATCTTCACGAACAGAAAGGGTGGAACGCCCAATTGGACTGCGTAAGAAGTTGATGGTAAAGATGGTTGTAATCACGACAAAAAGGTAAACCAATTGCCAGGTTGTAAAGGCTGGCAAACCAAGGATACCGGCAGCACCATTGGTGAGAGTACCTCCATTGACGATCAAGATCCGGATGATTTCAGAAACCCCCAGTGTCGCAATCGCGAGGTAGTCCCCTTTCAAACGAAGGGTTGGAACCCCAACGATCAAGGCCACAGCACCTGCGATCAAAGCACCTAAAACCATAGCACCAAAGAACGCTCCATAGGTTGGTGATTTGGAGCCGAGAATGGCTGCAGAGTAGGCACCAATGGCCATAAATCCGGCATGACCGAGTGAGAATTGACCTGAAAAACCAACGATGAGGTTCAAACCAACTGCAAGGATGATATTAATCCCGATTTGTTCCAAAATTTGGATATAGAAGAGGTTGAGCACACCCGCTGCAACCAAGACTTGGATCAAGGCAAAACCTGCAATCAAAAGACCAAGCCAGACTAAATTCACTTTTAAATTTTGTTTCATGGCTTACACCTTCTCTTTCACATTTTTACCGAGGATACCTGCTGGACGGATGAGCAAGATCACAATCAAGATGGCATACACAATGGCATCACGGAAGTCTGAAAGACCGATCGCTGTAGCGAAGGTTTCCAACAAACCGATGACAAATCCACCTAGGGCAGCACCTGGAATGATACCGATTCCTCCAAGAACGGCTGCGACAAAGGCTTTGATCCCTGGTGTCATCCCCATCAAAGGCTCGATCGAGTTGTAATACAAACCAATCAAGACACCACCAGCACCTGCCAAGGCTGATCCCAAAGCAAAGGTAAAGCTGATCGTACGGTTTACGTTAATCCCCATCAATTGAGCGGCATCACTATCCACAGATACAGCCCGCATGGCTTTCCCCATCTTTGTTTTTTGAATAATAAATTGAAGAGCGACCATCAAGAAAACAGACACTCCCAAGATCATCAACTGAATATTGGAGATTGAAATAGGACCGAAGTTGTAACGAACTGTTTTAATCACTTGCGGGAAGGAACGGGTATTGGCACCGACGAAGAAGACCATCCCATATTCGAGCAAGAAGGAAACCCCGATGGCTGTGATCAAGGCTGCAATCCGAGTCGAATGACGAAGCGGACGATAAGCCAGGTATTCAATTACAACCCCTAAAATAGCTGTCCCAACCATGGCTAGGAGCAAGGCGACAAAGAAGTTCACTTTCCATGAGTTCAATAAGAAATATCCCATAAAGGCACCTACCATGTAGATATCCCCATGGGCAAAGTTGATCAATTTGATAATTCCATACACCATGGTATAACCAAGGGCCAAGAGTGCATAGACACTCCCCAAGATTAGACCGTTCACTAATTGCTGGAGCATTTGAACCATCCTTTCTAACAATAAAGAGCGAGGCCAGGAATTTTCATTCTCCCAGCCTCTTGTACAAACAACAAATGATAATTATGGTTTAACAGACTCAACTGATTTGACTTTACCATCTTTCAAGCCAATCATAAGAGCTGATTTAACCGGGTTGTGGTTCTTGTCAATTGACATTGTACCAGTCACACCTTCCAAGTCTTTCAACTTCGCAAGGTTATCTTTCAATTCGACAGAGTTCTTAGCACCTTTAGATGCTTCTGCAACCATGTAAACTGAATCATAAGCCAAAGCTGCGAACATTGAAGGTTCTTCATTGTATTTCGCTTTGTAGGCTTCTACGAATTTCTTGGCTTTATCAGTCATTTCACCTTCAGTAGAGAATCCAGCTACGTAGTAGATATCTGTAGCTGCAGCAGGTGTTGCTTGTTCAACGAACTTAGCATCGCTAAATCCATCCCCACCAATGATTGGTTGTTTGATTCCCATACCACGCGCTTGGTTTACGATCTTACCAGTTTCAGTGTAGTAACCTGGAAGAACAATCGCATCGAAGTCTTTATCTTTGATTTTTGTAAGGGCAGCTTGGAAGTCTGTATCCTTAGATTGGAATGTTTCTGTTGCTACGATTTCACCTTTGTAAGATTTCTTGAAGGCTTCAGCAATCCCTTTCGCATAGTCAGATGAGTTATCGTAGTAAAGAACGACTTTCTTCGCTTTCAAGTTATCAGTTGTGTATTTGGCAATGATTTTTCCTTGGAAGCTATCGATGAAGGTAGCACGGAAGAGGTAATCTTGACCTTTTGTCAAATCATCTTGAGTTGCAGATGGTGTTACCAATGGAACACCTGCTTTACCAGCGTTGGCAACCGCTGCTGCAGTAGCACCTGAAGTTGCAGGTCCAACAAGAGCGTTCACTTTTGATTGAGTGACAAGGTTTGTAGTGACTGTAGCTGCTTCAGCTGTTTCAGACTTGTTATCTTTATCTGTGACAACGATCTTTTTGCCATCAGCTCCACCCTTAGCGTTGATTTCATCAACGGCCAATTGAGCACCTTTTTGTTCAGCGCTACCGTAGGCTGCTACTTCACCAGTTTTTTCAAAGTTAAAACCGACTTTTAGTTCCTTGCCGATTTCGTTACCAGTTGTGTTTGAACCTGAAGTAGAAACTTCACCACAAGCAGCAAGAAGAGCGACGCTTGCAATGGTTAAAAATGAAAGAGCAAATTTTTTCTTCATTTGTAATGATCTCCTTAAATGAATCTTAAATTAAATACATTAAGAATATACCGAATTATCTGACAATTGTCAATAAAAAAAGCACAATCCATCAAATGATTGCGTTTTCTAAACTTCTGTGACCACAGATGGGGTCTCCAATCGTTGCAAACTCCCCACAAAATCTGTATCTAAATCTTTGAGATGGCAAGGCAAGACCTTTTTGACATAACGTTCTTTTTTTAAGTCTTCCATGACTTGATCGGCCTTGTCACTGTCCACATACAATTGGACATAACGGCATTTCTTAGAATGGTACAAGACATCTCCGACAGATTGTAATTTTTTTCCGTCTCGATTGTAATACAATTTAACAATCAAGCCTGTTCTTTCTTGTTTCTCAAACATGGTCAATCCCTTTCTCGTTCTGTTACTAGTATATCAAATTTCAAGAAAAAGAACTACTCTTTTATGAGAGCAAAAAAGAGAGTGGGACAGAAAATGGTAATTCGTTAGAATTCGATTTCGTCGTCCCACCTCCGCACAGTTGAGTAGGGCTGTAAAAGCTGATGAAATCAGCGTAGTAGAGCCCACTCAACCACTGCGTTTTGCTCGACAATCCAAAAATAATTGAGAGGCTAGGACTTTTGTCCCAGCCTCTTGACGGACCTTCCCATAGGATGGTTTAGTCCAATTTATTATTGGCCATGATTTCATCAATAAAGCCATATTCAAGTGTTTCTTGCGCGCTCATCCAATTGTCACGTTCAGCATCAGCATGCACTTTTTCAATGGATTGACCTGAATTCTCCGCAAGGATTTTTTCCAAGTTATTCCGTGTTTTGAGCAAGTGTTCTGCTGCAATTGCCATATCAGTTTGTTGGGTACCGCCACCAGTACCACCCATTGGTTGGTGAATCATATACTCGGCGTTTGGCAACATGAAGCGTTTACCCTTCGCACCGCTTGAAGCAATGACAGTTCCCATAGAAGCTGCCATCCCCATGACAATGGTTTGAACATCTGACTTGATAAAGTTCATGGTATCTACGATGGCGAGACCTGCAGAGACAGAACCCCCTGGTGTATTGATATACATATAGATATCTTTTGTATTATCTTGGGCATCCAAGAAGAGCAATTGAGCGATAATGGAGTTAGCCATTTGGTCCTCAACTGGTCCTGTTACCATGATAATTCGATCTTTTAACAGACGGGAATAAATATCGTAAGAACGCTCTCCGCGACTGGTTTGTTCAATAACTACTGGAATCATCTATTCTTCTCCTTTAGTATCCATTCATTCTCACGATTCGTGAGGTTCAAAGTATATGTGCTATTATAAACCAATGGTCAAAAAAGGTCAAATCTAAAGTACCTTTTGGACGAATCATGAATGGTTTCTTTATTTGGTACCGAATAAACGGTCACCCGCATCCCCAAGACCAGGAACGATGTAACCATGTTCGTTCAAATGATCATCGAGGGCTGCAGAAAAGATGTCGACATCCGGATGCGCTTCTTGAAGAGCTTTCACCCCTTCTGGTGCTGCTACTAAGCAGACAAACTTGATATGGCTAGCACCACGTTTTTTCAAGGAATCAATGGCTAGAATAGCAGATCCACCCGTAGCAAGCATCGGGTCTACTACAAAGATGCGACGTTGATCAATATCTTCTGGTAATTTCACCAAGTATTCGACGGGTTTCAGGGTTTCTTCATCACGATACATCCCGATATGGCCAACCTTGGCTGCTGGCACCAAACTCAAGAGGCCATCAACCATCCCAATCCCTGCACGAAGAATGGGAACAATAGCCAATTTTTTCCCTGCGATTTGCTTTTGAACAGTTTTGGTAATCGGAGTTTCAATTTCAACGTCCTCAAGAGGCAATTCACGCAAAACTTCGTAGCCCATCAACATAGCAATCTCATCTACTAATTCACGAAAGGCCTTTGTAGAGGTATCTGTACGACGGAGAATAGACAATTTGTGTTGAATGAGTGGATGTGTAATAACTTCTAGTTTTCCCATTTTTGAGATCCTTCTTTCTAAGCTGCTATCTTTTAAAAAGGAGCTTGGATGGAGGAAGAGTCAAACTTTCCCTCTTTCTGTTACTCCTTTTTTGATACGCGCAACACGTGGAAATCTTCATTTCCAATTTTACATTCTTCTTATTATACCAAATTTTACAAAAAAAAGAGAGCCCTTACACTTAATTTTTTAAGTTTGGACTCACTCTTTCTATCAATCAATTACAACCATTCTTTGTATTTCTTAATATAGATACGTTTGACAACCGTCACACTCAGCATATAGAGGACGATAATCGCAAACAATAGAACAAAGTACAATCCATTGAGTTGGCTCAACTTCAAGATAGAAGCCAAAGGACCATATGGAAGGGAGGTTACAAAGAAGGCTGCTGCTAGAGTCGTCACCACGACTGAGAAGGCTGGACGACTTTGGATAAATGGCAGTTTTGGTGAACGCAACATATGGATAACCATGGTTTGAGACCACATGGATTCGATAAACCATCCAGTTTGGAACACCATGATAAAGGCTGCTGCATCTGCTGCTCCATGGTTGTAGCCATGACCTAAAATCATAGGAACAACAAGGAAGTAAAGAAGCATGTAGGTAATAATATCAAATACAGATGAAATGGGACCAATCCAGGCCATAAAACGCATGATAGAGTTTGCTTCCCAGATACGAGGTTTCTTGAGGAATTCCTTGTCGACATTGTCAAAAGGAAGGGCGATACAAGAAAGATCATAGATAAGATTGAGCACAATCAAATGAACGGGCGCCATGGGAAGGAAAGGCAAAAAGATGCTGGCAAAGAGCAGAGAAAAGATGTTTCCGAAGTTAGAAGAGACCGTCATCTTGATGTACTTGGTCATATTGGCATAGACCTTGCGGCCTTCGACCAAACCTTTTTCAAGGACCATCAAGTCCTTATCCAGCAGGATGACATCTGCCGTTTCTTTGGCAATATCAACAGCAGTATCCACAGAGATCCCAACGTCTGACACCTTCATGGATGGAGCATCGTTAATCCCATCTCCCATGTACCCCACCTTGTGGCCATTTTTCTTAAGGCTAAGAATGATCCGTGCTTTTTGATCGGGCGATAATTTGGCAAAGACTGTTGTTGTCTCCACAACTTGCGCTAACTCTTGGTCTGTCATCGTATCGATTTCGCTTCCCAAAAGAATCCGCTCGACATCTAGTCCTACTTTTTCACAGACAGCTTGGGTGACCTTTTCATTGTCGCCAGTTAAGATCTTAGTGGTGACCCCATATTCTGCAAGAGCTTTGATCGCTGGAGCTGCAGAAGGTTTTGGTGGATCAAGAAAGGCCAGGTAACCGGTTAGGATCATGTCTCCTTCATCTTCAACACTAAAGATGTCATTTTCGTCCAAGTCGGTTTTGTAGCTGACGCCCAAAACACGAAGACCTTGTTCATTTAATTGAGCAACTTCAGCGAGGACCTCTTGACGGACTTCATCTGTCAGGCGTTTAATCTCTCCCTTGTACTCAACATAAGTCGATACAGAAAGCATTTCTTCCAAGGCACCCTTGGTCACCATGCTGACCACACCGTCTTCATCCTTGACAATGACACTCATGCGACGACGTTCAAAATCAAAGGGCAATTCATCTATCTTATGGAAGGTTTGATCTAGATCGCGGACGATTTCATGTTTCTTGGCTTCTTTATGGGTTCGATTGATAATCGCTCGGTCCATCAAATTTTTTAGCCCGGTTTGGAAATAGGAATTCAAGTAAGCCCGGCGAAGGACTGATAGATCCAAATCGCCATGGATATCAAGCGGATACTCCAAAACGATTTCATCTTGGGTCAAGGTACCTGTCTTATCAGTACACAAAATATCAATAGCCCCAAGGTCTTGGATGGCATTGAGTTTTTTGATAACGACTTTTTCCTTGGCCATGATGATGGAGCCCTTAGCAAGACTCGCTGTAATAATCATCGGCAACATTTCCGGAGTCAAACCAACCCCAACGCTGAGCGCAAAGACACCCGCTTCTAACCAGTCACCATCTGTGAGGCCATTGATCACAAAGACAACGGGCACCATCACTAACATGAGCCGAATCAAGAGCCAAGAGATGGTATTCATTTCTCTCTCAAATGAGGTTGGTTCGTCATAGGTGTTGATGGTTTGCTCAATAGCGCCCATCATGGTTTCACCCCCCACGACCAAGACCAAGGCTGTCGCCCGTCCGGAGATGACATTGGTCCCCATAAAGGCCAAACTTTCACTTTCCAAGAGACTATCTAGATTTTGACTGTCAGCTTTTCTGAGACAAACCTTTTCAACAGCATCACTTTCCCCTGTGAGACCAGATTGTTGGACAAAGAAGTCACGGGAATCAATCAAGACCACATCTGCTGGAATCATATCGCCGGCACTTAGTTTGATCACATCTCCTACGACGATTTCATCGATCGGAATTTCTTGTTCTGATCCATCACGCAGAACGGTCGCTGTATTGACAATCATACGTGATAAGTTGCTAGCTGCTTTGTCGCTCCGCAATTCTTGAATGAAGCGGATACCACCAGAGATCAAGACCAAGGTCACAATGATGATGGAGGTCGTTGGATCCTGTTCACCTGGTTTTGCTAGCCAGACATTAGTGATGAAGGAAACCAGCGCAATGACTAACAAAATCACTGTAAAAGGATTGATGATGGATTCGTAGATCTTTTTGATCATGGAATCTTCTTGACCTTTTGTGATGACATTTTCGCCATAAATATCGCGGTTTTCTTCTACTTGATCGTCAACTAAACCAAGGGCACTGGTTTTGTAGTCGGCAAAGGTGCTTTCAAGTGGTTCTTGAAGAGCAGCAATGAGTCTTTCTTTATTTGTTTGCATTGGTATCTCCTTTTTCAATCAGGAGCCAATCACTTTTGGAGTCCCAACGACACAAATCAGCGATTGGCTGGTTCGGTGCGGTTCGGGATGATCGTCGATTTGTATCATAGCTCTCTCCTTTCACTTTTCTTGGTAAGGCATCAAAAAGAGTCCTACCCTCGATCGGTAGGACTCATGAAACTCGTCATTTATTTTTCAATCAAAACTCTCAAAAAACTGACCGTCCAAGCTTTAGCTCCGCAAGGCGATGAAATGAGCTTAGTCTTGACCTTTGCGATCAGGACTGTTGACCAACGAGTAGTGTCTCCACTGCTTTGCGGTAGTCATCCGTATCCTTGTGGTAGCCTCACCTACCGTATTTCGAGTTTATTGTACTCCTTCAGGTACAGAAAGTCAACACTTATTTGTGAAAAGTTTCAACTAAACGTTTGGTGATTTCTTCAATGAGGGTGAATGGAGCTGCCACATTGAGGCGGGCATGCAAGTTTCCTTCTTTTCCAAAATCTGTTCCACGGTTCAAAATCAATTTGGCTTGGTCATGAATTTTAGCATGCAGCTCATCATCGGTATAAGGATAGGCTGAAAAGTCCAACCAAAGAAGATAAGTTCCTTGGGGCTTCATGACACGGATTTGTGTCTTTTCATGCAATTCATCTACCACATAGTCGATGTGTTTTTCAAAGACTTGCTTGAGCTCTGTCAACCAAGGTTTACCATGGCGATAAGCCGCTTCTGTTGCAATATAGCCCAAGCCTGAAATTTCATGTTGATTATTGGCCAATTGCCGTTGTTTAAAAGCCGTACGAAGCTTTGGATTTTCAATGACCACATAGGAATTTTTTGTTCCTGCAATATTAAAAGTCTTGGTTGCACTAGTTAAGATCAAGCTGAAATCTTTAAAGCTTGGATCAACCGTGTTAAAGCTGGTATGACGGTGGGCAAACAAGGCCAAATCTTGGTGGATCTCATCTGAAACGAGAAGGACACCATGTTTTTGACAGAGGTGGCCGATTTTTTCCAAGACTTCACGATCCCATACACGGCCTCCAGGATTGTGCGGATTACACAAAACATAGAGTTTCACCTCTTGCTCCACAATATCTTTTTCCAGCTGATCAAAATCAATTTGGAAAAGACCGTCTTTTTCGACTAACGAATTTTCGATCAATTTTCGACGATTGAGCTTGACACTTCGGGCAAATGGAGGATAGACCGGTGTATTGATTAAGACCGCATCCCCTTCCTTGGTGAAGGCTTGAATAGCTGTTGAAATAGCTGGAACAACACCTTCGATAAAGACGATCGCTTCCTTGTCAAAGGAATAGCCGTGCTCTTCTTTTTCCCAATCAAGGATAGACTGGTAGAGGCTATCCGATGCATAGGTGTAACCATAGACCATTTGGTCAGCATAGCCGATAACAGCTTCTCGTACTTCTGGAATGACATTAAAATCCATATCCGCGATCCAAGCCGGAATAATTTCTGGATCTGTCTCTGTTTCTTTCCACTTGTAGGTATGGTGGGTCAAGCGATTCGGTAAAGTCGTGAAATCATATTTGGTCATCTTAAGCCTCCAATGCTTGTTTCAAATCTTCAATCAAATCATCCGCATCTTCGATTCCGATGGACAACCGAAGAAGATCATCTGTCAAACCGTATGAATGACGAACTTCTGCAGGAATGTCCGCATGAGTCTGAGTGGTAGGATAAGTGATCAAGCTTTCAACTCCGCCAAGACTTTCTGCAAAGGTAAAGACTTGAAGGGAATTCAACAAGTTAGGAATTTTTTTCTCATCTTGAATTTTAAAGGAGACCATTCCACCTTTTCCAGTGTAGAGGACTTCTTTGACCTGAGGGGAGGTTTTCAAAAACTCGACCACCTTGCGAGCATTCTCTGTAGAGCGCTCCATCCGGATAGAGAGCGTCTTGAGACCACGGATCAGCAGATAGCTGTCAAATGGGGAAAGAACAGCACCTGTCGTGTTCAAGTTGTAAAAGAGTTTGTCATACAAGTCTGCCTCATTTGTCACGACAACACCAGCCAAGACATCGTTGTGACCAGCCAGGTACTTGGTTGCTGAATGAAGAACAATATCCGCTCCCTCTTCAATTGGGCGTTGATAGATAGGGCTATAGAAAGTATTGTCCACCACGACTTTGGCACCTTTTGCATGGGCCAATTTAGCTAAATGAGCAATATCAAATTCCAACATCAATGGATTTGTTGGTGTTTCAATATAGAGGACATCCACCGGATCATGATCTAGATGGTGGATCAGTTCTTCTTCTGTATTGGCATAGGTGAAAGAGAAACGACCCTCTTGCTCTTGTTGGTTAAACCAACGGAAAGAACCTCCATAAAGGTCACGAACGGCTAAGACTTTTGAACCAACTGGGAAAATGCTAAAAGCAAGCACGATGGCTGACATTCCAGAGCTTGTCGCCAAAGCATAGTCTGCACTTTCGATAGCTGCCAAAGTCTTCTCAGCTGTTGCGCGTGTTGGATTTTTTGTACGGGTATAGTCAAAACCTGTAGACTGACCAAATTCTGGGTGTTGGTAAGTTGTTGAAAAATGCAACGGAGTCGTCAAAGCTCCCGTCGCTTGATCTGACTTGATTCCTGCCTGTGCCAAAATCGTATTGATATTGCGTTTTTTACTCATATTGCCCTCCGATAATCAATTAATCTAACTGCTTACTATTTTATCACTATTATGAGGAGAGCGGTTTTCCCATTTTCAAGACCCAGCTATAGTTTCAAACTATAAGAAAAGAGAGTGGGACAGAAATCGGTCATTCGTTAGAATTCGATTTCGTCGTCCCACCTCCGCACAGTTGAGTAGGGCTGTAAAAGCTGATGAAATCAGCGTAGTAGAGCCCACTCAACCACTGCGTCTTGCTCGACAATCCAAAAACAATTAAGAGGCTAGGACTTTTGTCCCAGCCTCTCAGGTTTATTTAATGCGGAATTTTTGTCTGAGACGTGCAGCTTGACCTCCGATAAAGCGGTCAAAATACCGTAGCCATAATCCTAAGGCTCCATAGATAACAACTCCTAATCCGCCAATGACGATGATATAAATCATGCTCGATACACGGCCATTTGGTGGGAAAATCCAGCCCAAAATCAAACCGGCGATCAAGACTCCAAGTAGCATCACCACAGTCAGGATAGAACCAAGCAAGGTCCGCTTGAAGACGATGGTTCGATTAAACTGAGTGATGGTTTGGATCTCTCGATACATGAGAACGATTGGCACCATTAACGCAATGGTCGTTGACAAAAGTGGTCCATAAGAACGAAAAACCAAAATAAATGGAATTTGTAGGACCAATTTCACCACTACACCATAAAGGAAGTAGCGGATGGCCTTACGATTTTGAAAGAGGGCTTGAATCATCGGAGACAAGACTGTGTAAAGACCGAGAATTACGGTCTGCAACATTGCTACGATGAAGAGCCCTAAGGCCAAGCCATCTGGTTGCCCATAGAAAACCGTATAAAGTGGTTTTGCGACTGCTACTGCACCAAAGGTGGCTGGAAGCAAGAAAGCCAGCAACATGGTCAAGTTATCCTGTACGAGCTTCCCAGCCGCTTTTAGGTCCCCCTTCACATAATTCTCTGTCAACAGAGGAATCCCAACTCCCCCAATCGAAGTCGCTACCGCAATCAAGATCATGGTAATTTTGTTTGGATTAGCAGAGAAATAACTAAACATGACCAAGAGCTGCTTTTGACTATAATCTGTGAACCAAGACATGACATTGATAAAGGTCATCTGGTCAACAATTTGGAAGAGCTGAATGGCGGAACCAGTGATAATAAAAGGAATGGCCTCACGAATCGTATCGATCAAGAGAGCCCGAGTATCAATCCCTTCACTTCCCTCTTGCTTTCTAAAAATAGAAGAGAGCAAGCCTGTCTTTGCAAGGTAATAAAAGAGCACCAGAAGGCTCGCTCCCATACCGATAAAGGCCGCAAAGGTCGACTGCGTCACAGCCTGCACATAGTCTCCTGAGCCAATCTTCATAATGAAGAAGGTCGTGAGCAACATCCAGATGACCCGGATCACTTGTTCAGCGATCTGGCTAATGGCGTAAGGCTTCATGTTGTTAAAACCTTGGAAAAATCCCCGAATGACACTCATCGAAGGAAAGATCAAGACAGCCCAAGAAAGGCTCTGCATGATCGGAATCAACTCTTTTCCCCCACCTGAAAGACTCGCAAAGACAGGAGACAAAAGATACATGAGAATGGCAAATCCTAGGCCTAGAATTCCCATAAATTTCAAGAAGCCCCGAATCAAGGCAAAGCTATGATCGGCTTGGTCCCGGGTATTGTACTTGGCTACTTGCTTGGCAACAGCTACAGGCACTCCGGCTGTCGAAATCAAGAGAAACCAAGCATAGATATTGTAGCCCATTGTAAAAAGACCATTGGCTTGTGGCCCATATTTTCCCATCCAAATATACCAAGGAATAATATAAGCGGCTCCTAGCAAACGGCTGATAAAGTTGCTGGCTGTCATCCAGGCAGTCCCGCGTAGCATCTGGGCTTGCTGGTCATTTTGTTCGTGACTCATTGGTGTCCTCTTTCGTTTCTTCTTCTCTTCATTATAAACTTTTCCATGACACTTGTAAAATAGGGACTTTAGGTTTACAATAGTTTTATGATTACAATTGAACAAACCCTCAACATTTTAAAACAAGACCAAAATTTCCGAGAAGTTCTAGTAAATGGTGAATACTACTACCATCTAGAAGGAACAAGTTTTGATGCTATTAGCTATGATAGCCGGAAGATTTCTGCTAGCACCCTCTTTTTTGTCAAAGGGGCCAACTTCAAAAAAGAATACCTGGAACAGGCTATTTCTAATGGACTCGGCTTTTATGTCTCTGAAAAAGATTATGAAGTTGGTATTCCTGCCATTCTCGTCAATGATATCAAGCAGGCCATGAGCTTAATTGCTATGGAGTTTTATGGGCACCCTGAGAAACAATTAAAACTATTGGCCTTCACAGGGACTAAGGGAAAGACAACAGCGGCCTATTTTGCTTACCATATTTTGGA
>CAUCUH010000015.1:0-21239 GCA_958445905.1 uncultured Streptococcus sp.
CCTTGATTTGAGTATTTCCACGAACATCTAGACGGACAGAAGCGTAGAATTTAAGGGCACGACCACCAGGTGTGGTTTCAGGGTTCCCAAACATGACCCCAACTTTTTCACGCAATTGGTTGATAAAGATAGCAATGGTCTTGGTCTTGTTGATTGAAGCTCCAAGCTTACGCATAGCCTGGCTCATCATCCGCGCTTGCAAACCAACGTGGCTGTCACCGATATCTCCATCGATTTCTGCGCGTGGAACCAAGGCAGCAACAGAGTCGATAACGACCAAGTCAACGGCACCAGAGTCGATCAATTTACCAGCAATTTCAAGTCCTTGTTCGCCTGAGTCTGGTTGAGACAAGAGGAGTTCATCAATATTAACCCCAAGAGCTGCTGCATAAGATGGATCCAAAGCGTGCTCGGCATCGATAAAGGCAGCAATGCCTCCTTCTTTCTGTGCTTGCGCTACTGCATGGAGGGCAACGGTTGTTTTACCAGATGATTCTGGACCATAGATTTCGATGATCCGACCTTTTGGATAACCACCAGCACCCAAGGCAATATCAAGCGCCAAGGAACCAGAGCTCATGACTTGAACTTTTTGCTCTGCACGTTCGCCCAGACGCATGATCGATCCCTTACCAAAATCCTTTTCGATCAACTTCAGGGCATCATTGAGCGCTTTTTCACGCTCATCTCCAAATTTCTTAGAGATATCATCTAATTTTTTCTGTTTTTTCGCCATTCTTTTCTCCTATTTTTTGCTATACAGGAAATGCATGCAACTCACCGACGTTTTCCGTCATTTGAAAGGCACATTTCCTATCCATTTTTAGAATTATTCTTCATTTGGCACAAACTTCATTATACCAAATTTTCACCATTTAATACAGCCAAGCGTACCAAATTAAAGGCATGAAGAACTGCAATTTCGCGGACATCCGCCCGGCTACGTCCGGCGATATTGACTTGGACACTATCCACTCCATTTGGAGTCGCAAGTCCGATAAAGACAGTCCCTGCTGGGTGCCCTTCTAGACTATCTGGCCCCGCAACTCCGGTCAGGCTAACACCATAATCGGATCCTGTTAACTTACGGGCCTGTGAAGCCATGGCTTGAGCTGTAAAGTGAGACACCACTCCATGTTGCTCTAACTCTTGAGCTGGAATAGACAACATCTTGCTTTTTTCTTCCAGACTATAGGTGACAAAACCACCCGCGAAGATGCTGGACGCCCCTGAAAAGTCTGCCAAAGTCGCTTGGAAAAGGCCAGCTGTCAGGCTTTCTGCAGCTGTAATAGTCTTACCAGTCCGTTTCAAGAGATCAAAGGCCACCTTGGCCATCGAATTGTCATCCCCATAACCGTAAAACAGTTCATGCAAGGGTTGATGATCCAGGGTGTGGCGTGATAAGATTTCCTTTTCTAAAACATCGAGCTTCGCATCCGCTGAAGCTTGATCCTTCGCCTTTGTAGATAGACGCAAGGTCACTTCTCCAGTCTTGGCATAAGGGGCCACCGTCGGATCACTCTGCTCTTCAATGATATCTGCTAAAATCGTAACCAGCTGGCTTTCCCCAATCCCAAAGAAGCGCAAAACTCTTGAAAATAGCTGCTCCCCTGTTGTCAAATGAGGCACCAATTGTTCGTTGACCATGGGTTTTAACTCACTTGGAGGACCAGGTAGAACGACATAGGTCACATCGTCGACTTCAATCAAACCTCCAACCGCGAGACCTGTACGGTTTTGAAGGGGGATTGATCCAGCGATCATTTGTGCTTGTCGCTCATTATTGGGCGTCCGGACATAATCAGGGCGACTGGCAAAGAAGGTGTCGAGTTTGGCAAGCGCTGTTGGATCAAAAACCAGTTCTTTCCCTAAAAACTTAGCAAGGGTTTGCTTGGTCAAATCATCCTCTGTTGGACCAAGTCCACCGCATAAAATCACCAAATCGCTGCGTTTTGAAGCTGTCTCAATGGTCGAGAAGAGACGACCTTCATTGTCTCCTACCGCCACATGATAATAGACATCAATCCCTAAACTAGCTAATTTTTCAGACAAGAATTGAGCATTGGTGTTCACAATCTGTCCTGTGAGAATTTCGGTTCCCACTGCAATAATTTCCGCCTTCATGGTGCCTCCCACTTATACTATTCGTAATTTTCATTTCATTTTAACACAATTTCTTAAATTATTAAAAAAACAGATTGAAGATAAAGTCCATTTTGGACAACTTTCTTCAATCTTTTTACTTTAGAGTATAAAGTAAAAATTCTTAGAAATATCATTACATCAGCATTCCTAAGAGTTTTAACTATGTGGCAATCAACTTCTAAAGGGCTATTTTCTATTGTTGATAGAGCTTATCTATATTCTGAAGCAACCATATCGAGTGGTTGCTTTTTTACTACTTTCTTGATCTAAATGTCTTCTTCTGACTCAAATTCTTTTTGTTTCCCCTCATCTTTTGTGATACAATAGCATCAATTTTTTCTAGGAGGATAATATATGGCTTCTACTATTGGTATTATAAGTTTATCTAGTGGGACTATGGGTGAAGACTTTGTCAAGCACGAAGTGGACTTGGGTATTCAACGTCTCAAGGACCTCGGACTCAATCCTATCTTTTTACCTCATTCGCTAAAAGGCTTAGATTTTATCAAAGAACATCCTGAAGCTCGTGCAGAGGATTTGATGCAGGCCTTTTCTGATGATAGCATCGACATGATCCTATGCGCCATTGGTGGAAACGATACCTATCGCTTGCTACCTTATCTTTTTGAAAATGACCAACTACAAAAGGTTATCAAACCAAAGATTTTTCTCGGTTTCTCGGATACGACCATGAACCATCTCATGTTGCATAAACTAGGAATCAAGACTTTTTACGGCCAATCCTTTCTAGCAGACATTTGTGAGTTAGACAAAGAAATGTTGCCATATAGCCTCCACTACTTCAAAGAATTGATTGAGACGGGAAGAATCTCAGAAATTCGACCTAGTGACGTTTGGTATGAGGAACGGACTGATTTTAGTCCCAAAGCCTTGGGAACACCTCGTGTCAGCCATGCAAATACAGGTTTTGACTTGTTACAAGGCAATGCTCAGTTTGAGGGAGAAATCCTCGGTGGTTGTCTTGAGTCTCTCTATGATATTTTTGACAACTCTCTACACGCAGATAGCACAGACCTCTGCCAAAAATACAAACTTTTCCCTGACTTATCCAACTGGGAAGGAAAGATTCTATTGCTAGAAACAAGTCAAGAAAAGCCTGAACCTGATGATTTCAAAAAAATGTTGCGGACTTTAAAGGACACGGGTATATTCGAGGTCATCAGTGGACTATTGGTCGGAAAACCTATGGATGAAACTTTTTATGACGACTATAAAGAGGCACTATTGGATATCATTGATAGCAATATCCCGATTGTCTATAATCTGAATGTCGGACACGCAACTCCAAGAGCAATTGTCCCATTCGGAGTCCATGCCCATGTAGATGCAACGGAGCAAGTCATTCGCTTTGACTATAACAAATAAAGCTGAGAAAAATTTCTCAGCTTTTTTCTATATTCTCAGATACTCTAGTTACCTATACTAACTAACCACCGTTTTTCCATTCACAATCATTCTCGTGGTCATCAACCAACCCTGCTGCCTGTAAGAAGGATAAAACTGCGACTGGTCCGGTGAACTTAAAACCACGTTTTTTGAGATCCTTGGATAGCTTCTCAGAAAGAGCTGTCTTCGCTGGAGCCTGTCGGTAATCTGGAACATCATTGACGATGGTTTTCCCACCGACAAAAGACCAAAGATAAGCATCAAACGATCCAAATTCCTCCTGGACTTGTAGAAAGGCTTGAGCATTGGCCCGTGTCGCAAAAATCTTTGCACGATTGCGGATGATGGCTGGATTGTCTAATAAAGCTTCCAGTTCCTCATCTGTCATCTCTGCGACGCGTTGAAGATGGTAACCATGAAAAGATTCTCGGAAAGCCTGCCGTTTATTGAGCACCGTTTCCCAAGATAGACCGGCCTGATAAGTCTCCATACAGAGCAACTCAAAAAGGGCTTGGTCATCATGGAGGGGCCGTCCCCATTCCTCATCATGGTAGGCTATATAGAGAGGGTTACTTATTTTGACCCAGCCACAGCGTTTTGGCATCTTCTTCTCCTATTTCACCAACATCTTAAGGGCAGACTTGATGTAGTTTTCAGCAGTATCAGAAGTTCCTTCAAAGAATTTCTTGATTTTCTTAAGTTCCGTTGCCTTGTAGCCCAATGCCAACATGGCTTCCATAGCTTCTTCAAGGGCTTGGTTTTCTTCTGCAACTTTGGCTTTGGACTGAGCCGGTGCATCTTCTAGGTCAAGATTGATCTTACCTTCCAGATCCAAGACCATCTGTTGGGCTGTTTTCTTGCCGATCTTCGGAAACTTGGTCAAGTAGGTAATATTCTTGCTTTCGATGGCTTGGACAAGGCCTGCATTGTCATCTGCAGCGATAATAGCCAGAGCTGAGACAGGTCCAATCCCAGAGACTGAGATCAAGTTTAAAAAGAGCTGTTTCTCTTCTTCGGTCGCAAAACCATAGAGAAGATGAGCATCTTCCCGAACCACCTGGTGCAGATAGACTTGCACCTCTTGATTCATTTTTCCAGAGTAGGCATAAGGATTGGCCACATGCAAGAGATAGCCGATCCCAGCTGTTTCTACCACAATGTATTTAGCAGTGATTTTTGTTAAGATTCCTTTAATGTATTCGTACATAATCTTCCTTTATTGTTTGTTTAATACTTGCCCAATTCCCGTAAACTGGTGTGATTTTCCTGAATGCGTCGGAACATCTTTTCCATATCGGACTTGGTAAAGTTGACCAAGACAGGACGCCCATGAGGGCAGTTATAAGGGTTGTCACATTGGGACAGTTGATAGATGAGGTCGCGTGCAGAGTAATCATCCAGTGTGTGATTGGCCTTGATGGAGCGTTTGCAGGACATCATGATGGCCAACTCAGCTCGGTATTTCTTGATGGACACTTCCTTGGTCAAGAGGAGCATGTCACACATCTCATAGATGCCCGACTCAATCTCTTCTTCCTTCATCCAGATCGGATGCTCCCGCAAGATCAACTGGTTGGCTCCGTACTCTTCAAGATAAACTCCCACTTCCTCTAGGAGGTGTTTGCGCTGTTGCAGGCGGATCAGATCGTCTGCAGGGAACTCAAAGATATAAGGAACCAGCAGTTGTTGCTGACTGCCGTCTACGTCCCCAATGCTCTCCCGGTATTCTTCGTATTTGACCCGCTCTTGGGCCGCGTGCTGGTCAATGATGTAGAGACCTCCATTGCCTTGGGCAAAGAGATAGGTTCCATGCATTTGACCGAAATATTCCAACTCTGGGAAGGTCGAATGTTCTTCCCCATCCAACTTATCATAGGCCTTGTCTAGACTAGCCAGATCCAGCTCTGGGTGATCCAGTTCATCATAAACCACAGCCTTTCTTTCCGCAAACTTGATCGCGCTTGTCGGTTTTTCTACTGGGTTTTCTTGGATTCTAGCTTCAGTAGCAGTCTCATCTGCTAGAGGCCGTTGAGGATCTGCCACCTCTGGTCGAAGCTTGAAATCTTGACTCTCTCGGTCATAATAGAGGCGGTTTTCTTTTAAAGGCAGGGTCGTCTGTACTGGCTTTTCTGTTCGACGAATAGTCGACTTGGCTAGATTTTCTAGAGCATCCGGAATCAGGTCCTGCTCTTTCAAAGCGTTCGCAATAGCCTGGGAGATCAAGGCCATTAGTTCTCGTTCTTTGGAGATGCGAACCTCTTGCTTAGTGGGGTGAACATTGACATCCGCTAAGTAAGGATCGATCTTGATATTAATGATCGCGAGTGGAAAGCGGCCCACCATGAGTTTACTGCCGTAGCCGTCTAAAATAGCTCGATTGAGCAAGAAATTCTTGATGTAACGGCCGTTGATAAAGAGACTGATGTAATTGCGATTGGCACGAGTCAATTCAGGCAAGGACACAAAGCCCGTCACTTCAAAATCCAGGTCACGATTTTCAATGGGCACCATCTTCTTAGCAGACGCAAGTCCATAGACACCCGCAATCGCTTGCCGGAGATTGCCCGTCCCCGCTGTTTTGGTCATTTCTTTTCCATCATTGATCAAGGTAAAGGCAATCTCAGGATGGGCCAAGCTCAAGCGATTGAGAATATCCACGATATGGGATAGCTCTGCCTGCTGGCTCTTTAAATACTTGAGACGAGCAGGGGTATTAAAAAAGAGATCTTCCACTGTGATCTTGGTCCCGACAGGGCTTGTCGCTGGCTCCACTTCCTCAATTTCGCCACCCTTTGCGACCAATTTGGTCCCGTGGGCAGCTCCTTCTTGCGCCGTTAGAAGGGTTAGAATACTGACAGAAGCAATGGAAGGCATGGCCTCACCACGAAAACCAAGCGTTCGAATACGAAAGAGATCCGCTTGACTCTTGATCTTACTGGTCGCATGTCGACGGAGGGCCAAAGCGACCTCATCGTGCGCAATTCCTTCCCCATTGTCTGTAATCCGAATCGACTTCAATCCTGCTTCTTCGATTTCAACAACGATCTGGCTAGCCCCAGCATCGATCGAGTTTTCAACCAATTCCTTGACCACACTAGCAGGTCGTTCAATCACTTCACCTGCCGCAATCTGATTGGCTAGGACTTCTGGCAATTCAATAATCTGTGACATGTCTGCTCCTTTACCTATTTTTTCACCGATACATGTAGCTCTATTATACCACAGATCCACAAGACTCCCTTTCTTAAAAAATAGAGGCTGGCCCCATCTTCTTCCTTAGAAACCGCATAGGCAAAGAAAACGACCACATAGACAAATTTCCTTGTCTTCCCTTTGGAAAAAGTGTTTAATAGTAGTGTAAAGAAGGAGCCGGGCTAGCAGGCCAACCGACTTTACCCAAAGGAGGGAGAAACGATCTTATGAAAGTTGAAGTACACATTGATTCCCACTTCCAAGATGAAGCGGTGATGATCACAGCACCTGCACTGTCTGCGCGTGTAGAGAAAATCCGTGACTTTGTGGAAGAATTGGATCAAAAAGGGCGCTTACGTGCCAAAAAGGATGGGGAAGCTTATCTGATCGAAAGCCAGCTATTCCAACGTTTTTACATTGAAAATCGGCAAGTAATTGGTGAGACCATGACAGATCAATTTATTCTGACTGGGCCACTCTATCAGTTATCTGAAGACTTACCGACCTGCTTTCTCAAAATTTCCCAATCTGAAATTATCAACACAAAAGAAATCGATCACCTGCACTTTACTAGTGGAGGATCGGTGCAAATCTATCTTAAAAACGGGAGTCTGACCTACTCCTCCCGTCGTTACTTGAAAGCCATTAAGGAGAAATTATCATGCTAAAACAATCTTTTTCTGACGCCCTAAAAGGGATTTTCATCGGGCTCATCTTATCCATCTTCTTTTCCTATCTCTTCTCACCTGAGTTGTACCTTCCCTTAAGTCCCAACTCTGCAGTCGGTCGCTGGATGTTCTTGCATCATGTTCACGGCTCACTGGTCATGCTCTATTGTGCTCTCGTTTGGGGTGCGATTGGGGTCCTCTTTAGCTTCGGAAGTCTCCTCTTTCAAAAAGACTGGAGCCTCTTACGGGCTACTCTGAGCCATTACCTACTCATGTTACTTGGGTTTATTCCCCTAGCTACCTTGGCCGGCTGGTTTCCAGCACGACTCGGATTTTACTTCTCACTCGTTGTCGAATTCACCCTCGTTTACGTGATCATCTGGTTGGTCTCCCATCATTTTTATAAAAAACAAGTCCAAGAAATCAATCAAAGCATTACTAACCACTAAGCAAGAAGATCCTCGCCGTCACGAGGATCTTCTTTTATAATTTCTTTTTCAATTCGGCGACTGCCATCATGACTTCCATGGGAGTCATATTGTAGAGATCCAGATTCTTCAATTCTGTGATCACCGTATTTTCTGTCTCTTCCTCAAAGAGGGACATTTGTTCAGCAACCTGCGAAGACACTTCCTTTTTAGGAGTTGTATCCGCAAGCGGTACTTGCTGGGCTTGTCCTTCGAGCTTGGTCAAAATCGCATCCGCCCGCTTCAATAATTCTTCTGGCAAACCAGCGATCTTGGCCACGTGAATCCCATAGGATTTATCTGCTGGGCCGGGTTCAATCTTGTGCAAGAAGGTAACCTGACCATCTCGCTCCAAGGTCGCAACATGGACATTTTCCAAACGGGTCAAAGTCTCTGAGAGAGCCGTCAACTCATGGTAATGGGTCGCAAACAAGGTTTTGGCACCAGTACGATCGTGGATATATTCGATGATGGATTGGGCGAGGGCCATCCCATCATAGGTCGCAGTTCCCCGCCCCAACTCATCAAACAAAATCAAGGACTGGGACGTTGCCTTGCGAATGGCGTGATTGGCTTCCATCATTTCCACCATGAAGGTAGACTGACCTGATACCAGGTCATCAGCAGCTCCGATCCGGGTATAAATCGCATCAAAGATTGGCAACTCGGCCCTTTGCGCTGGAACATAGGAGCCAATTTGGGCAAGAATCACAATGATCGCCAATTGGCGCATATAGGTAGACTTCCCGCTCATATTTGGCCCCGTAATCAGCTGAATATCCCGTTCCTCATCCATAAAGATGCTATTAGGAATATAGGACTGGGCTCCCATCACTTTCTCAACAACCGGATGGCGGCCTTTGTCGATTGCGATTCGTCGTTCTTCATGAAAAAGGGGACGATTCAACCGTTGCGACTCAGCGACACTGGCTAAACTTTGTAAAACATCAACCGTTGCAATCGCCTGAGCTAATTGTTGCAGACGTTGGATATACTTGCCAACTTCTTCCCGAATCCGCATAAAAATCGTATATTCCAGATTAGCAGACTTCTCACGCGCCTCTAGCATATCTCCTTCGATGCGAGCCAATTCCTCCGTACCAAAGCGTTCTGAATTTTTCAAGGTCGCCTTGCGGAAGAAATGAGCAGGAACGTGACTCAATTGAGAATTGGTGACATGGAAATAGTAGCCATCCTTCTTGTTGTAATCAATTTTCAGACCGGTAATGCCACTAGCTTCGCGTTCCTTGGCTTCAATCTCAGCAATCCAACCAGTACCATCCCGAAGAACGACACGATACTGGTCCAATTGCTCGTCAAAACCGGTACGGATGATATTTCCCTCTGTAATAACAGCAGACGCTTCCGGAGCAATAGCCGAGGTAATCAAGCGGTGCAATTCAGGAAGTTCATCCAAGCGTGCAATCAAGACATCTAAGACCGGATCACCAATTCCCAGTAGAATCGACTTGATCGTCGGCACATGACCCAGAGTATCTCCTAGCTGCAAGAGATCCTTAGGGTTGATCTTGCCAAAGGAAACCCGACTCGCTAAGCGTTCAATGTCATAGACCCCTTTGAGGCTGTCGGTCAAATCGCTCCGTTCAAAGAAATGATCCATAAAGACCTGAATGATGTCCTGGCGCTCTCGTATCCGTTTCAAATCGACTAAGGGTTTCTGAATCCAGGACCGCAACAAACGACCGCCCATGGCCGTCTTGGTTTCATCCAAATACCAATACAAGCTACCATGTTTCTTCCCAGTCCGTGCATTCTCTGTCAAATCAAGACTAGCCTTGGTCGCAAAGTCCATCTGCAAGAAATCGCAAATCTCATAATGATGGGCTTTTTTGAGGTGGCTCAATTCCCGCATTTGTGTCTGGTGGACATACTGGAGAAGTTTTCCAGCCGTTTTCTTTTCGAGCTCACTCAGATGATCCCCTAAGAGTTGAACATCGTCGAGCGCCGTCTCTACATGTGACAGCAAGAGATTCATCTGGCTAACAAACACACGCTCTTCTTGTTCTGGCAACTCATAACCCAGGACCACCTCACGCGCACGTAAATTGCGGATTTCTCCACAAACCATGCTAAAGTCATTGAGGGTCGTCACCTGAAACTCCCCTGTTACCAGATCCATATAGGCTAGCCCATGCTCATTTCCTGAACGATCCAAAGCGACTAGGAAGTTATTCTCACTATCTGGCTTGGTCGAATCCACCACTGTCCCCGGCGTAATCACCTGTACAACTTCACGCTTAACGACCCCCTTAGCTTCTTTGGGGTCTTCCATTTGTTCTGCAATCGCGACCTTATAGCCCTGTTCGATGAGAACATCGATGTACTGCTGGGCCGAATGATAGGGAACACCTGCCATGGGAATCGGATTCTCTGCATTTTTATTCCGTGAGGTTAAGGAAATCTCTAAAATTTGAGCTGCATTCACTGCATCTTCATAAAATAATTCGTAAAAATCTCCCATTCGAAACAGCAAAAAGGCATCCGGATAGTCTTTTTTGATATCTAGATACTGCTGCATTCCAGGGGATATTTTCTCTACTGCCATACTTCTTTATTCCTTACTCTTGCATCATTTTCTGACACAAGCTCCATAGATGAAAACAGGAGTAGATAGCTCACTATCTTCCTCCTTTTGACATCTTAATGGGGTATTTTCTTTCTTTTCAAGGGGCGTGATTACTGCATCATCCCTAAAATTTCATTTTGAATTTCAATGGCCGCATCTTGGTCACGGCAGACAATCAAGAGGGTATTGGCCCCTGCTACTGTTCCCAAAATACGCTCATCTGACATTTCATCTACACCATTGGCCAAGAGAGCTGCTTCTCCTAGCTCTGTCCGCAAGACCAAGGTGAATTCCGCTCGTGAGACAGACTTGGCGTGGCTGGACAACATAATATAAATCTCCGCCACCTCAGGCTCATTTGGCAAAATATAATACAACTGGTCTTTTCGTTTCACCTTGACTAGACCCAGATCGCGCAAATCTCGTGACAGAGTTGTTTGCGTTACAGCAATTCCTTTTGCTTCTAATCGATCCTGAATCTCTTTTTGAGTCGACAATTTTTCATTTCGAATCATTTGTTGAATCAAAAGGTGACGTTCTGTCTTTTTCATTGGACCTCCACTTTTGAATAAATATACTTTAAATTATACCAAAAAAATTGAAAATTCGCTCAGAATTGTGTTAAAATAATAGTTAAAAGGACTAAGGAGCTAATATGAACAATAAAGAACTCATTGCTAGTGAATTGGCCAAAGTGATTGACTCTCTTGACCAAGATGCTATTTTAAATTTGCTTGAACAACCAAAATCATCTGATCTTGGTGACATTGCTTTTCCAGCCTTCTCACTTGCAAAAGTGGAACGCAAGGCTCCTCAAGCAATCGCTGCAGATATTGCTGAAAAGATCAACCAAAGCGCCTTCGAAAAAGTCGTTGCAACTGGACCTTACGTGAACTTCTTCTTAGACAAATCTAAGATCTCTGATCAGGTGATCAAATCCGTCATCGAAGCAGGGGCAGACTACGGTCAACAAGACGAAGGTCATGGCCAAAACATTACCATCGACCTTTCAAGTCCAAATATCGCAAAACCATTCTCAGTTGGTCACTTGCGCTCAACCGTTATCGGGGATGCTCTTTCAAACATCTTCCGCAAAATGGGCTACAACACGATTAAAATCAACCACTTGGGAGACTGGGGTAAACAGTTCGGTCTCTTGATGGTAGCCTACAAAAAATGGGGTAGTAAGGAAGCTGTCGAAGCCAACCCAATCGATGAATTGCTAAAACTTTACGTTCGGATCAACGCTGAAATCGAAAACGATCCTGAGCTTGATGATGAAGGACGTCTCTGGTTCAAAAAATTGGAAGATGGGGATCCAGAAGCAACTGAATTGTGGCAATGGTTCCGTGACGAAAGCTTGGTGGAATTCAACCGTATCTACAAACTCCTCGGTGTTGAATTTGACAGCTTAAACGGAGAAGCTTTCTACAATGACAAGATGGATGAAGCTGTCCAAATTCTTGAAGACAAAGGCTTGTTGAAAGAGTCTAAGGGAGCTAGCATCGTTGAGCTCGATGATGTCAACCTTCCACCGGCTATGATTAAGAAATCAGACGGTGCCACTCTTTATATCACTCGTGATATCGCAACCGCTATCTACCGTGCACGGACTTACAACTTTGTGAAAAACATCTATGCTGTAGGTCAAGAACAATCTAACCACTTCCGTCAATTGAAAGCTGTTTTGAAGAAAATGGGATTTGACTGGAGCGATGATATGGTTCACGTTGACTTTGGTTTGGTGACAAAAAACCGCCAAAAATTGTCAACTCGTAAAGGAAATATCATCCTTCTCGAACCAACTCTTCAAGAAGCCATCTCTCGTGCCAAAGCTCAGATCGAAGAAAAGAATCCTGAACTTGAAAACAAGGAAGAAGTGGCACATGCAGTCGGTGTTGGTGCGGTTAAATTCTACGACTTGAAGACAGACCGCCGCAATGGGTATGACTTCGACCTCGAAGCCATGGTATCCTTCGAAGGAGAAACTGGACCTTACGTTCAATACGCTTACGCTCGTATCCAATCAATCCTTCGTAAAGCCAACTTCACACCATCTACAGATGCGACTTACAGCTTGAGCGACCCAGAAAGCTGGGAAATCATCAAGCTTCTCCAAGACTTCTCTCGTGTTGTCAAACGTGCCGCTGAAAACTATGATCCATCCTTGATCGCAAAATATGCTATCAACTTGGCTCAAGCCTTCAACAAATACTATGCACACACTCGTATCTTGGATGAAAGCCCAGAACGCGAAAGCCGTCTTGCTCTTAGCTACTCAACTGCAGTAGTCTTAAAAGAAGCCCTTCGCTTACTTGGTGTCGATGCCCCTGAGAAAATGTAATTTCTTATCTAATGATTGATAAGTAGAACATCTCATATGGGAGTGAGAGGAGAAACTAAATGCGATTCAATTTAGTTCTTTCTCACTCCTTTTCTCATGCCTAATGCCCTTCATTCTCTACATTTTCAAATCCTTTATATACAGGAGAAATCTATGAATCAAACCGTTTACATCTTAATCCTCATCAGTTTAGTGGTCCTCTTTTTATTCAACAAGTACGAAAGAGAAAAACTACAACGGCTCTTACAAGAACAACTCTTGAAAGATCAATTTTTCAAAGATAGCATCAAGAAAAAAATCCAAGAGACCGACAATATCAACGATGTCATCCATGCCATCAATAAAGACTATCGATTAGGGCTCCTACTTGCTAAAGAAATCACTGAAAAATTAAAATAAGCCATAGAAGAGGAGTCATATAAAATGTGACTCCTCTTCTATTCAGTCGCAACAAATAAGAGGCTGGGACAAAAGTCCTAGCCTCTTATTTGTTTTTGGATTGTCGAGCAAAACGCAGTGGTTGAGTGGGCTCTACTACACTGATTTCATCAGCTTTTACAGCCCTACTCAACTGTGCGGAGGTGGGACGACGAAATCGAATTCTAACGAATTACCGATTTCTGTCCCACTCTCTTTATTTTAAAGATGATACAACTCTTCTACAATGGCAGCTACTTTTTTAATATCTCCCAACATCCCCCGCATTTCAAAATCGGCTAACATGGGGAAACCAAAGCGTTGGCTGTATTGCTTAGCGGTTAAACAATATTGATTGTTAAAATTCCGATTGCCTGATCCAACCACTCCTAAGCACTTGCTGGCATTGTCTCCATAAGCAATAAAATCCGCAACATCTGTCGTCAAAATTTCCACATCGCCATTGTCAACACCATTTCCACCCTCCAAATAGGTAGGCAAAAAAGTGATAAAAGGATTGGTCATTTCAAAGAAGGACTGGCCCTCTTTGACCATGTCTTTCACATGCACTTTCTCGATTTCAAGTCCGGGATGGGCTTCCAGCAAATAGTCACTTAAGCGGCGGACAAAACTCTCTGTATTCCCACTCAGACTAATATAAACAAAGGATACTTTCATCTTTTTTCTCCAATCAAGAAGCTCTCTTATCCTCTAAGAGAGCTCCATTCAAACTTATCTATTATGCCGTAGCTTGAGCTTTTCTCAAACGCAAGGTTTTATACAAAACAATTCCAAGGAAGAGAAGAGATAAAGCAGTCAAGAGCAACAAAGCAATGGACGAAGATGCTAGATATCGTTGACGAAGGGACGGGTTTGAAAAACTAGCCAATAGCGGACGCCCTGCAAAATAATTATAGCAAGAGAAGGCTTGACTCAATAAAATCTGCCCCATATAAGTATAATGTGCTGTTAACAGCTCCTGCTTCATAAAGAGGAAATAGAAAGTTGCCAGTAAAGCAATCAGAATCAGGGAAACAAATAAAAAGGTTAGTGGAGACTGATTGAGTTGGGCTGATTTCTCATAATATGTCACATAGTCAGCCTTGTCTTGAGCCGTTGTTAAACCAAGTTGTTTAGCAAAATCATCTGTCAGCTCAAAACTCTTTGAAGCTCCAAAGGTTGAGACAGCTGAAGTCAGGGTTCCAACCGTAGAGAAAAATAACAGGATATAAAGATAGATAGGTTTCTTTTTCATACAAACTCCTTTTCATTTCTTACACCCTATTATATCGCGATACAGATAGAAAGGCAAGCGCCTCAAAACCGTGGAAGCACTTGCCTGATCACTGATACGTTCAAATGAAATTCATTTGGAAAAGTAATGTGTGCAAAAGATGAAAAGCCATCGCAATTGTATCATTGGAATGATTAGAGATATAACGGAGTCCTATAAACTTTCATTCGAACACCACCAGTATACCTCATTCTCTTCTTCTTGTGTCATCCATTTCTATTCTGCTTCATTTGGACACGATTTGGTCTATAAAAGCTATTTCCTCTCCTTATCCAAAAACTATTCTGTTCTATTTCTCAACTATTTGGTCATCACTCCATCAAAAAAGCCAGAAGGACTTGCCTTCTGACTTTCTTTATTTAGATGAATGAACGAAAGAAACAAGAATTAATCTTCTTTTTTCTTGCGTGCAAGACCCAATCCAAGCAATCCAGCCATCGCACCTGCAAGAACAGCTGCAGCTGAGCTTTCTGTACCTGTATTTGGAAGCGCAGGTGTTTGTGGTTGCGCAGGTTGTACAGGCTGTTCCGGAACTTCAGGAGTTGGTTCGGTTGGAACCTCTGGAGTTGGTGGAACGATTGGTGTAGGTGGAACAATTGGTGTTGGTGGGTTGTATGGAGTTGGAGGAACTGGTGTTGGTGGGGTTGGAATATCTGTTTCCGTTACCACTTTATTCTTATGCCATTTCACTTCAGCTTCCGGTTTCACCGGATTCGTATTTGGAACGACTTCAGGAGTCGGTGGGGTTGGAGCTTTTGGTGGAGTTGGTGCTTTTGGTTCCTCCACATCGACCGTAATCACAGTGTAGTTAGGTGCTGTTGGCGGAGTTGGTGATTTAGGTTCTTCTGGTTTCGTTGGCTCTGCAGGTAGATTTTCCACTGTAATCGTTGGTGGAGTTGGCGCCTTTGGTTCTGTTGGTTTTGTTGGCTCTTTCGGTTCTTCTCCTGGCTCTTTAGGAAGACCTACATTTGAGTTGATGGCAAACCAGTAAACCGTTGGTTGACCAGCCGCATTGGCACCATTAGCCGTAAAGACTAAGTGTCCATCTGACATCTTCAAGCCTGCTCCACCATAATAGAGGTACGGAGAAGATGGATTATCCCAACCTTCAAGAGTTGCTGAAGATTCTCCATTAAAGACGGAACCATGCTCAATATATTGGTTATCTGTAGGGGAAGTTACTTCTTTAGTAGCCGCATCATAAGAAACACTTGAGTTTGGAATTTTAATAAATTTATTATCTCCAATATTTACAGACTCTTGGTGCTTCACGTTTTCAAATTTCTTCTTAGGAGTAAAGATGATATGTCCTGAAGTTGGATCAATCGTATAAGAACCGAGAACATCGTCTTTTTCCTTATCACCTTCTTTTTCTTTATATGTATATTCAACTGTACCGATAGAATGACCATTCCCTCCACCTGAAGCATTAACAGATGTTGCATCAATAACGGTTTCTTCACTAACTGCGAATTCGCTGCCATTCCATGTTGCTTTTTGAGCCACAATCTTAATTGGGTTTTCAGCAGAGATCGTCACATCAGCAGTACCAAAGTCAGCTGTTCCATTTTTAACAACAACTGCATTATTTTCAATGCTCATAGATGAACCATCTGCATATGGATCCCAAGTTCCACGAACGGTGTTGCCATCTTTATCTTTGGCTTCTACTGTAAGGGCACGAGGTTTATCTCCACTATCTACATAGGATGCACCTGTCCAGTGGTTGAGGGAGTTCAAAGCGACAATCGCATTGTGCTGTGTCAAATCAAACTTATTGCCATCACCATCATAGAATTCAACATCGACAGCAACCTTAACAGGTTTGTCTTTATCTGTTGAAGCACCCACTGTCATGGTTACCGTTGGATCTGCGTTGACTGCTGCAATCCCTTTGCCATCATTTGATGGAAGACTTAAAATCTCATAACGGTAAATCACACGTTTGATTGGATGCATATCCGTATTTTCACGCATGCTAGACTGATTCAAGTTATCATAAGTAACGACAAATTTATCGCCTTCCTTCACTTGAATGTACTCAGTTTCATTATTGGCCCAAGGACTAGCCGCTACAATATCTGAAGCTTCCAATTTATTGGAATCATATTGATGGACATTGCTTGTATTTAAACGAGCTTGAGCATCACGAGTTAGATAAGTGCTGATGCCGTCAATGGTGTGAGTTGCACCACCTTCACGTTGGAAGGTCAAATCTTGAACAGTTGAAACATTTTTAAGGTCAGCATACGCATTGTCTGTCATATATTTGTCGTATGCTTGTTTCGCGTCCGTATATTGTTTTTTGGCAATTTCGTATTCAGCTAATTTCTTTTGATAAGCAATATAATCATTTTCGTACTGTGCTTTTTCAACATTGTACTTTTTAAGATCAGCTTCGTATTGAGCCTTGGCAGCATCTTCTTCTGCCTTCTTCGCTACCAATTGATTATAAGCTGCTTTATCTTTATCGTACTGAGCTTTCTTAGCTTGGTACTCTTGTAAATCTTTATCGTATTGTGCTTTAGCTGCATTATAAACAGCCATTTCTGCATCATACTTAGCTTTGGCTTCTGCATTAACCTTATCCGCCGCTGCTTTTTCTGCTACTTTAGCATCATAAGCTGCCTTTTTAGCATTGTACTCTTCTAAAGCTTTATCATAAGCTGCCTTTTGCTGATTGTACTCTGCTACTTTCTTTTGATAATCTGCTTCTGCTTCCGCATTTCTCTTTTCAATCAATGTGATTTCTTGAGATTTTGCTTCATACTCAGCTTTGGCCTTTTTGTAGTTTTCAACGACTGTGTTGATTTCAGCTGTTTGGGCTTTGTTATCTGCTTCTGCTGCTGCGATAGATGGTTGGACTTTTTCAGCTTCTTCTGTAACGGTCACACCTTCTGTAGCTGCATCAGTTATTGCTTTTTCAAGTTCTGGTGATTCTACATAAGTAGTCGTAACTGTTTTATTTCCTTCTGTAACAGTTGTAGATGTCAACTTAGAACTTGTTGCAACAGCTGCATCACTTGTTGTTGTCTCTGTAGTGGTTGCTTCAGTTGCAGGCGTTGTTGCCTCATCCGCTTTCACTTCTGCTCCGTAGGTATTAACAGTAGCCAATCCAGCGATGGCCAATGATATAACACCGACTGACAACTTACGAATTGAAAATTTTTCCTGCTTCGAAACATGTTCACGATAGCTTTTCATTTTCAAAACTCTCCTTTTTGTTTATGTTTAAAAAAATCTCACTGTAGAGGCAAAAATATGCTACTGCCAGTTAACTCTATTGTAGCACAATCAACCATTTTTAAATATTTGTCTATTTAATTTTTTATTTTACTTTAAAGATATAATAACTTGAAATACCAAAGCTTCCGGACCTTCCTCATCCTTTCGTTGAAAATATATGTAAGCACCTGTAAAAAAATCCTTTATTTTCAAGGATTTTTACCCCAGTTTATCTTTTTATAAATTTCACCAGAAGGATTTTTTAGGGGAAGTATCTTTTTATACCAATAGATTAGATTTGAAGATTGAAACAAAAAATTATGTAATATTTTCCCTGCCAGATCGGAAAAATTCAAAAAAACAACACTGTTTACAGAAGTGTCCATTCTTTAAATTCCTTCCTTTTTCTTCCCAAATAAGAAGAAATGAAAAAGACCAAGGTCCTAAGAACCTTGGTCTAATAACTAGTGATTAGTTTAAGTGCCAGATATCTTCATTGTACTGAGCGATCGTACGGTCAGATGAGAAGAATCCTGCTTTAGCAATGTTTACGATAACTTGATCCAACCATGCATCACGGTCTTCGTAATCAGCCAACATGCGTTCTTTGGTTACAATGTAGTCTTCCAAGTCAAGAAGAGTCATGAACCAGTCTTTGTTGATCAATTCCTTGTGAAGACGAGTCAAGCGTTCCTTATTACCAACTGCAAAAACGGCATCGCTGATAATGAAGTCTACCAATGGTTTGATAGCTTCACGTTCATAGAAGTCCGCTGATTTGTATGCTGATTTCTCATATAGATCGATTATAGTTTCTGAATCTTCACCGAAGATGTAGATGTTGTCACGTCCAACCAATTCAGCGATTTCCACGTTTGCTCCATCCATCGTACCAAGTGTTAACGCACCATTCAACATGAATTTCATGTTACCAGTACCTGAAGCTTCCTTAGAAGCAAGGGAGATTTGCTCAGAAATATCGCTAGCTGGAATCAAGTAGCTTGCAGCAGTCACGTTGTAGTTTTCTACCATAACGACTTGCAAGTGTGGAGCTACTGCTGGATCGTTTGCAATCACTTCAGACAAGCAAAGGATCAAGTGGATGATATCTTGTGCAATAGTGTAGGCAGGAGCTGCTTTACCACCAAAGAGAACAGTGATTGGACGAGCAGGGATATTTCCAGCTTTGATGTCCAAGTATTTGTGGATCACATACAAAGCGTTCATTTGTTGACGTTTGTATTCGTGAAGACGTTTGATTTGGGTATCAAAGATAGAGTTAGGATTGATTTCCACACCTTGATGGTCTTTCAAGAAACGAGCCAATTTCCGTTTGTTGTGAGACTTGATGTTTTCCAATTTTGCTTTGACTGCATCTTTATCTTCATAAGAAAGAAGGTCTTCCAATTTAGATGCGTCATGGTGCCAGTCACGTCCGAGGATATCATCCAAGTAGTGTGACAAGGTTGGGTTGGCATGCATGAGCCAACGACGGAATGTGATACCGTTTGTTTTGTTGTTGAATTTTTCAGGGTAAATGTCGTAGAAGGCTTTCAACTCAGAATTCTTCAAGATTTCTGTGTGAAGTGCTGCTACCCCGTTTACGCTAAATCCATAGTGGATATCCATGTGCGCCATGTGTACGCGATCATTCTCATCGATGATTTGAACAGCTGGATCTTTGTATTCAGCGCGAACACGGCGGTCCAATTCTTCAATGATTGGAACCAAGTGAGGAACCACTTCTTGCAAGAATTCAAGTGGCCATTTTTCAAGGGCTTCTGCAAGGATTGTGTGGTTAGTGTAAGCCGTCATGCTACGAACGATAGAGATGGCTTCATCCATTCCAATACCACGTTCTGTCAAAAGACGGATCAATTCAGGGATGACCATTGATGGGTGAGTATCGTTGATTTGGACAACAGCATAGTCAGCAAGGTCATGCAAGTTGCTTCCTTTTTCGATGGCTTCGTCGATGATCAATTGTGCACCGTTTGATACCATGAAGTATTGTTGGAAGATACGGAGCAATTCCCCTTGACGGTTACTATCATCTGGGTACAAGAAGAGGGTCAAGTTGCGAGCGATATCTGTCTTGTCAAAGTTAATACCATCTTCAATAATAGATGAATCAACTGAATCCAAGTCGAACAAACGCAAACGGTTCTTGGTTTCAATCTTGTAACCAGGGACATCGATATCATAAAGGGTAGAAGTCAATGTGAAGTGTGCAAATGGCACTTGGTAGCTACGGCTTGAACGAACGAGCCAGCTTTGGTCAGTCAACCATGCATTTGGAATCGTTTCTTGTTGGTTGTTTTTAAGGACTTGTTGGAACAAACCAAAGTGGTAGTTCAAACCAACCCCATCCCCTGTCAAACCAAGGCTTGAGATAGAGTCGATAAAGCAGGCTGCCAAACGTCCCAAACCACCGTTACCAAGTGATGGTTCCAATTCCACTTCTTCGACTTCGATCAAGTCTTTACCAGCATCTGACAATTCTTTTTTGACATCGTCGTAAAGACCCAAGTTGATCAAGTTGTTAGACAAGAGTTTACCAATCAAGAACTCAGCTGAGATATAGTAAACTTTTTTCTTACCAGTATTTAATTTCTTTTGGGCACTTGCTTGCTTGGTGTAATTTAGCAAGGCAATGTACAATTCTTCATTTGAACATTCTGCAATTGTTTTTTGGTGATGATCAATCACATATTTTTGTAATGATTCCATGTTTTAAAGTCTCCTTTGTTTCAACAATTTTAATAGGGAAAGATTATTTTTCTGCTTTCTTAACTTCTTTTTTCAAGTCTTTGTTTTCACGACGATAGATGGTTGTGAAATCAAGCAATTCTTGCTCAACAGCTGGAGTCAATTGATCCGCTGTCATCCGCCATGACCAGTTACCACCAAGAGTTGATGGGAAGTTCATCCGAGCTGAACCATCCAACTCAAGCAAGTCTTGCATCGTAGAAATCGCCATGAAGCTGACAGAAGCAAAGACGGTTCGAAGCATAGCATGTGGGACAGATTCATACTCTTTCCGGTTGGTATAACGAGCAAGATACTCACGAGTTGGATCGTCGATTTCATTGCGGTACCATCCAAGAACTGTGTTGTTATCATGTGTTCCAGTGTACATCACAGAGTTGTTTGGTGCCAAGTGAGGGCTATCGATACTTTCATCGTCAGGATTGAAGGCGAATTGAAGAATCTTCATTCCTGGGAAGCCAGTACGTTCGCGAAGCTCAATGACTTCATCCGTCATAAAGCCAAGGTCCTCTGCGATGATGTTCAAATCACCGAGTTCTTCCTTCACTGCTGCAAAGAGTTTGTAGCCAGGACCTTTGACCCATTTACCAGGTGCGGCAGTTTCAGAACCAGCTGGGATTTCCCAGTATGATTCGAAACCACGGAAGTGGTCGATCCGAACGATGTCATAGATCTTGAAGCTTTCACGCAAGCGTTCAATCCACCATTGGTAGCCATCTTTGTC
>CAUCUH010000016.1:0-21140 GCA_958445905.1 uncultured Streptococcus sp.
GCTGTTCCAACGATGGTGTAGGTTTCTTCCCCATCTTTAACTTCAATTCCTGCATGGCTTTCAACCAAAACGTGGTCTCCTGCTTTTACAGCTGGAGCAATGAGTTCGCCACTTAGGGTACGCACACCTTCGCCAACGGCCACTACTTCAGCTGTTTTTGTATCGGCCTTGCTCGCACCTGCGAGGACAAAACCTCCAACAGTCTGTTCTTTTTCTTCTACTTTTAAGACCACACGGTCTCCTAATGGTTTTAACATGTTCATTCCTCCATACGTGTTTTTAGCACTCTCTATACGTAAGTGCTAACTTATGTTTCTATTGTATCACTTGGTCAGAAATAGTCAAGAAAAAAACACCTCAAAAATAGATGAGATGTTTCTAAAATATCAATTTAAAATTGTCAATTTTTGATTGAAATCGTCGATCACTTTTTGAAGATTGATCCGCCCGCGGTAGATGCCATATCCAAAAACAATCATGCCTAAAATTCCAACCAAGGCTAGTAAAATCCCGAGGATCAAGAGTGGGAGGAAACTTTTGTGAAAGAGATAGATCAATACCACACCAATACTGGCAATGATAAAGAGTAAGCTGAACCAACGACCAAGGTTTTCAAGCATGTGGCGTTGGTACTTGATTTCTGTTTCATATCCATTGACAAGTTCTTGTTTTGTAACCATGGGATTCCTCCTTATAAAAATTGAGAATGAAGTGCAAGTAAAGGAGGTCCATTCACTTCATTCTCAAAAACTCCTACTAGCAAATTCGTTTTTCTTGACCTTAGTATTTAAGATGTGGGTCGAAGATACCAAGGGCAACACCGATCAAAGCCACTACAACGAGAAGTAACATAACTTTGTTTGGTGAAATTTTTTTCTTAGACATCAACCACCAGCAAAGAGTGATGAAGGCTGCTGTCAAGAGACCTGGATAAACACCATCGATCTTTTCTTGGATGTTCAAGAAGACTTTTCCTTCAGAATTCTTGAATTGAAGGGCTGTTGTAACAGATACCCAAGTAGCTGCTACGGCACCGATAACCATACCACCGACAACGCTGATCGCTTTACGAAGAGCTTGTCCTTTTGGTCCTACAAGGAATTCAACAGCTTTATCCCCTAATTGGTAACCTTTGAAGAAGGCAAAGCGCATACCAAAGTAGACTAAGAGGTTCCATACGACGATGTAGAAGAGAGCACCAGCGACGTTACCACCTTTAGAAAGACCAAGGGCAATCCCTAAGAGAACTGGGATCAAGGTACCAACAACCAATGAGTCACCAATACCAGCGATTGGTCCCATCAAACCGGCACGCATACCGTTGATGGTTTCGCCATCCACTGCATCTCCGTTTGCACGCGCTTCTTCCAAACCAGCTGTGATCCCTACAACAAGAGATCCAAGTTGTGGTTCAGTGTTGAAGAAGGCCGTATAGGTTTGCATAGCATCCTTTTGTTCTTCTTTTGTGTCATACATTTCTTCTACGATTGGAAGCATAGAAGTCAAGTACCCGAAGGTTTGCATATGTTCTTGAGAGAAACAAGTCAAATGACCATAATACCAATGATGGAATGCTTTTGCTAATGTTTTCTTTGAAATTTTCTTTCTATCAGCCATTTTAAATATCCTCCTCATCATCGTCAAGATCCACCACTCCGGCTGGAGCAGCTTTCATCGATTTGATCACTTCAAGTTCATAGTAGATTACTGCAAAGATTAATGAAACAACGGCACTGGATACCAAGTTCAATCCGAGAGATTTTGCCAAGGTAAATCCAACAAAGAATGGAATGAAGTCAGTTGCTTCTGTAACAATTTGTTTCAACAAGATGGCAATACCGACACATGGGAGAAGAGCACCGACTGTAAAGAGGGCTTTCATCCAGTAACCATCCATAGGAAGGTATTGTTTCATCAAATCAACCATGTTTTCACCGTATTTGGTGATAATCATTGTTGGAAGGAAAGAGAAGAGGAAGTGAGAGATCCAAGGGTAAACCCAGTCAACTGCGTAGAGTTTTTTGAAGTTTCCTTCTTCAACGGCTTTCCAACCAATGTGTTGCCATACCAAGTTCATAGTAGCGGTACCGTAGAAAAGAACTGTACCGATTGTCCCAACGGCTGCACCGATTGGAGCTGCAGCTGCGGCGATTCCTGCTTCATCTGTGATGTTATTGGCATGCACAAACAAGATAGCAAGAGGAACACCAATGTAAGAGATGGCACGCACATCGGCAGATACGGTACCACCAGGTGTTACCAAGGCGATATAAACGACTTGAAGGGCAACCCCGACCATAATACCGGTTGTCACATCTCCAAGAATTAAACCTGAAATCAACCCACCGATCAAAGGACGACCGAGTGTATAGTTCCCGATACTGGAACCCCCCATACCAGGCATTGAAGACAAGCTGGCGAAAATACCAAGCAAGATTGCTTGAATCCATGAAATTGTCATAACAAACGCTCCTTTTGTTTGTAAATATATTTACCTAACAGATAAGACTGTTAGTTTTAAAAACCAAATTTTGATTTGAAATCATCCCAATAACCGATGGAAACATCTGGCAACAATTGGAATTTCACCTTGTAGCCTGCTGCTTGAATGGCTTGGAAAGCTTCTGCTTCTTCCTGAGTGATGGATTGGTTATTTCCCAATTTTACAGCTCCAGGACGATCATTTGCAGGGCCTACGATGATTTCTTTAACATCACCTGGGACAAAGCCTTGGTCTACCAAAATTTCCTTCATATCGATTGGATTTTTGGTGATCAAGAAGTTACGACTATCTGATTCTGTTACTTTTGCTGATTTTTCCTTAAAGGCTTCCTTTGTCCATACAAAGGTTTTCTTGTCTGATGCGCCTTTGTAAGCTTGGATTAAAACCTTGTTTGATGCTGCTGCATCGTTTACGGCAATCAAACCATCACATGGTTTTTCCTTTGCCCAGCGTGTGACTGTCTGACCGTGAATCATGCGGTCATCAATCCGTACAAATGTTACTACCATAAGGTACCTCCCTATTAAATATCGTCATCATCTTCTTCAGCACTTGTGGCTGAAATTTCAAAAGGCTGTAGTGCAGATCGTGCTTCTGATAAGATGGTGGCTGACAAATCGTCTCCCTCCAACACATCCTTCATCACAACTGCCGTCAAGGCCATGGTAAGGTTCATCCCACCAAGGATCAAGGCTCCATCGAGCTTTCCAGCTTCTTCTAGAACCGTGGCTGCAGTGGTTAATGGACTACCACCTACGATATCTGCCAAGACCAAAACAGAATCATCAGCTGTCAATCCTGAAATGCTCTCTCTGAAATCAACTGCGAAGTCATCGACCGATTTTCCTTCTTTGAGTCCAACTGCGATGACCTGATCCAACTTGTCACCAGCAAACATGGCTAGTGATGTTTTTAGACCTTCTGCCAGTCCACCATGACTGACCAAAATGAGGTATTTCATTTTGCTACGCCTCCTTTATTTGACTCTATTGTAGATTATTTGAAAGCGCTTTTACATTGTCAAATGTCACATTCCTAATATGACATTTAGCAATAAAAAAATGACATCTGTCACTTGACAAAATGCCATCTTATTTTACTCTAAACTCCTACCTGTAGACTGCTTTCAATCTCCCTCTGAATTTGAGGCAAACGGTTCTCGACATCCTGATCGCGCAAGGCATTGCCAATCAAGTAATCTAACTTTTCTAACAGCTCTTTTGAGACATTTTTCGGGCTACTTTCAACAGCTTGTTCCATGATGCGGTTCAAGGTCTGATTGGTCAAGGAATCCGTCCCAAAATCATCTACCTGCAGGAGGTCTTTACTAGAGCGACTCTTGACGACCTGTGGCATGACAGAGATCCCTTGGGATTGGGCAAAGAGGGTTTGTTGAATGTCTGGATCCTCTGTCAAAACTTGCATCAACTCCCAAGCTAACTTGGAATGAGAACTTCGAGCCGACATAGCAAAAGAAGTCGTCGTGACCAAGGTTGCCTTGGTTGTTTTTGACTTAGCAGGCATCGGGATACAGGTCCAGGTGAAGTTTGAATATTTAGAAACGTGGTAGGGATAAGGTTTATAGGTCCGATATTGAGCCAAGGTCATGGGATAGAAGGCGACTTTCCCCTGGTCAAAATCTTTAGAGCTCACCTTGTAATTTTTATTTAGATCTTCCAATTTTTGCAGAAAAGTCAAAGACTCTTTCACTTCTGGAGCTGTCAGCTTGAGCATGCCTCCTTGGAAAAGATGACCTCCATTTGCCGCCAAGGCTTCTTTCCAGGTGTATTCTGTACTTCCAAATTGGTCCAATTGCCCATCTCCATTGGTATCCTTGGTCAGTTTCTTGCAAATCGTATAGAACTCTTCAAGGGTCCAACCTTCTTTGGGAACCGCGATGCCTTCTTTATCCAAGAGATCTTTATTGACACACATCAAAATCGGATTGCTTTCATAAGGTAAGGCATAGGTTTGCCCCTGATAGACACCCGATTCAAAGGCAACGGGATAAAAGACAGCTTGGTCTTTTCGATCCATATAGCCATTTAACTTTTCTAGCACGCCCCGCGCTGCTAATAAGGAAAGATCTTGCTCAGAGACCATAAACACATCCGGCGTCTTTCCTGAGACAATCTTTTCAGAGAGCCAGTCTGAATAATCCGACTGCGGAATCCCGTTTTCATACTCTACACGGACATGAGGATGGGATTTTTCAAATTTTTGAATCGCACGATCCAAGGCATGGGAACGTTGACTGGTCGGCACATCCCAGCTAGAACCTGCATAAACGCCGATATGGAGGACGGTCGGTTGCTGTTTCCACCAATAGAAACCCGCGCTCGCACAGAGCACAACAAGGAGACCGATCCCCCAACAAAGATGCTTTCGCTTCAATTTCATTCTGTATTTCCTTTAGAAAAATCACGTCTCGTCACTCCTGTTTGGACTGACCAGATCGCTAATTGCGTTCGATCTCGTAGGTTTAATTTCGCCAAAATCGTTGATAAGTAATTGCGCACGGTTCCTTCTGACAAGAAAAGTTTGGCCGCAATTTCTTTATTGGACTCCCCATAGCCGACTTCTTGGATAATGCGCCATTCCGTCGTGCTCAAATCCTTGACATTGTCCTCATCTACAGCAATAGAGAAGTTGGTTTTGGCCATTTGTGAGAAAATTTGAAAGACTTTACTAGCGATATTCGGGTTGATCATGGCTCCGCCTTGATACACCACCTTAATCGCTTCATAGAGTTCCTCTGTCGAGGCTCCCTTTAAAAGATAACCTGAAGCACCATACTTGAGTGCACTATAGATAAATTCATCATCATCAAAGGTCGTTAAAATAATAATTTTGATATCCGGATAGTGCTCTTTGACTTCTTTTGTCGTCAAAACCCCATCCATGCCTGGCATCCGAATATCCATTAAGATCAGGTCAGGATGTGTCTGTGGAATGCTAGACAAGACGTGATTCCCATCTTCCACTGTGGCCACCACTTCGATATCGGGGTGGGCTGACAAAATAATTTTCAGAGATTCTCGAATCAAGGCCTGGTCATCTGCCACCATTACTTTTATCACCATCTCTATCTCCCTTCTTTATATTTCGGTAAACTGATGCGCGTGAAAAATCCATCGCGACTTTCAAATTGAAGCTGTCCTCCTAGGATGGAAATGCGCTCCATCATCTGCTTGAGCCCATAGCCATAGGTCAAGGTTTCAAACCCAACCCCATTGTCCTGCAACTCGATCAGATAATCTTCTTCATTCTCAAAAAAATGAAGGCTCATCTGACTGGCATGACCGTGGCGAACCGCATTGGTCATAGACTCTTGGATCACACGAAAGATCGTATCTTCAATCATGACGTCCATATCGACATCGACCCATTCATAGTGTAAATCAACCTGCAAGTTGGAAAGCGTCTGGTACTCGCGGATCATCTTTTCCAAAGCATCTTTGAGGGTTCGTCCCTCAAGGGCACCTGGACGGAGGCGATTGAGAGAGCCCCTCACATCCTGGATCCCTTCACGAACCACTTCTGATACACTTTTTACCTGCTCTTTTGCCCGATTGGGATCGATATCAATCAAGACCCCAACAGCATCTAAACCTGCCGAGATCCCTGTTAGCGCGTGTCCCAAGGTATCGTGAATCTCCCGAGCAATCCGCTTGCGCTCTCGATCCTCTGCAATCTTCTCAGACAAGGCCATATAGTTGTTCAACTCCGTATTGACCTTCGAAACCATAGCCAACTCTTCTTCTACTTCGTGGTTTTCCGCAAGAACATTCATAATATAGAACAAAAGCGAAATAATGAAGAGCACCATATTCAAGGCATAGAGAGAATTCTTTAAGAAAAAGGCCAGAATCCGGATAGAGGCAGGGTAAAAATGAATATAAACATCCAGAGAAGGAATCGGAAAGAAAAGGGAAAAGACGTCTGAATTGGTCACAAGAAGCATCAAAAAACTCACTAGGATAAACGCAAACCAATACTTGCGGTCTCGCTTGGTATTCAATTCTTTGGAACCATAGAAGATATCCGCAAAAACCAAGAGAATCAGCCCGTTATAAGCTACATTTTGGACCCACATCAAGAGCAACATCAGGAGGATCTCCAAAATGTTCCACTTATCAAAAATGGACCATCGACTCGTTTGAGACCGGTAACGACTCATGGAGATCAAGGCAATTCCAGCAAATAAGAGCGCAGACAACCAAAAAGTTGTAGAGGGCGCAAAAGGAATACGCTCTAAGCGTTCTACTAATAGGGAAGCTTGTCGTTGGGCAATGATATAGTTGGTTGCTTGAAGATAGATGATACTGTTGAGCATCACAGCGATAAAATTCACGACCATCAGGATGGCCAAACTGTATCTCACACCTCTAAATTTTCTCATTACTGCCACCCATTCACATCAAAGTGATCGATGTTTTCCTTTGTCATCATTTGAACCGGAATGGTTATTTCTTTTTGGTAGCTCTTCCCATCAGCCATATCTTGGATGACCTCCATCACGCGGTCTCCCATCTTCAACGGAGACTGGGCAACGGTTCCTACGACATCATCTGTCGAGTGCAGCAAGGCTTTCATATCTGGTGAGCCATCAATCCCATAGATCGCAATGGGATGGGTGATTCCTTGCTCCTTGATCGCCGCTAAAGCTCCTATAGCTGAACGGTCATTCAGGGCGACTAGGGTATCGACATCCACCCCTGACTGCAAGAACTTACGGACAGCGGGCATGGCGATCTCCGTCTGCCCCTTGGTTTCTAGTTCCGAGATGATCTGATAAGACCCATGTCCTTTGATGGTATCCTTAAATCCCTGAATCCGCGTATCTGCCGAAACAGTCCCCTTATGCTCCAAGAGAAGGATCCGAGCATTTGAAGAGCGTTTCATCAACTCTTTCGCAATCAAGACTCCTGCTTGGTAGTTGTCGGAGACAATGCTGGCATCCGGCTTAAAATGCTTAAGCTGGGTATCAACTGCAATGATCTTAATTCCTTGTTTTCTAGCTTTTTTAAGAGCCCTTAAAATGGGCTGACTATCCCCTTTGACCGGATTAATCACAATCACATTTACTTTTTGGGCGCAAAAATCATCGATCTGCTGGCTCTGCCTTTTTTCATCCAATTCCGGATCTCGAACAGATACAAGAGCCCCTCTCTCATCGGCAATTCGACTAATTTCCGAATGAATACTTTTATAGAACTCGTTGTTCATGGTCATATAGGTGACACCGATCTTGGTCTGATCCTTGATGCTACTGGTTTGACAAACGGCATAGATCCACAAGAGGATGCAGGCCACTGGAATCACCAGTAAAACCCGTTTTATCAGCCATTTCAACCGTTCTTTTCTTTCTTCTTTCCCCTTCAAACTCCGTTCCTTTTCTGAAAAATTTGAATATATATTACTTTATTTTACTACTTTTTCAAGATAAATGCTGGCTTTTATTGTACAGATGCATATTTTTGATTTATTTTTAAAAGAGTAGTTCCCGAATGAAACCCCTACCAAGTATCAAAAAAGCTGGTCTATAAACGAACCAGCTTTCTTTTTTTATTTCTAAAAAGGAAGATCTTCCTCTTCTAAGATGATATCGGCTAAATCTCCCGTTCCACCATTTTCACGCATCGCTCGCTGAGCGCGGCTCTCTAGTAATTGAAAACTTTGACAGAGGACCTCTGTCACATACTGCATGACGCCATTTTTCTCGTAGCGGCGCGTCCGAATCTCTCCATCCAAAGAGATCAAGCTCCCTTTGCTGGCATAACTAGCCATGGTTTCTGCCAATTTCCCCCAGACAACCACATTGACAAAATCAGTCTCTCGCTCCCCGTTTTGGTCCTTGTAGCGACGATTGACCGCAACGGTCACTCGGGCAACGGATTTGTCTGTGCTGGTTTTATGCAATTCTGGGGCCGCTACTAGGCGACCGATTAAAATAACTTTATTATACATCATTTACCTCCTATCTATTTATTCGAAAAAATTTCAAAAAATGGAGGTGACAAACCAAAATCAAAAAAATCTAGGATCCAAAACATCCTAGATTCTTCTCTTTATTCGTGCCAGTGACGAGCAGGATCAAAAGGTGTCCCTGCTACTTCTGCGTCATCCAATTCAATAATGCCTCGTTTTTGAGGAGCATTTGGCAAGTGCAATTCGCGCGGACTGCACATCATCCCATAGCTTTTTTCTCCACGAAGGGCCCCTGGGAAAATCAAGCTACCATCCGGCATCATGGCACCTGGAAGAGCGACAATGGTCTTGAGACCCACTCGCGCATTTGGAGCTCCAGCTACGATCTGAACCGTCTTATCTGGTCCAACTGCTACTTGGCAGATATTCAAGTGGTCACTATCTGGATGGGCTACCATTTCAAGGATTTCTCCCACCACAAATTTTGGTTCCCGATCATTGACCAAACGTTCTGCGAAGCCTTCTCTTTCCAATTCTTGATTCAAACGAGCTACTTGCTCATCTGTCAAAAAGACTTGGCCCTTGCCTTCGATGGCGAAGAAAGATGAGGCATCAAAAATATTCCAGGCAACGGTTTCTTGCTTGTCCTCACGGTAAACGCGAGCCACTTTTCCTTTTCTCTCCACCGCGAGCTTTGCTTCTCCACTATTTTTCAAGGTCAGCATCAAGACATCGCCGACTTGTTCTTTGTTGTATGTTACAATCATGTTTTTCTCCTATTTTAATCCTGCTAAGAATGCTGTAAGCTGCGCCTTGGTTTTTCGATCCCGATTGACAAACCGACCGATTTCCTTATCCTTTTCCAGAACCACCAAACTTGGGATCCCATAAACATCCCAGACTTTCGCCAGATCCATATAGGCATCTCGGTCAATCAAGATAAAGGTAAATTCGGGATTTTCAGCTTCAATCTCCGGCAAAAAAGGCTTGAGGTAACGACAATCCCCACACCAATCTGCTGAAAAGACAAACACTTTCTTGCCATCTTGCTCTACATAAGAAGCAATTTCTTCTAGAGAATTTGGTGTAATCATAGTTTTTCCTCTTCATAATGCAAGAGACCGTCCTCATAGACAAAGCGGTAATGGCGCTCATCTTCAAAAATGACGCCTCCTACTAAGCGTTCTTCACTAGACTCGTAGAGTTCCACATACAGGGTCGCAATCGTCCCCATGGCTTCCATTTGCTCCCGTACTTCTGCTACCAACTCTTCTTGGGTACGGAGACGCTTTTGATCTTTGGCGATTTTATAAACACCGGCCGCAAGAGCTCCTGCACTTGCTACAGCCAGACTAGACAAAATAATTTTTTTAGCTTTCATAGTGCCTATTGTAACACAAAATAAGCAGAGGGACAACGGTCTAGGCTGGATCTCTCCCTCTGCTTTTTGAGATTGATTTCCATAATAACGCTACCATCCTTGTAGAAAAAGTGTTAAAATAGCATCAGAAAGAAGGTAACCTATGACTGATTTATTTTCTAAAATCAAAGAAGTAACTGAAATCCCTGCTATCTCAGGTCATGAAGCTCCTATACGGGATTATTTGCGCCAACAATTGACCCCTCATGTGGACGAAATCGTGACAGATGGTCTCGGTGGGATCTTTGGGGTCAAACATTCAACAGCTGCCGATGCTCCTCGTATCTTAGTAGCTGCCCACATGGACGAAGTTGGTTTTATGATCAGCGAAATCAAAGCTGACGGAACTTTCCGTGTTGTCCCAATCGGAGGTTGGAATCCGATGGTCGTCAGCAGCCAACGCTTCAAACTCTTTACACGTGACGGACGTGAATACCCTGCTATTTCAGGATCTGTTCCTCCTCATTTGACACGTGGAACGGGTGGACCAACCGTACCAGCCATTAGCGACATCATCTTTGATGCAGGCTTTAGCTCTAAAGCCGAAGCTGAAAGTTATGGGGTTCGTCCTGGAGATACTTTGGTCCCAGATAGCTCTGCGATTCTCACTGCTAATGGTAAAAACGTCATCTCAAAAGCATGGGATAACCGCTACGGCGTCTTGATGGTCAGCGAATTGGCCAAGAGCCTTTCTGGACAAGCCTTAAACAACGAACTCTATGTAGGGGCCAACGTTCAAGAAGAAGTGGGACTGCGTGGAGCCCACACTTCAACCACTAAATTTGATCCTGAAATCTTCCTTGCTGTAGACTGTTCACCAGCGGCCGATGTCTTTGGAGACCAAGGAGCGATTGGGGAAGGAACACTGCTTCGCTTCTATGATCCAGGTCACATCATGCTACCAAATATGAAAGATTTCTTGCTCACTACTGCTGAAGAAGCAGGTATCAAATTCCAATACTATTGTGCCAAAGGTGGTACCGATGCAGGTGCAGCACACTTGAAGAACGGTGGAGTCCCATCAACCACTATTGGTGTCTGTGCACGTTACATCCACTCCCACCAAACCCTCTATGCCATGGATGATTTCTTGCAAGCACAAGCCTTCTTACAAGCATTGGTTAAGAAATTGGATCGCTCTACAGTTGATTTGATCAAACACTATTAAGCAACATCGATCACGAAGCCCCGTAAGGGGCTTTTTTAGGGGGAAAACAAGGTTCTCTTTGAAACTTTCCAGCGTGAGTCACCATTGAGCCCCTCGGCATCCACACTCCCTTAGGAAAGTATCTTAGAATATTTTATCTTCCATCTGTTTTCTGATATAATATGAAAGAATGAAATGGTAGGGAACGGAGCACTCATCCTTGGATTTGTGTGGCAGACCTTTCCCTTATATACAGGAGTTTTACATGAAAAAACAAGCTTTTAGTTCTGAAAAGTATTTGAACTTGCAACGTGACCACATTATTGAGCGGATCAATCAATTCGATGGCAAGCTCTACCTTGAATTTGGTGGTAAGATGTTAGAGGACTTCCACGCTGCTCGTGTCCTCCCTGGATACGAACCAGACAATAAGATCAAGTTGCTCCAAGAATTGCGCGACCAGGTGGAAATTGTCATTGCCATCAACGCCAACAACATTGAGCACTCAAAAGCCCGTGGGGACCTAGGAATTTCTTATGACCAAGAAGTACTGCGTTTGATCGACAAATTCAATGAATTGGGGATTTTTGTAGGCTCTGTCGTCATCACCCAATATGCTGGACAAGCTGCAGCAGATGCCTTTCGCAAACAACTGGACAAGAGCGGGATCGCCTCTTATCTCCACTATCCGATCAAGGGCTATCCGACCGATATGGACCACATCATCTCTCCTGAAGGGATGGGGAAAAATGACTACATCAAGACTAGCCGCAATTTGGTCGTTGTGACAGCTCCTGGACCTGGTTCTGGTAAGCTGGCAACTTGTATGTCCAATATGTACCATGACCAATTAAGTGGGATCAAATCAGGTTATGCTAAGTTTGAAACCTTCCCAGTATGGAATCTTCCTTTGCACCACCCAGTCAACTTGGCTTATGAAGCAGCAACTGCAGATCTGGACGATGTCAATATGATCGATCCCTTCCACCTCCAAACCTACGGAGAAACAACGGTCAATTACAACCGCGATATCGAAATCTTCCCTGTTTTGAAGCGCATGTTGGAACGCATCTTAGGAACCTCTCCATACGCTTCCCCAACAGATATGGGCGTCAACATGGTTGGCTTTGCCATTGTGGACAATGACGCTGCGATTGAAGCTTCGCAACAAGAAATCATCCGTCGCTATTACCAAACCATCTTAGATGTCAAAGCTGAACGCGTCGGTGAAGGAGCTGTCAAAAAGATTGAGCTCTTGATGAATGATTTGGGCATTACGCCAAATGATCGGAAAGTAACCGTGCTTGCCCGCCAAAAAGAAGAAGAAACAGGTGAGCCAGCCTTAGCCCTTGAATTACCAAACGGCGAGATGGTAACCGGAAAAACCTCTGATCTCTTTGGCCCAACCGCAGCCCTCTTAATCAATGCGATTAAGAAATTGGCGCATATTGATAAAGAAACCAAATTAATCGAGCCAGAATACGTCCAACCTATCCAAGGCTTGAAGATCAATCATTTGGGTAGCCGTAACCCTCGTCTTCACTCAAACGAGATCCTCATTGCCCTGGCCATTACAGCCATGAGCAACGAAGATGCTAAGCTTGCTATGCAAGAATTAGGCAAGTTGAAAGGCAGCGAAGCCCACTCAACCGTGATGCTGACAGACGAAGATAAGAACGTCCTTCGTAAGCTCGGTATCAACGTCACCATGGACCCTGTCTACCAATACGATCGCTTGTATCGTAAATAAACTAAGACAAACAAAAACAATCCCTGTTCGAGGGATTGTTTTTTATTATGATGCAAAGAAGAAAGATTATTTGACGGCATCCCATAATTGGCGAATAGGCTTTCTTTGAACAGGGTCCACAAAATGAGGAGCAATTTCATTCAAAGATTCTAGGACAAAGGCACGTTCTGCCACATAAGGATGTGGCAAGATCAAGTTTGGACTGTAACAAATGGTGTCCCCCATATAGAGCAGATCTAGATCGATCACACGTGGCCCCCACTTGACCTCACGAACACGTCCCATTTCCTGCTCAATGGCAAGTAAGGTCTCTAATAAATCCTCTGGGGTCATCCAGGTTTCAACTTCTGCCACCTGATTCAAAAAGGTGTCCTGCTCCACTCCTCCCCAAGGTTCTGTTTCAATCCTTGTGGATGTCTGAAGAAGGCGAATGCCTCGATCCTTGAGTTTTTCTAGCGCCGTCTCTAGTTGCAGTTGTTTATCTCCCATATTGGTGCCAAGCCCAATAAAGGCCCGTTTTTTCTCCCGTTCGATTCTCACCGAACAAGTCTCGAGTGGCAAGGGAACAGGAGCCCAGGGCTTTTTCAACTCCAGACGAACTTTTTCTACAAAGGCATAGCTTTCGAAAATCTTTTGCACCAATTGAAAGGCCACCGTTTCAATCAGATCGATCTTTTCTGCCTGCATCCACTCGGTCAACTGTTCCGCCAAGATCCCATAATGGATCGAAGCTTCTAAATCACCTGTGCGGGCAGCACGGGTCATTTCATAATCCACCCATAGGTCTAGGACAAAGCGTTGTCCCAATTCTTTTTCTGCTGGAAAAACACCATGATAGGCGTATACCTCTAAGTCCTTGATCCGTAATTGATCCACTCTCTTCACCTCTTATAGCCAGCCATTAGTGGCCCATGAGTTTATAGGCTTCATTTTTCAAGTCTTTATCTGTCGCAAGCAATCCACGCGCAGCAGTTGTCACTGTAGCAGTCCCAGGTTTACGGACACCCCGCATGTTCATACACATATGTTCTGCTTCTACCCAGACAAGGGCACCTTGCGCTCCAAGATATTCCATCAAGGCATCTGCGATTTCTACCGTCAAACGTTCCTGAATCTGTGGTTTTTTAGCATAAACTTCGACCGTACGAGCCAGTTTTGAAAGCCCAGCCACACGGCCATTTGGAATGTAGGCAATGTGCACTTTTCCATAAAACGGCAAAAAGTGATGCTCACACATGGAATGGAAGAAAATATCCTTCTCAACCACCATATTGTTATCAATGATTTCAAATGATTTAGACAGGTGCTCTTCTGCTGTCTGCCCTAGTCCTGAAAAGATTTCTTGGTACATCTTGGCAATGCGGGTCGGCGTTTCCTGAAGTCCCTCACGGTTCTCATCTTCACCGACTGCCTCGATGATCATTTTTACTGCTTCTTCAATTTTCTTTGTATCCATATCATCTCCTAGTTGGATTTTTCTGTTTTTAATAAATAAGGTCGTACCTGGCTAAGGAAGTAGAGCGACCCCGTTACAATGAGGAGCTCATTGCCTTCAGCTTGCCAGTTTTGTAGAAACTCTTGCCAGTTGACTTCCTCAAGCTGATGGTTTTTCGCAGTAGCTCTTATCTCTTCTTGAGAATAGGCTCTTGGATCTTCAAAGGTCGTGAGGATCAAGCGACTATTTTCTAGTTCCTGCCACTGAATGAGCATCTCTTCTAAGGCTTTGGTCCGGATGCAGGTAAAAAGAATGGTCTTTTTTTGACTTGGAAAAAGTTCCCGAAGACTTGCAATCAACGGCGCAACGGCGTGGGGGTTATGGGCCCCATCTAGCAAGATCATGGGATTTTGCGATACCACTTCCATCCGGCCAGGCCAGACGACTTGATGCAAGGCCTCATCCACTAACTCTCTTGACAAGAGTTCACGCCCTTCTCTTTCAAAAAGTACATCACAGATACTGATCGCAAGAGCTGCATTTCTGGCCTGGTGATGACCTAAGAGCGCTACTTGATAAGAGGCTGTTTCTCTTTTGGAACTGTGATAAGAAAAGGATTGACCCGATAGACAAGAGGCTTCTAGCTCAACTTGGTAATCCTTATCATAGGCTGTTATCGGTGCCTGCTTCTGAATCGCAATGCCTTCAATGACTTGGCTAGCTTCTGCTTCTAATTTCCCTAGGACCAGAGGAATTCCTGGCTTAATGATGCCAGCCTTCTCACGGGCGATGGAAGCCAGATCTGGCCCAAGAAGGGCGACATGATCCAAGCCAATCGAAGTGATCGCAGTCAGAACAGGCTGACAGACATTGGTACTGTCTAGTCGTCCCCCCATACCGACTTCCATGATCACATAATCCAGCTCCTCGTGAGCAAAATAATCATAGGCGATGGCCGTCATCACTTCAAATTCCGTCAAACCTTGAAAGATGGCCCTTGATTGTTCAGCTTGCAGGAGCTGCTGGTAGCTATCCAGGTAGGCTTGCAGGTCTTGATCCGAAATGGCTTCGCCATTAATGGTGATTTGGTCATTGTAATGGATCAGATAAGGAGAGGTAAAGACTCCAACTCGTAAACCTGCCTGCCTCAAGAGTTGGGACAAGGTGGCAATGGTAGAGCCTTTGCCATTGGTCCCCGCAATATGGATGACCCGACAGTCTAGGTGAGGATTTCCTCTCAAAGCCAAGAGAGCTTCCATGCGATCCAAACCGAAATGTGGATCTTGGGAACGATAGGCTTCTAGCCAACGAAGATCCAACTGATGTTCTTTTGTCTTCATTTACTTGTATTGTTTTAAATTGGTATCTGCTGCCTCTTGGGCTTGGAAAATGGCTTGGCCCAGACTGGCTGCCATCTTGTGAAGGGGAATATCATGCACCCGCACCACTTCGACTCCTTGACTGGCTGCAATACTCGTCAAATGGCTCGAAGCCAGGTCCCGATTCCAAAAACCAGTCTCCGTTGCAGGATCTGTCTCAAATCCAGCTTCCTCAATAATGTTGACCACAAAGCGTTTGCGGGAGACCCCTAGAAAGATCGGATACCCCTTTTGGTGAATCGTCCCAAGTTCTTGTAATAAGAGTAAGTTCTCTCGCTTGGTCAACCCAAATCCGATCCCAGGATCCAACATAATACGATCCATCTGGACACCAGCTGCTTTCGCTACCGCAAGCGAGCGGTCAAAGAAGGTCCACATCAAGTCTTGAATCGGTTCTTGAGCCATCTGTTGAAGCTCTTGCTCTGAAAAGACTGGTTCGAAACCAAAACTTGGAAAGATAGTGGAACTTGGATGATGCGGTCTTGCCATCACTGGATTAAACATGAGAACTGCGCTCGCTTCATGCTCCGCGACGACAGCAGCCATCTTAGGATCTCCAAGAAAACCCGTAATATCGTTGACAATATCAGCCCCAGCTTCGAGCGCCGCCGCCGCCACCTGGGACTTCCAGGTATCCACTGAAATCAAGACATCACTTTCTTTCCGAATGGCTTTAATTACTGGAACCACGCGGTCAATCTCTTCTTGGATCTCTACATAATGACTACCTGGTCTGTTTGATTCTCCCCCGATATCGAGGATCTGAGCTCCTTCTTGGATCAGTTTTCTCGCCTGCTGCACGGCTGCATCCACACTCGTATACTTACCGCCATCAGAAAATGAATCCGGAGTGACATTTAAGATCCCACAAAGAAGGGTCCCTTGGCCACTCAGCCATTTTTTATCAATCATTTTCGTTCTCCTTTGATTCCCTTCCTACAGCATGATTGCGAACAAAAGAGGCTAGAACAAGTGTTCTAAACCTCTGAGTCTACTCTCCATACGGATTTCTGACCTTCTGTAGGATGGTTCTGCATCAAAACTCATTGGTACCTACCATTTTATCATAATTTATCATGGAAGAAAACTCTCCATACTGGCAATAAACAAAGGAGTATGACCACCGGATAATAATAAGCCAGCGCATTCAAGGTCATATGAAGGCAAATACTGTACTCGATCCGCTGGTAGCGATAAGCCACCCAAGTTAAGATCAAAGACATACCTCCGTAGGCTACCCATTCCCCCAAGGCGCTCGGTCCATGCAAGTAAGTAAAAAAGAGAGCACCGGCTAGGTAACCGATTGGTTCTGCCCCTCGAAAGATCAAACGAGGGATAATGGCCCGACAGAGCAGCTCTTCTAGAATCGGAGCGACAAGGATCACGACCATACCCATAGCAAGAAAAGGAGCATGAGATTGCAGTTCATTCAGAGCCGCTTGGTTTGCTGTTGTACCACCTGCCTCTTCTTTCAACAAGGGATAGGCTAGCAGGTTATTAGCCATCAACAAGAGAAGAAAAAGAAAATTTCTCCCCAAAGACGGCCAGGTTATAACCCGAGCATCTAAGTTCTCCAGAGGGCTCTTTTTGATGACTATATAAAAAATAAATAGCACCGCCACTGTCACCAAGAGAGTGAGGATAGTGACCCACCTTGCATCCATTCCTTCTTGAAGGGAATAAACCATGGTGATGAGGGGGAATTGTGAGAGAAAGAATAAGGGCACAAAAAGAAGGAGCCAGAGGGCATTCTTACATAATGGGTGCTTTCGAACAAATGACTGTATATTTTTCAATGGACAACCTCTTTCTTGTATAAAATAAGAAGACTGGGGTTTTCGCCTCCAGCCTTCTCTCTTTATTACAGTTTACTGATTTTTGAAACGTTCAACGTCACGCGCAATCACCAACTCTTCATCAGTTGGAATCACCAATACCTTCACACGGGAATCATCTGTGGAAATATCTCCGACAACTCCAAAGACGTTCTTTTCAGGGTCGATCTTGCAGCCAAACCAGCTGATTCCATTGATAATAGAAGAGCGAACGTTTACTGCATTTTCACCGATTCCTGCTGTAAAGATGATGGCATCTGCACCATTCAAGACAGCCAAGTATTGACCGATGTATTTTTGCAAACGATCGATAAAGATATCGTAAGCCAATTTGGCTTTTTCGTCTCCATTGTGCATCGCTGTATGGATATCCCGCATGTCACTAGAAGATCCAGAAACACCCAGAAGACCTGATTCACGATTGAGGATGCGACTGATATCTTCAGGCTTATTGAAATCCTCTGTATGCTCCATCAAGTAAGGAATAATCGCTGGATCGAGATCCCCTGTACGGGTTCCCATCATGACACCACCTAGAGGGGTGAAGCCCATTGAGGTATCCACAGAGATTCCCTTGTCAACCGCTGTAACAGATACACCATTTCCAACGTGGCAGGTGATCAATTTCAATTCTTCTAATGGTTTCCCAAGAAGTTTAGCAGCTTCACCAGCTACATACTGATGACTGGTCCCATGAGCACCGTACTTACGGACCTTATTTTCTGTGTAATATTTGGTTGGAAGAGGGTAACGATAAGCTTTTTCCGGCATGGTTGTATGGAAAGAAGTATCAAATACCACAACACTGGTAATATTTGGACAAATCTCTCTAAAGGCACGAATTCCAGCTGCATTTGCAGGATTATGAAGAGGTGCTAATAAAGACAATTCTTCTACTTTTCGAAGGACTTCGTCATCTACCAAGGCAGAATCCTTGAAGTATTCTCCACCAGCAACGACGCGGTGGCCCACACCTGTAATCTCATCGTAGGATTTGATAATATCAAAACGAATCAAATCATCCAACAAAATTTTTACAGCTTGTGTATGGTCCTGGATATCTAATACTTGTTTTTCAGAGCGTCCATCAAATTTAACAGTTGAAATAGAATCTTTCAAACCGATCCGTTCAATCAACCCTTTTGCAAGAACAGTTTCCTCTGGCATTTGGTACAATTGCCATTTCAAACTAGAGCTTCCTGCATTAATAGAAATTGTTTTCGACATATATTCACCTCATTAAGCGTTTTCACTTCCTCTATTATATCAGATCTTTGATCAAATTTCACTATCCTTTAACCAGTTTTGGAAACTTTCCATAAAGTGAACCACCTGGTCTTGATCCTGGAGATCGGTAAACGGATAGACAAAGGGCTGAACAGACTCTTCTTCTTGTTTTCGTAGGACGAAAATCGTCTTAGCATAGGCTGGATTTGAAAAAAGAGATTCTGGCAAGGTCAGCATGGCAAGGAGTTGAGCTTTGTCTGTTAGCCAAGCTTTTAAAAGGTCACTCTGAGGGCTTGTCAAGAGGTTATTGGGGGCTAAAAAGATAGCTACTCCTTGAGGTTTCAGGTATTTCAAAGCCTGTTCCATCATGAGATGATGGGCATAGGTATGGCCTTCGGAGCTCGCTACCTGATATCGCTGTGCAATCGCATCATCTGGATAGTAACCAATCGGAAGATCACTAACGATCAAGTCACTTTCTTTCAACACTTGCGAACGCACCGCATCTCCTTGTGCAAAGACAACGCTAGACTCCATCACATCTGCGATACTAGCAGATAAGTCAATCAAGAGATCATCCACTTCCAACCCTAAGTAATCGATCTTGAGACGGCTATTGTTGACAATAGTCTCAGCTAGATTTCCGGTCCCACTTCCCACTTCTAAGACATCCAGTTGGTCGCCTTTGGCCAACTGATCGATCAAAAATGTAATGATAAAACCAATCGCATCTGGTGTGAACTGGTGATTCGCTTGTAAAGGTTCTGTCTGAGCAGCTTTCATAAAAAGGAATTGGTAGGCTCTGCGCCATTCTTCCTTACTTAAACCTAGTTCTTTTAATTTTTTGCTATTGTTTTTAACAATGTCTAGATCCGTCTTGCCATCCAAATACATGGCATTTTGTTCAATCAAGGCGTCATAAAAGTTGGTCGACAATTCATTTTGAATACTTTGAGTGTTTTCCAATAGATAGGTATAGGCTTGTTCAATTTTTTCGAAATTCATGATTTCCTCCGCACCCTATCATACCAAAAATTAGTCTTTTTCGCTATTTTCTGCTGGCTCCTTGATCTCGTTTGACGTCTCTTCAGAAGTCGTTTCGGTCCCTGCCTTCTCCTTATCTTTCTGTGTCTTCTTCTTTTCTTTTTTAGCTTTCTTGCTTTCTTTTTCTTCCCTTACAGGAAGGACAAACTCATAGCTTTCGCCATTTATCTCAGTCTGAACATGCAGAAAACCAGTGTCCTGCTGTAGCTGAACAACTCCAGACTTTAAGTGAATATCCGATGTTTTCTCATCACTCTTTCTTTTTTCAAGAGCCAATTGCACCAACGCATAGGCCCGAAGACGCTCTTGACTCGTCTTTAAGATTCGTCTTTCCGCAACCTGACGGTGCAGGTAAAACTGAAGCAAGAGACTAAAAATCGCTGCCATCAAGAGAGCGTAGAGTAAGACCCCAGCCTTAACTTTTTTCATTTTGTATCGCTGGTACCACATGGTAGACATACTCCCTTTCTAGACCATCTTCAAAATTCAACCGCAGATGAATCAACTCTCCCTCCTGCCAAATCTGACTAGAGTGAACCCCTGAAATCATAGGCTGATAGCCCCTGCCCTTATCATCTGTTTTTCGGATATCATCTCCTTTAGATTGACCAATGGCAATTGGTTTTTGATCCTGAACCAAGTAGATATGGTTGTTCTCCACTTTTTCAAAATGACTCCGGTCCAATTCCACCTGCAATTGTTGCTGAAAAAGTATCCATTCTTCCTGCTTTTGATGCGCCTGGTAGTCCAATTCAGCATGCAGAAGCTTGGTCAAGCCTTGAAAGACCAACACTCCCCCACTGAGCACCAAGAGAGCGACCAAGGCTTCGAGCAGGGTAAAGGCCTTGACCTTTCCTTTATTCCACATGCAGCACCACCTTTCCTTGATGATAGACTGTGAGTTGATCGCCATCTTTTTCGACTTGAACCTGAATACCATTGGCCTCCAGATGATTCTTCCCCGTCTGAAGCGCCATTTGAGCGACCGACAAGACTTCTACCTCTTTGAAATCCGCTAGTCGCTCCTTGCGCGAACGGCGGATCTCCCCTAACAATAAAGTCGTAATCATAGCAAATAAACCCAAGGCTACCAGAGATTCTAGGAGAATACTAGCGGGAACGGATGCTTTTTTTAATTTTCCCATTTCCAAGTGAAAGCTGATAAGTCACCACTCCTCTCTGTGTCTGAAAGTGAACATTGGCTAGCGAAGAATTGCCACCTGCTCGGTCCAATCGAATAGTTTTAGGATCTTGCAAAATGACAGAATCAGGAATCTCCACCGTCTGGTAGGGCGTTTGAATCTTCCTTGCAGTCACTTCAACATCCAATTCCGTTTGCCTTGCCAATGCTATCTTTTGGCTTTCTTGATAGAGATGTTCAAACTCTGCAAAAAATACTTTTTCTTCCACCTGCTGAAAGCTCGTCTTGATCGATCCCGATAAGCCCAGATAGATAAAACTGACGATCA
>CAUCUH010000017.1:0-20636 GCA_958445905.1 uncultured Streptococcus sp.
TCATCGGTTGCATAGATGGTGATATCTCCACCGTTGATGGTGATCGATTTTCCTTCGAGACCTTCGACAGACTCTGTTACCTCATAGGTTCCGCTATCGATGATCAGATCACCAGAAGCATGGATTCCGTCGTCTCCTGCGGTGATGGTCATTTTGTTATCTGAAAGATACATGGTTCCGACCGAAGTATCTTCATCATTATCCACCTTGACTGCATCTTCATCTGCATCGATGGTCATGGTCGTGCCAGTGATATTGAGTTCATCATTGACGTTGAAGGCATCTCCTACAGCCGTGATCTTATAGGTTCCACCTGTGATATGGAGAGTGTCATTGGCCTTGATCCCGTTATTCTTCTTAGCGTCAATGTTGAGCGTACCTGAACCATTGATGGTGAGGTCGCCTTTAGAGAAGATCACTGCATCGGCGTCTTCATCATTGTTTGAACTTGAATCAGACAAGGTATTGGTCGTGCCGTCTGCTAGAGTGAGGTAGACATGACCTGCTTTCGTAGCAGAAATTGGCGCGTTGGTGTTGGTCATGGTAACGCCTTTCAGGACGATGTGAACATCATCTGAGTCACCCGCTTCGACCTTGATTTGAACCCCATCGGATTCACCAGAGATGACATAGGTTCCAGCCTTTGAGATGGTCACAGTTGATCCAGATACAGCTACGCCGTCACCTGATACATTTGCAGACGAACCAGACAGTTTTACAGTAGAGGCTTTGCTTTCATCATAAGAGCTGTCCTTGTCCTTATCTGTAAAATAGTTGGAATTGTTTGTTTTATTTTTTGAAGTAGAGGTAGTGGTTGTTTGTGCAGTATTGCTTTTTGTAGCTGATTGTGATGACGCCTGGGTACAAGCTGTCAGTAAGGTGAGGGTTGCGGCCCCCGTTAATAAAAATTTCCATTTGTTTGATTTCATGAGCTTTTCCTCTCGTTCAATTGATATGCTCCTAGTCTAAAGTTGCTAGCTGAAAGTTTCCTAAAGTTTTTCTGAAAGGAACCTTAACTTTAGTTTTCTTTAAGTTTGGCTTAATGACCAGTTAAGAAAGTCCCATTAAACTAGAAAGCACGTAAGTCGTATTCATACTTACCGAAGGTTAGAAACAATAGATCCCCCTTAAAGGAGAAGAAACATGAAAAAAACAATTGAGACAAGTTTCAAACGAATCGAAACAAAATATATCGTCGCAAAAGATGACGTGAAGGACTTGATCAAAGACTTAAAAGAATACGTCGTAGAAGATAATTACCCAACCTCAACCATTTCAAACATTTATTTTGATACGGAAAATTTTGATGTCATTCAAGATGCTCTTGCCAAACAACACCGCCGTGAAAAAATTCGGATGCGGACTTATATAGAAAAACCTCAAGCAGACAGTCCAGTATTTCTAGAGGTGAAGTCAAAAGATGAAGAAGGAATTGGCCATAAATTCCGTCTAGTCGCCACTTCGCAAGCCATTATCAACTTGATGACAGATGGGAAAGTAGATCATCAGATACAAGATCCAGACTTAGTGCAAGAGATTCAGAGATTGCGAAAACGTTATGGTCATCGATTGGAACCACGGATGTTCATTTACTACGATCGCTTGTCTCTCAAAGAAAAGAAATCCATTCAGGGTTATCCTTATCAGAAGATTCGCGTGACAATTGATCAAAACCTAGTCTTTCGAGACCAGGCTGTTAGCCTTTTTGATGGGAAGAAAGGAGAACCTCTACTAGAGGATGACTTCGTGATCATGGAAATTAAGGCTCCTGGCCAAGAACCTAAATGGCTAAGGGATATTTTAGAGAAGTATGGTTTGGTGAAGCAGAAATTTTCAAAATATAGCTGTGCTTATCATAAATCACAAGGCTTGGATTATGCCCCAAGACCAGTTCAAGAAACGGTAGGTGCTGCCTATGTCTAATCTATTTGATTCTATTTTTAATAATGCCACAGCAACGGTGGATCCCTTGCGCTTACTACTGGCCCTTTTGGTCAGCCTCTTTCTAGGGATGGCTCTATCTTGGACCTATAAATACCGAACACTTTACACTCGAGAGTTTGTCATTAGTTTGACCTTGCTTCCTTCTATGATGACCTTAGTGATTTTTTTGGTCAATGGAAGTTTGGGAACCTCGATTGCAGTGGCAGGGACCTTTAGTTTGATCCGTTTTCGTTCGGCTACGAGTGGTTCGAGAGAATTGATTGCCATTTTCTTAGCCATGATTATAGGATTGGCTGCAGGTTCGGGTTATCTTTTATTGGCCATTTTAACAACCCTTTCTTTACTAGGAGTGTGGCTTGTATTAGAGAACAAACAGAGTAAGGCAGACCATCAACGGCGCCGTCATTTGACCATTACCGTCACAAAACAAGATTCTGTTGCAGAACAAATCAGCCAGTTGTTGGACCAAAGTTGTTCAGAAATTGACTTTATATCTGTCACAACGGCCCAAGCTGGAGAACAACTGACCTTGAACTATGAGGTAAATATGAAATCAAACATAGATGATTTTGCCCTTGCCAATCTATTGATTAGCGAGATTGAAAATTGTGATGTCGCTTTGACAAAGAAAGCGAAGAAAAGAAAGAATCTATAACGGCTATCCTACTTTAGGATAGTTTTTTAGGGTTTTAAGAACTTTTTAAGAAAAAGTGGTATACTGTTTCTAAAAAATTGAAGGAATCCTTTATGAAAAAGACTGCTATTTTTGAAGATGTCGTCTCTATTATGACCCATGATTCATCTACTATCAAGGATCGAAAAGGATGCGATCCAGAGCCTTTTCGAGAAAACATTACAGATGATATGACAGATGATGCCTTTCTTTATCAGGTCAAGACTTACCTAGCTAGTTTTGGGGTGATCGGGCATGTTTCCTTTCGAGATAAAAAGGCCAGTCAAAAAGGGTTTCTTTTGAGAATAAATGGACAGAAACTGTATGTTGAGGAAGCTAATGAAGATACGGGTCTTCAAGTAGGAGATCAGATCCTAGCTCTGGATGGAAGTGACTTGGAGCAAGTAACGTCTCTTCATAAAGACTATTTTATCAGTAAGACCCCTGAAAGACACTACCGAGAATGGGCAGATTTGGTCTCTCAGTCAACGAGTGTCACCCTGCTTCGAGAAGGGATAGAAAAGACCATTAAAGTAGTACCCAGTCGAGAACCGATCCAAGATCAGATTTTTTGGAAACGATTAGACGATGAGATTCTTTATCTTCGTCTGGATAACTTTATGGATGAGAGAGCTATTAGTCGGGTATATCAAGAGTGTTTACCTATGATGACGGAAGTCAAGTTTCTTATCATTGATGTCCGACAGAACGGCGGAGGGACAGATTCTTTATATTTCCCTCTATTACATCTAGGTTTAGAGAAGGATCAGGGCTATGAGGGCATTGATTGGGATGATGATGGCATGGAAATTCTCTACACGGAGCGTAATGTTGATCTGCGCTTGAAAGACTTTGAGGACTGGATGCAACAGGAAGAAATTAGTCCTGAAACAGCTAAACTGCTTGAAGATATGAAAGAGGACTTGCTTCGCCATCGGGGAAAAGGTTATGTAGCATATAAGGGAGAAGGCGAGGAATTTTTCCCAGAGGTCAGAGGAAGTCACTATCCTGAACAGATCTTTATCTTATCAGATATTTATTGTGCTTCATCTGGGGATAACTTTGTTCAGATGATGAAGCAGTTTAAGAAGGTAACGGTGGTGGGTCGACCAACTCTTGGGATTCTAGACTACTCTAATTGTTGTACAGTTGATTATGGCAATTTTTGTTTAATGTTTCCCACCTCTCGCTGTTTAAGCGTGGATAAAGGGAAAGGGATGACGGATCAGGGTGTTCTACCCGATATAGAGATTCCTTGGACACCTAGCCATTTCGAGAGAAATGTGGATCTGGACAAGTGTCTGGAGTTGATTCGTCAGGGGAATGTTAAATAAAACAGGATTTCAATCAGAAAAACTGATTAAAGAAAAAAATCCTTTGGTTAGAAGGGATAAATGTCTGAAATGATAACGTTTTCTACGACATTCTCACTATGTTTAAAATTGCTTACTTGGTATAAAAAATGGTAAAATAGTGAGTAACAATCAAAATGAAGAGTGAAACTTATGAAACATAAAACACTTTATAAATTTATCGGGCAGACGGTCTTGTATTTCGCCATTTTCCTAGCCCTACTTTATTTCTTTAGTTACCTTGGTCAAGGTCAGGGTGGCTTTATCTACAACGAATTTTAGAAAAGGAGACTCCTAGCCGTGTCAAACCAACCAATTACTGATATGATCGAGACAATTGAACGTTATGCGCAACTACAACCAGACTATCCGGTTTACAATGTCCTTGGTGAGGAGCATACCTATGGCCAATTGAAGGCTGATTCAGATAGCTTGGCTGCCCACATCGACCAAATGGGACTTCCTGAAAAGTCACCTGTAGTGGTCTTTGGTGGTCAAGAATATGAAATGTTAGCAACCTTTGTGGCCTTGACAAAATCTGGCCATGCCTATATCCCAATTGATAGCCACTCTGCCTTGGAGCGCGTGTCTGCCATTGTTGAAGTAGCAGAGCCAAGCTTGATTATTGCCATCAATGAATTTCCATTGGAAAACCCAGCTGCTCCAATCATGTCCTTGGAGCAAGTGCGTGAAGCTTATGCGGCTCAGCATGCCTATGACTTGCAACATCCAGTCAAAGGGGATGATAGCTACTACATCATCTTTACCTCAGGGACAACTGGGAAACCAAAAGGGGTGCAAATTTCGCACGATAACTTGCTCAGCTTTACCAACTGGATGATTACGGACAAGGAATTTGCAACGCCAGAGCGTCCGCAAATGTTGGCGCAACCGCCCTATTCCTTTGACTTGTCTGTCATGTACTGGGCACCGACCTTGGCTCTTGGAGGAACCCTTTTTGCTCTTCCATCAGCCATTACTCAAGACTTCAAACAACTCTTCGCGACCATCTTTTCCCTTCCGATTGCGATCTGGACTTCAACACCATCTTTTGCAGATATGGCCATGTTGTCTGAAGATTTCAATGCTGAAAAAATGCCAGGTATCACCCATTTCTATTTTGATGGGGAAGAGTTGACCGTTAAAACGGCTCAGAAATTGCGCGAGCGTTTCCCAAATGCGCGCATCATCAATGCCTACGGCCCAACTGAGGCAACTGTAGCTCTTTCAGCTGTAGCCGTAACAGATGAGATGTTAGCTACTTTGAAACGTCTGCCAATTGGTTACACCAAAGAAGATTCTCCAACCTTCATCATTGATGAGGCAGGAAACAAATTGCCAAATGGTGAGCAAGGGGAGATCATCGTATCTGGCCCAGCCGTTTCAAAAGGTTATATGAATAATCCAGAGAAAACAGCAGAAGCTTTCTTCGAATTTGAAGGTCTTCCAGCCTACCATACAGGAGATGTCGGAACCATGACGGATGAAGGCCTCCTTCTCTACGGTGGACGGATGGACTTCCAAATCAAGTTTAACGGTTATCGTATCGAGCTAGAGGATGTCTCTCAAAACTTGAATAAATCGAAGTATATTGACTCAGCAGTCGCAGTACCGCGTTATAATAAAGATCACAAGGTCCAAAATCTCTTGGCCTATGTCATCTTAAAAGAGGGTGTCAAAGAACAATTTGAGCGCGAAATTGATATCACGAAAGCCATTAAGGAAGATTTAGAAAACATCATGATGTCTTATATGATGCCTTCAAAATTCCTCTATCGTGACAGCCTGCCATTAACACCAAACGGGAAAATCGACATCAAAGGGTTGATTAGCGAGGTTAATAACCGATGATCGAGTTTTTGAAACAGCTCCCTCATTTAGAACACTATGGAACACCGATCTATTTTATCTACCTCATTCTAGCTTTTTTGCCGATCTTTGTGGGCCTCTTTTTCAAAAAGAGATTTCCGGTATATGAAGGACTTGTGAGTCTGATCTTTATCATTTTGATGCTGACAGGTTCGAATCTCAAGCAAATTTATGCCCTGCTCTTTTACGTAGTCTGGCAAATCTTGATTGTGTATTCCTACAAAATCTATCGTCAGAAAGCGGACAACAAGTGGATTTTCTATCTTCATTCCTTCTTGTCTGTCTTGCCCCTGATCTTTGTTAAGGTAGAGCCAGCAATCAAGAATGGGCACCAATCCTTGTTTGGTTTTTTAGGGATTTCGTATTTAACCTTCCGAGCTGTCGGAATGATCATCGAAATGCGAGATGGTGTCTTGAAAGAATTCACACTTTGGGAATTCTTACGCTTTATGCTCTTTATGCCGACCTTCTCAAGTGGGCCGATTGATCGTTTCAAGCGTTTTAATGAGGATTATAAAACCATTCCTGAGCGTGAAGAATTATTGGATATGTTGGAGCAAGCTGTTAAGTATATCATGTATGGCTTCCTTTATAAATTTATCCTAGCTCATATTTTTGGCCACTTATTGTTAGGCCATGTGCAGACCTATGCCTTGTCTCAAGGTGGATTCTTCAATATCGGAACGCTGGGAGTCATGTATGTTTATGGCTTTGACCTCTTCTTTGACTTCGCGGGTTATTCGATGTTTGCTTTAGCAGCTTCTAATCTGATGGGGATTAAAAGTCCCATCAACTTTGATCGTCCTTTTAAATCACGTGACTTAAAGGAATTCTGGAATCGTTGGCATATGAGTTTATCTTTCTGGTTCCGTGATTTTGTCTTTATGCGTCTCGTGATGGTATTGATGCGTAATAAATTATTCAAGAGCCGAATTACCACTTCAAATGTTGCCTATATTATCAATATGTTGGTTATGGGCTTCTGGCACGGGGTGACCTGGTACTACATCGCTTATGGGCTCTTCCATGGGCTTGGACTGGTCATCAATGATGCTTGGATTCGCAAGAAAAAGACCATCAATAAAGAAAGAAAAGCAAAAGGATTGGATCCTATACCGGACAATCGTTGGACCAAAGCTTTAGGGATCTTTATCACCTTTAACACAGTGATGCTGTCCTTCCTGATTTTCTCAGGATTCTTGGATCAACAATGGTTTCCAAAATTGAAATAAAAGGAGAATAGAAAAATGGATGTAAAATCACAAGTAATTGAAATTATTGACGAATTGTTTATGGAAGATGTCTCAGACATGATGGATGAGGATCTCTTTGATGCGGGTGTCCTTGATAGTATGGGAACAGTCGAATTGATTGTGGAATTGGAAAATCGCTTTGGCATCCGTGTTCCTGTATCTGAATTTGGACGCGATGATTGGAATACTGCTAACAAGATCGTAGAAGGTGTAACGGAGCTTCAGAATGCTTAAGCGTTTGTGGCTGATTTTAGGGCCCGTATTTTGCGCGCTCCTCATGGTAGCAGCTTTATTATTCTTTTATCCAATCAATCATAAGCACAACTATACCGAAGAGAAAAAAGCTGCGGTTAGTTTGAATGCAGAAGGATTCAAGAGTCGTACAAAGAAACAAGAAGCACTTTCTGATCCACAGCATCGCTTTGTTCCTTATTTCGGCTCCAGTGAGTGGTTGCGTTTTGATGTGGTGCATCCAGCAGTTTTGGCTGAAAAATATGACCGCAATTACAGACCCTACTTTTTAGGAGAACGTGGTGCGGCTTCTTTGAACCAGTATTTTGGGATGCAACAGATTTTGCCAGAACTCAAGGACAATACAGCTGTTTATGTGGTTTCTCCGCAATGGTTCACCAAGAAGGGCTATGATTCCTCTGCCTTTCAACAATTCTTTAATAGCGATCAGTTGAATAGCTTTATTGCCAATCACCAACAGGATGCTGCATCCCAGTATGCTGCAAAGCGTCTGTTACAACAGTATCCAAATGTCGCCTTTCAAAGTGTTGTAACGAACATTTCTCAAGGAAAGAAAATTTCCAGATTTGATCAGTCTTTGAACCAGCTTGTTTCCCACCTTGTCCAACGCGAAGATGCTTTATTTAGTAATCTTGCAACGCGTACAAACGGGAATTACGATAAGAAGGTCAAAAAACGTCTACAAGATTTACCAGATCAATTCTCATATGAGAAATTGGAAGAAATTGCAACGGCTGAAGCAAAAGTCAAAACCAATAACAACGACCTTGGAATCAGCAATCATTTTTACAATACTCGTTTAAAAATGAAGTTGAAGAAACTTAAAGGTTTCCAAAAAAACGAATCCTATGTTCAATCTCCTGAGTACAATGACTTGCAATTGGTTCTAGACCAGTTTGCTAAATCTCGGACCAATGTCATCTTTGTCATTCCTCCAGTTAATGCCAAATGGATGAAATACACAGGCTTGAGCCAAGAAAAATATGAACAGGCTGTTCAAAAGATTCGTTACCAATTGGAAAGTCAAGGATTCACCAATATTGCAGACTTTTCTAAAGATGGTGATCAGCCCTACTTTATGGAAGATACGATTCATATGGGATGGAATGGTTGGCTAGCCTTTGATAAAGCGGTCAATCCCTTTGTCACAAAGGCTGAAAAAGCACCAACTTACCATCTAAATGATCGCTTCTTCAGTAAAGACTGGGCTCAATATAAAGGGACACCAGACGAATTTAAATAATGCTTGATCAAAGGGGGCAGGATCAAATCCTGGCTCCTTGATTTGTGAGGAAAGTGACGAGAAAGTCACAAACGAGCAAGAGAGTTATCCACAGGCTGTGGGAAACTTCCTTGTAAATGGATGAAAACAAGTCCTGGTGCTGATGACACTTCCTCTTTTGAGGGAGCAAAAGGTGAAAGTTATCCACATTTTTGTGGATAAGTGATAAAAAACAGTGGATAAGTCAGCTGGTTTGTGAAAAGGAGAATAGTGTGAAAAAAATTTGGTTTTACGCAATCGTTCAGGGAATTGTGATCTTTTTTATTGTGGGTGGCATGACCTATGTACTTAGGGGAGATTTCTTTTTCCGCTACCTATCCCCTATTTTTGGACTAGCAGCAGCTGTCTTGCGATTTGGGACGGCGACTTTAATGAAGGTGCTAGCACCCACTCTCTACGATGATCCCAAAAAGAAAGAAGAGAGCCACGATAACTAAAGAAGTTGGTGACTGAAAAAGTTGAACTAAAGGCCACTTTCTGCTGGTCTTTATGGTAAAATAGAAGGAAGAATATTAGTTTGGAGATTAATTAGAAATGAAACGTTCAATGTATGCTGGACGTGTTCGTGAAGAACACATTGGAACTCGTATTACCTTGAAAGGATGGGTTAGCCGTCGTCGTGACTTGGGTGGTTTGATCTTTATCGATCTACGCGACCGCGAAGGAATCATGCAATTGGTGATCAATCCAGAAACAGTTAGTGCAGAAGTAATGGCTACAGCTGAAAGCATCCGTAGTGAATATGTTGTAGAAGTGACAGGTCTTGTAGAAGCTCGTGAACAAGCTAATCCAAACTTGCCTACAGGAGCAGTAGAACTCAAAGTGGAAGCTATTACGGTTCTCAATACTGCAAAAACTACACCATTTGAAATCAAGGACGGAATTGAAGCCAATGATGATACCCGTCTTCGTTACCGCTACTTAGACCTTCGTCGTCCTGAGATGTTGGAAAACCTCAAACTCCGTGCAAAAGTAACCCATTCAATCCGCAATTACTTGGATGAATTAGAATTTATTGATGTGGAAACACCGTTTCTTTCTAAGTCAACTCCAGAAGGAGCACGTGACTACCTGGTTCCTTCCCGTGTCAATAAGGGTCATTTCTATGCCCTTCCACAAAGTCCTCAGATTACAAAACAATTATTGATGAATGCTGGATTTGATCGCTATTATCAAATCGTGAAGTGTTTCCGTGATGAGGATTTACGGGGAGACCGTCAACCTGAGTTTACACAGGTCGACTTGGAAACTTCTTTCTTGAGTGATCAAGAAATCCAGGATATCACAGAAGGCTTAATTGCCCGTGTCATGAAAGAAACCAAGGGAATTGAAGTAACACTCCCATTCCCACGGATGAATTATGATGATGCGATGGCCTTGTATGGTTCAGATAAACCAGATACACGTTTTGAAATGTTGCTCCAAGACTTGACAGAGCTTGTCAAGGGTGTAGACTTCAAAGTCTTCTCAGAAGCTCCAGCAGTTAAGGCGATTGTTGTCAAAGGTGCAGCGGATCATTACTCTCGTAAAGACATCGATAAATTGACAGAAGTTGCGAAGCAATACGGTGCAAAAGGTCTTGCTTGGGTGAAATATGCTGAGGGTGCTTTGAATGGTCCTGTTGCGAAGTTCTTGACAGACTTGACAAGTGACTTGACAGCTGCTTTACAGTTAGAAGACAAAGATCTAGTTCTCTTTGTGGCAGATACTCTTGAAGTAGCCAATGCAACGCTTGGTGCTTTGCGTGTTCGTCTTGCGAAAGAGCTTGACTTGATTGACAACAATCAATACAACTTCCTTTGGGTAGTGGATTGGCCAATGTTTGAATGGTCTGAAGAAGAAGGCCGTTATATGTCTGCTCACCATCCATTTACACTCCCACAAGCTGAAACAGAGCATGAATTGGAAGGAGATCTTTCAAAAGTTCGAGCAATTGCCTATGATATCGTCTTAAATGGCTATGAATTAGGTGGAGGAAGCCTACGGATTAATCATAAAGATTTACAAGAACGGATGTTTAAGGCACTTGGATTTACAAAAGAAGCTGCCAATGAACAATTTGGTTTCTTGTTGGAAGCAATGGATTATGGTTTCCCACCACATGGAGGATTGGCGATTGGTTTGGACCGCTTCGTGATGCTTCTTGCAGGTGAAGATAATATTCGGGAAGTCATTGCCTTTCCGAAGAATAACAAGGCGACAGATCCAATGACACAAGCTCCTTCTGTCGTTTCTGAAAAGCAATTGGATGAGTTAAATCTTCAAGTAGAAGTAGCAGAGCAAGAATAGGACAAGAGAGAAAAGGGAGAGTCTAGGAATCAGTTGCTCTAAGATTTTCCTTTTCTTCTAATCGATGGATTGAAAATGAAAAAAATTCGCTTTCATAAGCTATTTCGCTATCATGTGCGGCGACTAGCTTATAACATTAAATTATTGCGCGTGCTGAAGAGCATCTCCCGTGAGAAATACGATGAAAAAGTGTCAGCTTCCTTGCTGTATGGTTTTCTATCAGCGATTGCCGTCAACTTCTTCTTTCAACCAGGACATGTATACTCCAGCGGTGCAACAGGTCTAGCTCAGATTTTATCTGTTCTGAGCCAACGCTTTATTGGCTTTACGATTCCAGTTTCCTTGACCTTTTATGCCATCAATATCCCTTTGATGATTGTGGCTTGGTATCAAATTGGCCATAAATTTACCATCTTTACCTTTATTACGGTTTCGATGAGTTCCCTCTTTATTCAGTTCGTGCCAGTGATTACGTTGACCAACGATCCGATCATGAATGCCCTATTTGGTGGGGTTGTCATGGGAACAGGGATTGGTTTTGCTCTTCGGAACAACATTTCCAGTGGAGGAACGGATATTGTCAGTTTGACGATTCGAAAACGGACAGGAAAGAATGTCGGCAGTATCTCCTTTTTGGTCAATGGGACCATTATGTTGATCGCTGGTCTGACCTTTGGTTGGAAGTATGCTCTTTACTCTATGATTACCATCTTCGTATCGAGTCGAGTAACGGATGCTGTCTTTACCAAGCAAAAACGGATGCAGGCAATGATCGTAACGAGCCAGCCAGATGCCATTATTGAAAAGATTCATAAAAAATTGCATCGTGGGGCAACCATTATCCACAATGCAGAAGGAACCTATAACCATCAGGAAAAAGCGGTTCTGTTGACAGTTATTACGCGTGCAGAGTTTAATGAATTCAAATATATTATGAAAAAAGCTGATCCTCAGGCTTTTATCACCATTTCAGAAAACGTTCATATCATTGGACGCTTTGTGGAAACAGAAGAATAAAAATAAAGGTCACCACATTGTGGTGACCTTTATTTTGTTGATTCAGTTTCATGGAGAAGGAGCCAACTATGGGCAGGAATAGAAAGTTCCTTTCCTTTAGGAATAGGGGTTTTTAGGTTGGCATGAGGATAGGCAAATAACAGCTGACTATCGCTCGGATGTTGATAGGTCTGTTCTTGATCACCGATATTGACAAGAATCGTTATTTTTTCACGATCTTTCTCAATCGTGTAGATCAAATGATGATCAGACAACCATTTGACATCACAGTAGTCGCGAATCTCTTGCCCTTTTTTCAAACGAAGGAGTGGCTGTGATTTCCGATAAGCAATCAATTCTTCAAGAAAAGCAATTTCTTCTTGGCATTTTGGAAGGGATGTCCAGTCCAATTGGTTGAGATTATCTGGTAGATTATAGGTGTTGTCTTCGAGCCCTTTTGTGCGGTAAAATTCTTGACCGGCATGGATAAACGGCACTCCTTGAGATAATAGTACCAAATGAAGCGCGAGACGTGAGAGAGCTTTTCGATCTTCTAAACGAATCTCTTCCTTTTCAAGTTGGAAATAATCAAAAACAGTTGCATTGTCGTGGCATTCGACGTACTGAATGGCTTGTTGAGGTTGGGTGAAATGAGCAGGCCCTAGCTTCCCGACATTCGCCGTTAGAATGTTCGCAAAATCATTCGCAGGATGTTGACTCTCACGACGGTGACCAGCTACAAGTGTTCTCTTGATCGTATCCCGGAAGTTATCACTGAAAAAGCCAAAGGCTGGTAATCGTTTCGCGTTATATTGGTGAGCGAGCTGGTCTTCAGAGAGGCCTGTATCCATCTTCCACCCTTCCCCATAGAGATAGATGTTAGGATAGATTTCACGGAGTTCTTCTGCAATCTCTGTCATGGTTTGAATGTCTAGGATTCCCATCAAGTCAAAGCGGAAACCATCAAAGCCGTAGAGGGAAACCCATTGTTTGAGAGATTGCTTGATATAGTGTCTCACCATGGAGCGTTCACTTGCTACGTCATTTCCACAGAAGGTTCCATTGGTCCGCTCTCCCTCTGCATTATAACGGTAGAAATAACCAGGAACGATCTGTTCAAAAGCATACTCATCGGCCTGGTAGACGTGATTGTAGACTACATCCATGATGACACTCAGATTGGCGCGGTGATAGGTGTCAATAGTGTCTTGGAGCTCCAGGATTCGCGCATAAGGATCGTTAGGATCACTCGCATAGCTTCCTTCTGGAACATTGTATTGGACAGGATCATAACCCCAGTTGTAGGCTTTCCATTGATCCTCTTCATCGACACTACCGAAATCATAGACAGGAAGTAACTGTACATGGGTAATGCCCAGTTTTTGAAGGTAATCAAATCCAAGGACCTGGCCATTGAGTTGGGGTGACTCTGTCAAGCCTTTAAACTTACCAGGGTGTTTAAAGCCAGCCTCTTTTTGGGCAGAGAAATCCCGAACGCTCATCTCGTAGATGATTGCTTCTGTCGGATCTAATTGACGAGTGGCACGCCTGATAGGACGTGTGATTTTCTTCCGGTCGATGACCAAGCTATCTCCAGAATTCGCTAAAGAGGATAGAGCATAAGGATCGTGAATCCGGCGTTCTAGGCCATTGACACGAAACTCATAGTGGTAGGCAGCTCCTTCCCAATCCCCTTTGAGCACGAGTTCCCAGACACCGTTTTCCGTACGATTCATATGATAGACCTGATCTTGGATATGGAGGGTCACATCTTGCGAAATCGGTGCCCAGAATTTAAATTGCGTCTGACGTGGTGTGTAGAAACTTCCTAGATCTTCTCCACTATAGGTGAAGGTTTGATCAAAAATGGGTTTGCGAACAATTTGACGATAGTGGAGAATAGAAGAATTTCCAGCAGCATCGTAGATGGTGTACTCTTCTCCCAGTTCAAGCGGAATCGGGCTTAAGAAATAGTCTCCTGTATCAGTCGCTCCACTTGACGTTTTGACAGGGATTAAGGCAAGACGACCTTGGTTTGTTTCCAAATAAAAAGGAAGGATATGCTCCTCTCTTTTTTGGATACGAATCAGGTCTTGGTCATCTAAATAAGCAGTAAATGTAGACATAAAGACTCCTAAAGTTTCGTAATGGTATGGTCAATCAATTGACGGTAGCAAACGGTTTTTCCTTCTTTGTGATCCTTGATAATTTGTAGAATTGTCCGAACAGACTCACGTCCGAGTTCCACCGCATTGATGTCAATATAGGCTTCAATATCGAGTCGTGGCTTGATCGAATCAAAGGAAATAATCGGGATTGTCAGCTGGTGTTCTAATAGGTATTGACGCACCCCTTCAGCAACGAGAATATCGGTTGTCATGATGGCATCTAACTCTGCTAGGGGAAGGCTTTCCATCATTTGATAAGAATTGTCTTCCAACATAAAGCCAAATGAGAAATGAACCAGTTTTTCATCCAGAGGAATCCCTGCTTTTTGGAGGGCTTCTTTATAACCTTCGTAGCGGTCTTGAGATACGAACAGTTCTTTGTTTCCCCCGATAAAAGCAATTTTTCGGTAGTTTTGTTGAATGAAATAATCCGTCGCATCAAATGCAGCCTTGATATTATCATTATCCACTAGTGATACAAAAGGTGAAGCTGCCTTTCCGAGAATGAGGAAGGGGAACTTGTCTTTGATCGCAAATTCAACGAGGGGATCATTCGGGTTGGAATAAAGGAAAATCAAACCATCTACACGATTTCCGTAGATGAGTTGTTTGAGGTTGTCGAGCCGCCGTTCTTCATTTTGCCCCGTACAGATTTGGATGGCATAATCATTGTCTGACGCGATCTGGGTAATTCCTCTTAAAACAGTTGGGAAGAAAGGATTCTGGTAGAAAACGTCACTATCGATTGGAAGAACCAAAGCAATGACTTGACTAGATTGGCTGACAAGGCTGCGAGCATTAAGATTGGGATGGTAATCCAACTCGACCATGGCCTCACGGACTCGTTTTTTTGTTTCATCACTAATCGTGGATTTATTTTGGATGACGCGCGTGACAGTTGAAGGCGCGACGCCAGCGAGTTTCGCCACATCTTTGATGGTAACACGCATGAGAAAACCTCCTAGCGGTGATAGTCTGGATCACGGAAGTGGGTCTTATAAAACACCATAGCAAGATAGAGTACAAATAAGACATTTTGGATCATGATCGTCGTAGTAAATACTTGATGGAATAGTAAACTGATGAGGACACTTAGTAAAATAGGGAGTCCCAAGCAATTCAGAATACAATTGAAACATTCCTTGAAAGTTTGTAGTGAAAAGAGTCGAGATTTTCGTGTCAAGTAGAGGAAGAAAGATGCCCCTACGATGAGAATCAAATAATTGACGGTCGATAAGAAGCCAGAGAAAATCACGAGAAAGAGACTGACAGGAAGTCGGTTTTCACGGAACCAATCGCTAGAGATAGCTTGAGTGAAGCTTTTTTTATCCCGGAGGCTCTCTTGATTGATAGCCTGGTATGAGACGGTAGCGAGTTCTTTATTTTCTTTTGAGATGGTCAACTGTTTGCGACCAAAATGGAGGGTTAACTCCTTGCCTTTACTAGCCTTTGCTTCTTGGCCCAAGACAACCTGTCCTTTTGAAGTCTTGTGTACAGGGCTAGTTCCTGTATAGGTGAGCTCTTGGTCTTTGATCACGACGTGTTCTTGGATATCTTTCATGACGTCATTTGATAAGGGATCAAACACATCACTGACAAAGGTTGTCAAAGGATAGGTTTTGAGTTGAGCATTTTGCAGAGCCACAGGTAATAGTGTGATAGAGATTAGAAAGAAAGAAGTAAAAATCATTTGGAACCAGCTCAGTTTTTTGCGGTTTGCAAAAGAAGAGCGGAAATTGAAGATACTTGCGAAATAATTAAAAGGATAGGGCATAAGATGACCTTTCTAAATATAAGAGTATCAGAAATGCAAAGAGAAATCTCTTTGCATTGATTTTATTCTTAACGAAGGGTAGTAAAGCATCCACCATACTACCCTCAACTTAAAAATAAAATGTGCTTGAAATAAGATTCTATTTTATCCTTTATCTCCACCAGCTGTCAAGCCTGAAACAAAGTTCTTTTGTAGGAAGAAGAATAAGATACAGATTGGAACCGCGATCAAAATAGCACCGGCTGCAAAGAAGGCGATTTTTTGATTTTTTTGGTCACTGATAAAGGTTTGAAGACCAACGGCTACCGTATAGTTCACTTCGTCACGAAGCAAGAATTTAGACAAGATATAGTCTCCGAAAGGCCCCATGAAAGCCCAAAGTGCTTGAACGGCAATCATTGGACGAACAAGAGGAAGGACGATTTGCCAGAAGCGACGGAAGTGTCCAGCTCCATCCAATTTCGCAGATTCATCGAGGGAAATTGGAACAGTATCAAAGTATCCCTTCATCAACCAGGCATTCATTGGAATACCACCACCAACATAAAGGAAGATCAAGAACCAAGGTTGGTTCAAGGCATTCAGCATCAAAGCCATAACGAAGAAGGCTGTGAGGGCTGCCATGGTTGGGACCATTTGAATAATCAAGAAGAAGACCAAACTTTGTTTACGCGCCAAGAAATTGTAACGGCTGTATGCGTAACCTGCGAAGGTAACGATACTTGTTTGTACAATCATGGTGATAATGGCGATAACCAAGGTGTTCATATACCAAGTGCCATAATGGGTTTCAGAGAAAAGTTTTGAGAAGTTATCAAAACTAAGATTGCCACTAAAATCAAGTGTAAAGGCACTGACATTCCCTGATTTGAAGGCTGATAGAACCGTAATCAACAATGGATAAATGATAACGATTGAAAGAACCACCATGTACAGGTAAGTCAAGAAATGATTGAGGCGGCGTTTAAATTGAACTGAATTTTTCATTTTATACATCCTCCATATCAAATGCATGTAGTTTCTTGAAGGCAACCATAGAGATTGAGATCACAATCACAGAGATAATCAAGGTTACCGCTGCAGCCATTGAATATTGAGGAGAAGAATTGGTTGTCAACTTGTAGATCCATGAGATCAAGATATCTGTAGATCCGGCGTTTCCTCCGACAGAACCAGGTCCCCCATCGTTAAACAAGTAAATGATGGAGAAGTTATTAAAGTTGAAGGTATATTGACTGATCAAAGTTGGAGCTGCAACAGCCATAATCATTGGGAAAGTGATGCTGCGGAATTTTTGCCAACCGTTGGCACCATCAATATAAGCAGCTTCGTAAAGATCGTTTGGAATAGATTGAAGAATCCCTAAAGTCAAGACGTAGATGTAAGGGAAGCCGAGCCAACCTTGCATCATAATCAAAGCAATTTTTGTCCAGGTAGGATCTGTTTTCCAAGGAATCAAAACGCCATCTAAGAATGGGAAGATCTTCGCAAACAATGGGATAACTTGTGCATTGATAGCACCGACACTATCGTTAAACATATTTGAGAAAGTTAAGATAGTGATGAAGGCTGGAACAGCCCATGGGAGCAAGAAGATAACCCCAAAGATTCGTTTTCCTTTTACGAATGGTTGGTTTGCAACAATAGCGGTCAAGATACCGAGTACGATTTGAAGAGTAGAAGCTGCGAGGGCCCAAATCAAGGTCCAGCCAAGAACCGATGTAAAGGCTGAGCGGAAGGTACTCAAGGTCCACATATTAGTGAAGTTTTGGAACCCGATCCAATCAAGCAAGGTTGTTGGAGCGGTATGTTTGAAGTCGTAGTTGGTAAAGGCAATCATCAAAGTTACTAAAACTGGGAAGATAATCGCAAATGTCATAGCAATGTATGAAGGAATAATCAATAAATATGGGAAGCCATTTTCATAGATGGCTTGAACCATTTCTTTCAAGGTTTTTGGAACGGCAATCCCGTTGTTGATGCGTTTAGCAACTGTTCCAGCATCCTTAATATTTAAGGCATAAAATAGGAAGTAAACAATGGTAATGATCAAGTGGAAGGCGCCACGAATCAAGATAAAGAGAGAATTATCTTGTCCACGGACGGTTCCAAGTGTAACCAATTTCGCTAATTCTCCAGCTCCAATTCCTAGGAAATAGGCGAGAAAGAGAATGGTTACGGCAAGAAAAATATAGCCTTTGGTTTTTTGTTTGTTATAAATTTGCCCAAGACCCGGGATCAAAGAGAGCCACATAGCCTTTTTAGGGTTTTGTTCTGTAGTCATTCAAATCTCCTTATAATGTCCTTGCTAGAGAGCAAGAAGACAAGTCAGACAGTAAGTTGTGTTTGAAAATTGAACATAAGAGGTTGGGACTTTGTCTCCAACCTCTTACTCACACCTAAAAACTGTCTTATTTGCTACCGAATTTTTGTTCGATGGTTTCTTTAATCAATTTCACTGCATCGTCAGCAGATGCTTTTGCAGATTTTTTACCACTTACAGCATCGAAAAGCATAGTAGCAGCTGGATCCCAAACAGCACTCATTTCTGAGATATTTGGCATTGGTTGAGCATTCTTGAATTGATCAACAACGGCAGTTGTCAATTCATCGTTTTTGCTAACCGCATATTTACGAGCTTCTGTGTTGGCAGGAACTTCATTGGTCTTGTCAAACAAAGCTTTTTGTTGGTCAGTACTTGTCAAGAAGTCAATGAATTTTTGAGCGCCATCAAGGTTTTTCGCACCTGCAGGGATAACCCAAGCTTTACCACCACCAAAGGCAGAGTATTGTTTTCCGTTTGGAAGAGTTGGAATCGTTGCGACACCGTAGTTTACTTTAGCTTCTTTCAATGAAGCAGCTTTCCAAGGGCCATCGATGATAGCAGCTGTTTTACCTTCTTGGAATTGTGTTTGGATGAAGTTAGCAGCAGCTTTTGTATCTTGCAAACCTTTTGGCCATTTAGCATACCAAGTTTTTGCATATTCGATACCATCGATAGAACCTTGGTTGTTCAATCCAATATCTTTAGGATCTGTACCGTCTTTACCAAACACATAACCGCCGTTACCTGAAAGTAAACCGTAAGTGTAGTAGAAGTTTGTCCAGTCAGCTAAGAAGGCAGTTGTTTTACCAGGTTCGCTAGCGAAGTCGTACTTGCTATCTTTTGCAAGATTTTCAAGATCACCAAATGTTTTTGGAGCTTCGCTTAAAAGATCTTTGTTATAGTAGAGAACCAATGTTTCGATGACAGCAGGTGCACCGTAAACTTTACCACCGTTTGTTACAAGAGCTTCAGTTGTTTTATCTGTATGGCTATCTTTGTTTAATGTCACTTCAGCCAATTGACCATCGCTACCAAGACCACCTACACGGTCGTATGGAGCCATCATTACGTCTGGAGCTTTTTTAGATTGGTTATCAAGAGAAAGGTTATCCAATCCACCAAGAGCATCACCAGTCTTGATGTTAATTTTTACGCCATTTTCTTTTTCAAAAGCTTTTGCAGCTTCTTCAACATAAGATTTGTAGCCTTTGTCTACATAGACGTTGATTTCTTTACTTGCCTCAGAAGAACCTGATGAGTTATTGCTACAAGCAGCAAGTAAGAAGCCGGCAAAACCAACTGTACCAAGTACAGCAGCACTACGTAAAATTGTACGTTTCATGATTTATTCCTCCTAAAGAATAAAAAAAGATAATAATTAGAAACCGTTTTAGACAAACGTTTTCCTAAAACGTCTTAAGTATATCACAAGGCGAAAACGTTTGCAAGTAGTTTTAAACAATTTTTTTAAAAATATTTTAATTCTAAACTTTCTTCTATAAAAACCGCTAATTCATTGACATTGCTAATAATAAATACTAAACTAGTGATAAGGGGCTTTTTTAAAAAAGATATAAAGTTTTTTAAGAAACCCCTTGCAGAAAATATGGAAAAAGTTTATAATGACATGGTACGCAAACGTTTTCGCAAAAATTGCGTAAACTGAGTTGCGCCTGTTCGATTTTAACAAAGAGTAGAGCCGCTTGAGAGCTGGATACGACTCTGCAACGATACCCATACCGTGCACCGAATCGCAGGCTTCAAAGAAATAAAAAGAGGTGGTAACCCATGAAAAAACGTCAAAGTGGTGTTTTGATGCACATTTCTTCCCTTCCTGGACAATACGGAATCGGATCATTCGGACAATCAGCATATGATTTTGTTGATTTCCTCGTTCGGACCAAGCAACGTTACTGGCAAATCTTGCCGCTTGGTACAACTAGTTATGGAGATTCTCCATACCAATCTTTCTCAGCTTTTGCTGGGAACACTCATTTTATTGATTTCGATCTTTTGATCGAGCAAGGTTTGTTAACAGAAGCAGACCTTAAAGGAGTGGACTTTGGTCAAGATCCTACTCAAGTGGATTATGCAAAGGTTTTTGAACAACGTCGTCCCTTGCTTGAAAAAGCAGTTGCGAATTTCTTAAAATCAAGTGATCAAAAAGAATTCCAAGAATTTTGTGAAGCCAATGCTTCTTGGTTGGAGCTCTTCGCAGAATACATGGCTATTAAAGAACACTTTGATTTGAAAGCTTGGACAGAGTGGCCAGATGCAGCTATTCGTGCGCGTGAGCCAAAAGCTTTGGCTAAATACCGTGAAGAATTGGTTGATAAATTGACTTACCATCGTGTAACTCAATTCTTCTTCTTCCAACAATGGTTGGCCTTGAAAGCTTATGCCAACGACCACCACATTGAAATTGTGGGAGATATGCCAATCTATGTAGAGGAAGATT
>CAUCUH010000018.1:0-19649 GCA_958445905.1 uncultured Streptococcus sp.
TGCTCGACAATCCAAAAATAATTGAGAGGCTAGGACTTTTGTCCCAGCCTCTTTCGTCTATTTTTCAAATTCCCTTTTTCGTTGCGATTAGTCACCCAAACCGATGCGTTCAAAAATTTCATCCACCCGTTTGGTGTAGTAGCTTGGGTTGAAGATTTCGTCGATTTCTTCTTGAGTGAGACGAGAAGTCACTTCTGGATCTGCTTCAAGAAGTGGTTTGAAGTCTACTTGGTTATCCCATGATTGAGCAGTCTTCGGTTGAACAAGGTCGTAAGCTTGCTCACGTGTCATGCCTTTTTCAATCAAAGTCAACATCGCACGTTGGCTGAAGATCAAACCAAATGTAGAGTTCATGTTGCGGATCATGTTTTCTGGGAAGACCGTCAAGTTCTTAACGATATTTCCGAAACGGTTGAGCATGTAGTCAATTAAGATAGTTGTGTCTGGTGCAATGATACGCTCAGCTGATGAGTGAGAGATATCACGTTCATGCCAAAGGGCTACGTTTTCATAAGCTGTGACCATGTGACCACGGATCACACGCGCAAGACCGGTCATGTTTTCAGAACCGATCGGGTTGCGTTTGTGAGGCATTGCTGAAGATCCTTTTTGACCTTTGGCAAAGAATTCTTCCACTTCACGTTGTTCAGATTTTTGAAGACCACGGATCTCCGTTGCCATCCGCTCGATAGAAGTTGCGATGCTCGCAAGAACTGCAAAGTACTCAGCATGAAGGTCACGAGGAAGGACCTGTGTAGAGATTTCTTGAGCACGGATACCCAATTTATCGCAGACGTATTTTTCAACGAATGGTGGGATGTTGGCAAAGTTCCCAACCGCACCAGAAATCTTACCAGCTTCCACGCCAGCAGCCGCATGCTCGAAACGCTCGATGTTGCGCTTCATTTCGCTGTACCAAGTCGCCAATTTAAGACCAAAAGTTGTCGGCTCCGCGTGCACACCGTGGGTACGACCCATCATGATGGTGAACTTGTGCTCCTTGGCCTTGTCAGCGATGATGTTGAGGAAGTTTTCAAGGTCCTTGCGGATGATGTCGTTGGCTTGTTTGTATAGGTAACCATAGGCCGTATCGACCACGTCAGTAGAAGTCAAACCATAGTGAACCCACTTGCGCTCTTCGCCAAGAGTTTCAGAAACCGCACGTGTGAAGGCAACCACATCGTGACGAGTTTGCTGCTCAATTTCCAAAATACGGTCGATATCAAAGTCCGCTTTTTCGCGAATCAAAGCCACATCTTCCTTAGGGATTTCTCCCAACTCAGCCCATGCCTCGTCAGCTAAGATTTCCACCTCAAGCCAAGCACGGTATTTATTTTCTTCAGTCCAAATGTTCGCCATTTCTGGGCGAGAATAACGTTCGATCATGTTTTTATACCTCACTATATATTTTTTTTTATAAAAATTTTAGACAATGTATTTTTTAAATCAAAATTTGTAGAAATAATTAATTCCACTAAACCTTCTTCATCATTAGTTCTAATATTTCTAAATAAGTCTATAACATCTGCTTCAAATACAGAATCTTTTTCCGTTTTTGATAAACAATAATGCTTAAATTTTTCATATACCCCTTTATTAAATTGATTGTCAAACTTCAATGAATAGCTTCCAGAATCAATCTCATCATATTCCATAGGAAATCGTAAATTAATTTTTTCCAAAATTTCCAATATCTTCTCTTTCTCTCTTTGATAAAATTCTAAATCTCTTTTAAAAAGTGCTAATTCTAAAGGAGTATCTTTTAAATCATCTTTATAATTTTTCCAATCTAAGCTAATTTCATCATAAATTTTTTCTGACGAACTCCACTTAAAATTATTTTCTCTTAAATGATTTATTAAATGTAGTATTGGAACATCATAAATGTTTGTTTTGGTAATTTGAATAATATTGTCAATTTCACTTAATATTTCCTTACAATGACGTCTACAACAAGAACTAAAAATTTTTAAAATTTTACCAGATATAACTTTATCACCTTCTATAGATAACAAAATCTCCCTCATATCTTCAAATAAATGCTTATCTTCCTCATTATAATTAATATCAAGAGGTGTATAGAAACTATTATTAATATAGTTCACACTCTCATCCGTGAATTTATCCTCACATTTATTCATTATTTGTTGTAGTAGAAAGTTAAAATACAATTCATCTGTCACTCCATAATTGATTGAACAATGATAATTAAGGTTCAATTCACTCAAACTTTCATTTGGAAGATCGTTCAAAACGAACTGTGAAAAAATTAAATCTTCACTTGATATTTTTAAGATTCTATCTTTATCCTCAATATTATAATTATCAATATCTACGCTTTGCAATTGTGATTTTCTGTTATCTAAATCTTGTTTTAAAAGTTTTAAATCTATACGAACACTATCACTAGATGGCCTCAACTCTGGAGATGAATTAATTAATCTATCAGCTAACTTATCTAATTCAAAGAGATAAGGATAAGTATGCCAAATACGCTTATATTCTGACCCGTTTGGGTTTTCTCCTGTAAAGCATTCATTAACGATTAATCCAAAAGAATATACATCTGATGCAAATGTAATGCTAAGAGCTTCTCCAATTTTCTTTTGTTCTGGTGATAAATAATTTCTATTTGCTAGTAAATCATATTCAACAGTTAAATCAGAGCCTTGAAAATGAGCAATTCCAAAATCACTTAAAACCAACTGTTTATCTCTTATTAAAATATTTTCTGGCTTGATATCTCTATGAATTATTCCTTTATCATGAGCAGCGTTTATACCCTTAGATAACTGAATTAAATAATCTAATCTTTGTTCCGGTAAATAACTCTCAGATTCATCAATTACATCCCTAAGATTTTTTGGAAAGTAATCCATTACAGCATATAAAAATTTTACTTTTTGTCCATTATTTGGATATTCTCCATGTAGATGATATTGAATAATATTTTCGTGATTGTATTGTGAACAAAATTCAATATCATTTTTTAGTCTCTCAATTTTTGCCTTATTTGCAGCGCCGCCAGAAGTTGGTAGTTTCATAATTTTAACAGCTTTTTCAATGCCATCACTATCTTTTGTCAAAACTACTACACCTTGACCTCCTTGACCTAAAATTTCGATGAAACTATAATCAATAGAGTTCAAAACTTCATTAATTTTAAACTGGTTTTTAAGACAATCAATATGCTCATCCGTCAAATCCATAATTCCTCGCTCTTGTTAAACAAGTTCCATGATTACTCAAATTCTTCTTTTCCAATCCACACAGATGGATAGTGATCTAATGTATTCAAATCCGTATCCAGCGGGACATCATAGATGGCTAAATAGTTTTCAGGATATTGTGCAACTAGCTCTTCATACTTAGCTTTCACTTTTTCATGATCGCTACTAGCATACAAGACTTCGACAACTGCTCCAGTCTTTTCTTTTTCAACAAATGCATTTACGATTATTTGAATCATAAGAATTGATCAAGTCCGTAGCCCGTATTCAGTTTTGGTAAATACGCGATCCCTTGTTCCTTTCTAGTATTTATATTTTATATTTATCAGAAATAGCTTTAGATATATGTTCAATATCTGGATAAATAAATCCCTCATCAATTCCAAATATTTTTAATTGTTCAAGGATTTCTTGTTTTTTTTCTTCTGGAATTACCAATTCATACTCTAACCTAATTGATTGTTGTATTGATTCATCTATTTTTTGCTGCAGATTCTCAAAACTTATTCCTCTATAAGAAATATACCCTGGAATAATAAATGCACCACTTTGATGTTTTATTCTCTCATTTATCTTTGCAGGCCTTACAATATAGCTTTTCTGAATATCTTCAAAAATTGCAACTGGGAACTTTAAAATTTCATTTCGACCCGAGTTCTGATTTAGTTGCTCCAAAAATGGTGTGAGCAACCTTTCTATATTGGACAATAGATATTTTTGATAATGTTCGATCTCTAAATTTTGTTTTCCTTGTCCGCCTAAATAACTTAAATAAGGATCATCTTGTAAAAATGGCTCTAATAATTTTACGATTTGATTTTCTGCTTCGTCTTCCGAAACAGTTATCGTTTTATCCCCATTTTTTATATTAAGAACCTTAAATGGTATTTTAAACCGGTCTTCTCCAAACTTTTCAATATTAGCTGATACAGTCTCACTATTAAACTCCTCTGTCAATTTCTGGATAATATCAGTAATGGTAAAACTCCGTGAAAAAATTCTAGACCTTACTTCTTCAGGGAATTCCGACATAAGAGCCCTTAGGAACTCTATAAACCCATCTATTTGTGAACGAGGAATAAAATTCAATGCAGTCATTATAGATATCGTATGTCCAAAATATTTTTTTTGATCATCAGTTAATGGTGTATATACATATAATTTACCATCACTTTTCTGATTCCCGCTACAAGCAAAAAATAGACCGACTAATGCATTCGTACTAACATCTAGAATACTTGTAACTGCGCCATAATGTTGAACTTCAACAATCCATTCAAATAATTTAGTTCCAAAAGAAGTTATAGGCCATCCCAATTCCTGAAAAATTTCAAAATAATAATCCTTAGTCCCATCTTCCACCAACGTCCTAAACATTGGTTTTTCCGCCTCTAGCTTGTTGTTTTTTTTCTCAGATCTAAAAATCCCTGGTAGTCTTTTAGGATAACACTCGCTTTCTCCCCTAAAAAATATCGTCTTTTTTTGCTTATCATAAATTTTTGTTGAAATTTCATTAATAAATACCGTGTATTCTTCTAGAGAATTTATAGTTTTTTCTATCTGTACCATTGTTTGCTCACTTTTAAAATTCTATAAATATTTTATTAGTGTATTTCTTATTTCCTAAAAATCAATCCCTTTCCCAAACTCCTCAACCTCATCTGGCACATCACTAAACAAAGTCACATGTCCCATTTTTCGGTTGTGCTTTGCTTCTAGTTTACCATATAAGTGGAGGTGAGCGCTTGGATTTTCTGTCACATATGTTTCAGCAGCCTCGACATGTTGGCCGAGAACATTGAGCATAAGAGCAGGCGCATGGAGGTGAATAGCAGGAAGTGGTGCTCCGAGAACGCCCAAGATATGGGTGTCAAATTGTGAAAAATCACAGGCTTCGATTGAGTAGTGTCCAGAGTTATGTGGGCGTGGCGCGATTTCGTTGACGATGATGTCATCTGCTGTCGCAAACATTTCTACACAAAGTGTACCAGAGAGGTTCAGTTGTTCAGCGATTCGTACTGCCATGGCTTTGGCTTTTTCTGCTAAACTTGCCGAAATACGAGCTGGCACGATAGTCTTAGACAGGATATTGTTGCGGTGGATATTTTCCTGAACGGGGAAGGCTGTCACATCCTTACCGTTACCAGAAACGATGACAGAAATCTCAAGGTCGAAATTGACGAATTCTTCCAAAACGCAGTCGGCTGAATCCGCTAGTGCATAGGCTTCTTCTAAATCTTCCGCTGAACGAATAACCTTCTGACCATGACCATCGTAGCCACCGGTCGCAGTTTTGAGGACATAGTTTTTCGACAGGTCAATATCTGCCAAATCCTGGCTTGAGGTCACGACCTTATATGGTGCTACAGTGACTTGGGCCTTGTTAGAAAGAAAGTCCTTTTCAAAGATTCGATTTTGAGAGATGCGGAGTAGGTCTGTCCCTTGTGGAAGCTGACCATCTTTGATAACAGCATCGAGTCCATCAGCATCGACATTTTCAAATTCATAAGTGAGAACATCACAGCGGTCTGCCAACTGACGAAGAGCATCTACGTCGTCGTAAGGGGCCACGATGATTTCTGCCACACGAGAGGCTGGGCAATCAGCTGCTGGATCTAGAGCGATAACCTTGTGCCCCATGTAGATAGCAGAAATGGCCATCATCTGCCCCAGCTGGCCACCACCGATGATCCCAATGGTTTTAGTTGAGCTCATTTGTAGACTCCTCTGCAATTTTTCCTTGTTCTTCAGCGAAATCCGCCAAAGCTGTCGCAATAGCCTGGTCCTCTACTGAGAGGAGACGGAGGGCAAAGAGGGCTGCATTAGTCGCACCAGCTTCACCGATCGCCATAGTTGCAACAGGTACACCACCTGGCATCTGAACGATAGAATAGAGTGAATCCACACCGCTAAGAGCACGTGATTTGACGGGTACACCGATGACTGGAAGGGTTGTTTTAGCAGCCACCATCCCTGGCAAGTGAGCAGCGCCACCTGCACCAGCGATAATGACCTTGATGCCACGACTACGTGCTTCTCCGGCATGTTTGAACATGAGGTCCGGTGTACGGTGTGCGGAAACAACTTTCTTTTCGTAAGCGACGCCGAAGTTGTCGAGAACTTCAGCAGCTTTTTTCATGGTTGCCCAGTCGGATTTTGAGCCCATGATGATGGAAATAATTGGTTTAGTCATATTTTTTCCTTTTTCTTTTTTTGATAATGGTCTTAGGTGGTGGGGACGGAAGCAAACCTTCGGTTTCATTCCTAAACTTTGAGCCTAAGGTCTCAAAATTTCCCTGACCAGAACAGTTTCTGTTCTGGTCTTTTCACCACGGCGACCATTATCTTCGTTTAGCTCGCTTTCGCTCGCTCTGTTAATCTTTTATCGCCTTGCTACCGATATCGGTTCGGTAGAAGAGGCCTTCTGTATTTTGGTTATTGAGTTGGCTGTAAATAATGTTTTGTCCGTCTTTGACGGTGTCTGCTGTTGTGACCAACATGTAAACACGTCCTCCGTTTGAGAGGAGGTCTTGCCCATTTTCAGCAAATTTAGCTCCAGCATAGTAAGTGATGATATCGCCCTCTGTCTTGGCTGGAAGCTTGACACCCTTCTCATAAGCGAGTGGGTAGCCGTTTGAGGCTACAACCACACCAAGTGTCACACCCTTATCCGTCCAAGTGATAGTTGGCTCTTTACCATCCAAAATGTCAGTGATATTTTGCGTAAAATCAGAAGTCAAACGAGGCAAGATGATTTGCGTTTCAGGATCGCCAAAACGTGAGTTGAACTCGATGACTTTAGGGCCGTCAGCTGTCAAGATAAGACCAGCGTAAAGGACACCAAGGTACGGGCGTCCTTCTTTGATCATACCTTCAAGAACTGGCTTGACAATAGTGTCAACCGCTGTGTCAACCACGCTCTGTGGCAAGTGAGGAACCGGCGCATAAGCCCCCATCCCACCAGTGTTAGGGCCCTTGTCGCCATCATAGGCACGTTTGTGGTCCTGAGCCGTTGGCATGATGTAGAACTTATCCCCATTGACAAAGGCAAAGAGCGAAAACTCTTCCCCGTCAAGGAATTCCTCGATGACCACACGCGCACCTGAATCACCGAATTTATTATCCAAAAGCATATCGTGAGCCGCTTCGACGGCTTGCTCAACCGTCTCCGCAACGACGACACCTTTACCTAGGGCCAATCCGTCTGCCTTGACGACGATTGGAGCGCCTTTTTCCTCGATGTAGGCCTTGGCTTCCTCGAAATCTGAAAAGGTGCCATAAGCTGCTGTCGGAACGTCGTATTTGACCATGATTTCCTTAGCGAAATTCTTAGACCACTCCAGCTCTGCTGCTAATCTTGTGGGACCAAAGGCTTTGAGACCAGCTGCATTGAAATCATCCACGATTCCAGCTGCAAGGGCATCATCTGGGCCGATAAAGGTCCAAGCAATATCGTTGACTTTTGCGAAGCCAATCAGCTTAGAATGTTCGGAAATTCCAATATTGATCAAATCCAGACCATCTAATCGCATCCCATCATTACCAGGAGCCACAAAAACCTGCTCAACGTCTCTAGACTCCAACAATTTCTTGGCAATCGCATGCTCACGACCGCCAGATCCAACAACCAAAAGTTTCATCTCGAACCTCTTTTGCGAATTATTTTATTAAATTATATCATAATCGTTCGTTTTATTCTAATGATTTCAGTAACAGTCTCCTATTTTCAGTAGAATCCAAACATTTTTTGCTATTTTCTCCTATTTCTCATTTTTTTCCGAATAGTATAGGTGAGACCTACTAATTGACGAAAAGGAGTATTATGCAAACGATCAAAAAATTTGTAGTACTGACTTGTGCGACATGGGGGATACAAGCCTCTATTGCTCATGCAGATCAAGCGACCAATGCCATCTATGCCGAAAAAGGGCAGCTGATGATTCATCTTGGAAACGTCCCAGCGAAGTACCAAAAGATTCAAGTTCCCATCTGGTCTGATCAAAATGGCCAAGATGACCTGATTTGGTATCCTGTGGAACGAAGTGACACCGGATTCAATCTAGAAGTACCTTTAATCAACCATTCTGATCAAGCTGGACTTTATCATGTCCATGTCTATGGGGTGGAGGCAAATGAGCAACTAACCGGCCTCTACCCTCTCACGACCAGCGTCCAGCAAAAAGACCTGGCTTCCTCCCAGCCCAAGATCACGATCACACCCATCTCCTCACAAGAATTCGAGATAGACCTGAAGTTATTCGAGGATGTAGAGGAGATTGTTTTCCCGATTTGGTCTGAAGAAAATGGGCAGGATGATCTGGTTTGGTATCCAGCAAAGAAGATGGCCCCTGGACATTTTCAACTGCGCTTTCAAGCTCAAAAACACAAGGGAAGCGGGCTATTTCACCTACACGTCTACCAGAAAAAGAAGGGGCAACTAAAAGGGTTATTCCCCACTACCTTTCAAGTAGAAAAGGCAAAGCCAAAGCTCACTCCACTCGCGACACACCCGGGAAACACCTACCCTATCGGTGAATGTACCTGGGGAGCCAAAGAATTAGCCCCTTGGGCCCACAACTGGTGGGGAAACGGTGGCATGTGGGCAGCTAGTGCGCGCGCTGCGGGATTCCGGACAGGAGATACCCCAGAGGTCGGCGCCATCGCCTGTTGGGACAATGGAGGATATGGCCACGTCGCTCTTGTAACAGACGTCGAACACGATCAAAAAATTCAGATCCAAGAGGCCAATTACAACGGCCATCGCTATATCGACAACTTCCGTGGTTGGTTCGATCCGACCAATCCCGTCTGGGGAACGGTTACCTATATCTATCCCGATTAAGGTCTTCATGACAACCAGAAAAGGCACCCATCCATTGATGAGTGCCTGTTTTGATTAATGACGGAAATGTCTTACTCCTGTGAAGACCATAGCCATTCCGTATTTATCAGCTGCTTCGATAGATTCTTGGTTGCTCATTAACCAGTTATATCAGAAAGGTTAAAAAGTAGCTCTCATTTAATTGTTTTTCATTTCGCGTATTTTTCTAGATGTGTTTGAATTTTTGGCATGATGAGATGTATGATTTTAAGATTCGTAAAAGCTATTACCATGGCCAATAAAAGATAGACAACGACTGATAACAAAGAACTGTCAGAAGGCCAATAGTGGGAAATAATCATTAGAACCATTGGCAATTCTAGGGTTACCGTGACGACTCCAGGAACATAGCCCCTAAATTGCAGGCACATGATATAATGGATTATGAAATGAGCTGTATAAGCTATTACAAAAGATAAATAGAGTAAACTGTTGTGAGTTATTTGGCAGAATCCAGAAATAAACACCAGGATGATAAATTCTTCGAACACACCTACTGCAAAAGCGGAACCTTGCGTAACGGAACCAAAGAACGGTTTCTTAAATGTTTCTAACTTTTGATGATGCCGTGTTTTCCACAAGGGCATAAAAATTATTTCTTCAAAATCATGTAAAATAAATAAAATAGGCAGCATCCAAACATTAAAAAGAATGCTCATATCTTTACCTCCTTAATAACAACTAACAATTGTACAATGTTAAGAATAAATGATCATCATATATCACGCGCAACACTTTTAGTATAAAGATAAACTGTTACAAAAACAAGAGGTTAAGAGAAATTGGCACAGTTTGACCAATAGTGTGACAGGAAAGGAAAAATACCATGGAATATCAAACGCGACAATGGCTGGAGGAAGCCTTGTTCGATTTATTAGCAACTAAGAAGTCTCTCCAAAATATCAGCATTGCTGAACTCAGCGAGCATGCTCAGATTGCTAGACGAACATTTTATCGTTATTACCATTCAAAAGAGGAAGTTCTTACGAACTATTTAGACCGCTTAATTCAATACTATATTATCGAACTTCAAACAGCAAAACTGACTAATTTTGAAGATTTAGTGAACCTTTTCTTTCAATATTGGAGCCAGTACACTGAGCCATTAAAAATTTTGCAAAACGCAAACTTACTCGTGCTTATCTTGCAAAGGTCTTATGATAAGCTTCCTGCTACTTATACCACTGTCATGGCACCTTGGCACATCACAAATAGTGATCAAAGACAAATCAACTATGATATTAGATTCATTACCGGCGGTCTCTACAATATTTTTGATGAATGGTTAAAAGGAGATTATAAAGCCATGCCTGTTAACGAGCTAGCCACAACAACCTTAAACACCATAAAACGTATAAAAAATAGTTAAGTGAGAAACTGAGTTTTTCGAGATTCGTCATGAACAGCTCTAACAAATCATTTTAATAATTTCTAACACTAAAATGCTTATTGTTTTAGACATACAAAAAGAGAAGACAACTTACGTCTTCTCTCGTTGTTAGCGATAAATCATTTATCACAGTTGATAATGAGCTAATTTTTAAATACCCATCAATGTCTAAAATGTCTCACGCCTGTGAAGACCATAGTCAAGCCATATTTGTCAGCAGCCTCGATCGACTCTTGGTCACGGACTGATCCACCTGGTTGGATGATCGCTTTAATACCTGCTTTGGCGATTTCTTCCACATTATCCGCAAATGGGAAGAAGGCATCGGAAGCAAGAACAGCGCCGTCAAGACGGTCTTTAGCTTGGTCAATAGCGATACGGACGGAAGCCACACGGTTGGTTTGACCTGGGCCAACACCAAGTGTCATATGGTCATTAGTTACGATGATTCCGTTTGATTTGACGTACTTGATAGCTTTCCAAGCAAACTCAAGAGCTGTCTCTTCTGTCTCAGTTGGTTGGCGTTTGGTAACCACTTGCCAGTCAGCTGGGCTTTCTTTGATCACGTCTTGATTTTGAACGAGGAGACCTCCAACAACACCAGTGTATTCCGCTTCTACTTCGCTAGCATCTTGAGCATCGAATGGCAAGACAAGGATGCGCAAGTTTTTCTTCTTGGTTGTCAAGATTTCAAGTGCTTCGTCTGTATAGCTTGGTGCAATGATGATTTCAAGGAAAACACCATGCATTTTTTGAGCTGTCGCAGCGTCCACCTCACGGTTGAGAACGACAATTCCCCCAAAGATTGACACTGGGTCAGACTCATAAGCGTAGTCCCAGGCTGTTTCGATGTCGTCAGCTTGTCCGATACCACATGGATTCATGTGTTTCAAAGCCACAACGGTTGGACGGTCTTTGAAGTCACGGATGATCCGGATAGCCGCATCAGCGTCACGAATATTGTTGAAGGACAATTCTTTTCCGTTCAGTTGTTTAGCCGAAGCGATGGAGTAATCCGTTGGCAAGGCTTTTTGGTAGAAATCTGCGTCTTGTTGAGGGTTTTCACCATAACGCATTGGTTGCTTAAGGTCATAAGTCAAAGTGAGTTTTTCAGGTTTTGTTTCACCCACTTGAGCTGTGAAGTACTCTGCAATCAAAGCGTCGTATGAAGCTGTGTGGCGGAAAACCTTAGCTGCCAAGCGTTGGCGAGTTTCGTAACTTGTTTCGCCGTTGGCTGCCAATTCGTCAAGCACAACAGCATAGTCAGCAGGGTCTACCACAACCGTTACGCTAGCGTGGTTTTTTGCTGCTGAACGAAGCATAGATGGCCCACCGATATCGATGTTTTCCACCGCGTCAGCGTAAGTCACGTCTGGTTTGAGGATGGTTTCCTTGAATGGGTAAAGATTGACCACAACAAGGTCGATCAGTTCGATCTGATTATCCTTAGCCGCTTGAAGGTGGCTATCGAGGTCACGACGAGCGAGGAGACCCCCGTGGATATTTGGGTGGAGGGTCTTCACACGTCCGTCCATCATTTCTGGGAAACCAGTCACATCATCAATGGCAATGGTATCAACCCCAGCATTGTCAAGGGCAACTTTGGTACCACCTGTTGAGATGATATCCCAACCAAGTTTTTTAAGTTCTTGGGCAAATTCAACAATGCCCGCTTTATCTGAGACTGAAATAAGTGCTCGTTTTGTCATTTTTCTTTCTTTTCCTTTTTTAAAAAAGTTCTTCATCTGCTACAGTCGAAAATGTTCTTTCCGATCAAGGGCTTCCTTATTTTCGTGCAACGCCCAAACGTTCCAACACTTCTGGATAGAGCTTGTACTCTGTTTCATGGATGCGAGTTTCGAAAGTATCAAGGGTATCCCCTTCAAGACGTGGGACACGGACTTGTTTGATAACCTTACCAGTGTCCACACCAGAATCCACCCAGTGAATGGTCACACCAGACTGGTCAACACCTGCTTTCCAAGCATCCTCAATACCATGAGCACCTGGAAATTCTGGAAGATAAGCCGGGTGAATATTGATGATACGGCCTTCATAGGCCGCTAGCAAGGTTGGGCCGACGATTTTCATATAACCGGCCAAACAAACCAAATCAATCTGGTGATCATCCAAAAGTTTGACGATAGCCTCTTCATAAGCCGCTTTATTGTCAAATTCCTTTAGTTCAAAGGCATGGCTAGCCACACCAAGGTTTTTCGCACGTTCTAAGACATAGGCATTCCGGTGATCTGAAAAGACAAATTCTACTGGAAATTGTTCCGCAATCACCTGAAAGTTTGAGCCGTTGCCAGAGGCAAAAACAGCAATCTTTTTAGCCATTATTTAATCACCACACTTGCGCCATCTTTCTTCACAATACGACCGATTTCATAAACAGGTTCGTCAAGAAGTTCTTTGACACGTTCCACATTTTCTGGTTTCACCGCAAGCATGAGACCAATCCCCATGTTGAAGATTTCAAACATTTCTTCATGTTTGATTTGGCCATATTTTTCAAGGGCTTTGAAAATTGGAAGAACAGGGACTTTGCTTTCGTCAATTTCAGCAGCCAAGTCATCAGCGAACATCCGTGGGACATTTTCGATGAAACCACCACCTGTGATGTGGGCAATCCCATTCACCAATTCTTCTTTGATCAATGGCAAAGCTGCTTTGACGTAGATACGAGTTGGTTCCAAAAGAACGTCTTTGAGTTTCTTCCCTTCCAATTCTGGGAGAACTTCCTCACCTGTGTAATCCGCAAAGACACGACGAACAAGTGAGTAACCATTTGAGTGGATACCGCTTGAGGAAAGTCCAAGAAGCACATCACCTGCTGCTACTTTTGAACCGTCAATGATTTGAGATTTTTCTGCGATACCTACCGCGAAACCTGCCAAATCATAGTCGTCTTCTCCATACATACCAGGCATTTCAGCAGTTTCACCACCAATGAGGGCAGCACCAGCTTGCACACAACCTTCAGCCACACCAGCAACGACCTGTTCCAATTTAGCTGGTTCATTTTTACCAGTTGCTACGTAGTCAAGGAAGTAAAGGGGCTCAGCACCTGCAGCGATGATATCGTTAACACACATAGCCACACAGTCTTGACCGATGGTATCGTGTTTATCGTACTTGATAGCAAGCATGAGTTTAGTACCGACACCATCTGTACCTGAAATCAAAACGGGTTCTTTGACACCTGTTTTTGAAAGGTCGAACATACCACCGAAGCCACCGAGAGCTCCCATGACACCTGCACGCTCTGTACGGGCAACATGTTTTTTGATCCGTTCAACAACTTCATAACCTGCTTCAACGTCCACACCCGATTGGGCATACGCATTTTTATTTGTCATTTTTTAATCCTTTTCTTTTACACTACTCTTAATAGAAAGAAGTATGTTCTTTCAAACTTTCCACATAGCGTTCTTCGTAGTCATACAAAGGTGTTGGATATTTACCATCAAAGTAAGCCACACAAAGACCGCCATTCGGGGCATCTGTATCGATTCCAATAGAATCAATCAAGCCATCAATAGACAAATACGTCAAGCTATCCGCACCAATGATTTCGCGTGTTTCCTCAACTGTATGATTGGCAGCAATCAATTCCTTACGTGTTTGAATATCGATCCCGTAGAAACATGGATAAGCCAGAGCTGGGCTACCGATTGCTACGTGGACCTCTGTAGCTCCTGCTTCTTTCAATAACTTCACAATTCGACGTGATGTTGTCCCACGTACGATAGAATCATCGATCATGACAACCCGTTTGCCTTTCACGACACCGGATACGGCAGAGAGCTTCATCCGAACCCCTTGCTCTCGTAGTTCTTGTGTTGGTTGAATAAAGGTCCGTTGGGTATATTGGTTTTTAATCAAGCCCATTTCATTTGGTAGGCCAGATTCTTCCGCAAATCCCATGGCTGCGCTAAGTGATGAATTAGGTACACCGACCACAATATCTGCTTCATGTTTGAATTCACGTGCCAATTGAGCCCCCATACGTTTACGGGCTGTATGGACATTGACCCCTTGGATATTGGAGTCTGGGCGGGCAAAGTAGATATACTCCATTGAGCAAACAGCCAATTGGGTGTCCGTTGTATAGTTATCGTAAGTGATGCCGTTATCATCGATGATCACGACTTCACCCGGATTCACATCGCGGATCCACTCAGCACCAACCACTTCAAAGGCACAGGTTTCAGAGGAAACTACGATAGCGCCATTGGCCATTTTCCCAATCGAAAGAGGACGGAAACCATTTGGATCCAAGGCCGCAATCAGCTTATCTTCCAGCATGAGAAGGTAAGCAAATCCACCTTTCACCGTATTCAGGGCTTCTTTCACCTTACCCATGAAAGAAGGGTTGTGGCTCCGACGAATCAAGTGGGCCAAAATTTCTGAGTCAGAAGTTGAGCTAAAGATCGCCCCGTTATTTTCCAACTCCCGTTTGAGGGACTTGGCATTGGTCAAATTCCCGTTGTGAGCCAGTCCAAACTGGGTATCATGAAAGCGAAAGAGGAAGGGCTGGATGTTATCCACCGAAGCTTCCCCAGCTGTCGCATAGCGAACATGGCCAATCGCTCCCGTCCCCGTCAACTTATCCAAGTTAGCAGGATTTCGAAATACTTCTGAGAGAAGCCCCGTGTCACGATACCGTTTTAGTTGACCCGCATCATTTGAAAGGATCCCTGCCCCTTCTTGACCACGGTGTTGAAGACTGTGTAATCCGAAATAAGTCAGTTTTGCAGCATCTGGGTGTCCCCAGATCCCAAAAATACCACATTCTTCATTAAGAGATTTAACTTCGTATGTCATTTTGTATACCTTTTATTTTCCAGTAAAGTATTGAACTGCTGATGCAAAGAGATGTTGATCTTTATTTCCTGGAATATTTTGGAAGAGTCCGTCTTCGAAACGTTCTGAGTGTCCCATCTTACCAATAATTTGACCGTTCTTGCTGGTGATACCTTCAATCGCATTGACAGATCCATTAGGATTGTATTTTGAATCCATGCTTGGTTTACCTTCGAAGTCAACATATTGGGTAAAGATTTGACCATTGTCACGAAGCTCTGCAAATTCCTCAGCTGTCACGACAAATTTACCTTCACCGTGTGATACTGGGATGGCATGGATGTCACCAACTTTTACTCCGGCAAGCCATGGTGAGTTGGTGTTGGCAATCCGTGTTTCCACCATCTTAGCCACGTGTTGGTTGGCATCATTGTAGAAGAGGGTTGGACTCGTGCTGCTTGCATCTTCAAAGTTACCATATGGAAGAAGACCTGATTTAACAAGAGCTTGGAATCCATTACAGATACCGATGATCAAACCACCACGTTCGATGAAGTGATCGATAGCTGCACGTACTTTTTCATTGAGCAAGATGTTCACGATAAATTTAGCTGATCCATCTGGTTCATCGGCTGCTGAGAAACCACCTGCAAAGAAGATAATGTTGGCTTTTTCAATGTTGTCAACCATGGTGTCAACAGACTTGACAATCGCTTCTTCATTCAGTGTGACAAATGGTACCAAGTTGACTTTTGCACCTTCTTTTTCAAAGGCCTTAGCTGAATCGTACTCAGAGTTAGTACCTGGGAATACTGGGATGTAAACCACTGGTGTATCAACTGTTTCTTTAGCTTTGATCACAGCATCTGATGCTACAGCAGGTACTTCTTCCAACTCAGTTGCCTGTGCAAATTCCGTTGGGTAAACCTCTTCCAATTTACCTTGGAAGGCACTGTCAAGTTTGTGTCCATCAAGCGTTACACCATTGACAGTAAGTGTAAAGTCAGCTACTGTTTCTCCAATTTTGGCAACACCTGCAATTTCTTCAGGCGATGTGAAGATGAATCCACCCAATTGAGCTGTCAAGCTAGTGTCAAGGTCAGCTAATTCGACGTTAGCACCAATATGGTTCCCAAATGTTGCAAGTGCAAGAGCTTCAAGGACACCTCCATATTTGACAGCTGATGCAGATGTGACTTTATGATTAGTTTGGATGGCTTCAAATTGAGCAAAGTTAGACTTGATGAGATCAAAGTCAATTTCTTGTGCCAAAGCTTGACCTGGGATGTAATATATATTTTCACCAGCAGCTTTAAATTCTGGAGAAAGAACCTTACGGCTATCCGCAGTTGTTACCCCAAAAGCAACCAAGGTTGGTGGTACTGTCAATTCTTCAAAGGTACCAGACATAGAGTCTTTTCCACCGATAGATGGCAAACCAAGTTGAATCTGAGCTTCGATTGATCCAAGGAGAGCAGCTACAGGTTGACCAAAACGCTCTGCTCGTTTATCCATACGCTCGAAGTATTCCTGATAAGAGAAACGAGCCTTAGACCAGTTTGCACCAGCAGCAACCAAACGAGCTGTGGCTTCGATGACCGCATAAGCAGCGCCATGATATGGAGACCATTCTGCTACATAAGGGTTGAATCCTTGCGCCATAACAGATGCAGTTGTTGTCACGCCATGTTGGACTGGCAATTTCTGTACAGAAGCTTCCGTTGGTGTGATTTGGTAGCGACCACCAAGTGGGTGATTGACTGTTGAACGACCAACCGAGCTATCAAAGATGGTTTGTAAACCTTTTTGACTGGCATGGTTCAGGTCAGCCAAGACTTCAAGAGTATCCGCTTCAAGGGTTTCAGCAGATGTTTGACGTTCTTCTGGAAGCTTGACATCCTTGTCAACCACCTTAGCATCTACAACCACACGTACACCGTTTGTATCAAGGAAACGACGTTCCAAATCAACGATGGTTTCACCATTCCAGTGCATGACAAGATTTGGTTTTTCAGTTACTGTTGCAACGACAACAGCATCAATATTTTCTTTGTTACATTCAGCAACGAAAGCATCTACATCTTCTGGACGAACCACTACAGCCATCCGTTCTTGAGATTCTGAGATAGCAATTTCTGTACCGTTCAAACCTTGGTATTTCAATGGCACTTTGTCTAGATCAATTTCAAGACCATCTGCCAATTCACCGATAGCCACACAGACACCACCAGCACCAAAGTCATTGGATTTCTTGATAAGACGTGTTACTTCACCATTGCGGAAAAGACGTTGAATCTTACGTTCTTCGATAGCATTACCTTTTTGAACCTCAGCACCAGCTGTTTCAACTGATTCAACCGTTTGAACTTTAGAAGAACCTGTCGCACCACCGACACCGTCACGTCCAGTCTTACCACCAAGCAAGATAATCACATCACCTGCTTCAGGTTTTTCACGAACCACATTTTCTTTAGGAGCCGCACCGACAACTGCACCTAGCTCCATACGCTTAGCAACAAAACCTGGGTGGAAGTATTCACGAACATAAGTTGTCGCCAAACCAATTTGGTTACCGTATGAAGAATAACCGTGAGCCGCTGTTTTAGAAATCACTTGTTGTGGCAATTTACCAGCGCGAGTTTCAGCAATTGGTGTTGTAATATCACCAGCACCTGAGATACGCATGGCTTGGTAAACGTATGAACGACCTGACAATGGGTCACGAATGGCACCACCGATACAAGTAGCCGCTCCACCAAATGGTTCGATCTCCGTTGGGTGGTTGTGCGTTTCGTTCTTGAACATGAGAAGCCATGGTTCTTTGACACCATTGACATCCACTTCAATTTCAACAGAGCAGGCATTGATTTCATCAGACACTTCCATGTCATCCAAACGACCATTAGCACGCTCATAACGGCCAAAAATAGTTGCCATATCCATCAAGGTTTGAGGTTTTTCTGTACGTCCCAACTCATCACGCATGGCAATATACTTGTCATAAGTCGCTTGCAATTGTTTTTTAAATTTAGAAGCTGAGAAGTCGATGGTTTTCAACTCAGTTTCGAAAGTCGTGTGACGACAGTGGTCAGACCAGTAAGTATCCAAAACCTTAAGCTCAGTCTCAGTTGGTACACGTCCAATGGATTTGAAGTAATCTTGAATGAAGAGAAGGTCATCCACTTCCATTGCCAATCCTTGCTCAGCCTTATACTGTGCAAAATCTTCTGCCGTATACCTTTCAAAGAAATCCAAGCTTGGAATGGTCTTGTCAGACTCAGAGAAATCCTGTTTCGCAATGCCAACAGTGATATCTTTGAAACGAGAATCCACTGGGTTCAAAAGGTAGTTTTTAACAGCTTCCAACTCATTCGCATCGATATCCTTGTTAACCAAGTACAATTGCGCTGTATTCACTGTTACGTCATTTGAACTACCAAGCAAAAGCAAAGCTTCTTGTGAAGATGCCGCACGTTGGTCAAATTGACCAGGCAAACTTTCGATAGCAAAGAAAGCATACTTCTCAAGATCAGCCTGAACCGCAGCCTCGTCCAAAACAGTATCAGTCACTTGCTCAGAGAAGATGTGTTTTTCCGCACGCGCAAACAAGTCCTCTGCTAAATTAAAGACATCGTAAACCTGAACAATACGAAGATCATTCAAAGTTTTCAACTGAAGATTATGCTTTAATTCTTTTACTAAAGACTGAGATTTCACACGAAAATCAGCTTTTTTCTCAACGAAAATACGTTTATCCATTTTATTTCCTTTATCTATTTCTACTTAAAGATTGTAGTGAAGACCAAGTATTCTATTTGTAAAAGGCTACTTCAATCCTTGCAATTTTTCCAATACAACTTCATAAACATCTGTCAAGCTACCAAGATCACGACGGAAAACATCCTTGTCCATATGGTGCCCTTCAGCATCCCAAAGACGGCAGTTATCTGGAGAGAATTCATCTGCCAAGATAATCTTGCCATCCTTATCAAAACCAAATTCCAATTTGAAGTCAATCAAACGAAGACCAATTTGTGCAAACCAATCTTTCAGCAATTCATTGATACGACGCGTTTCTTCCTTGATATAGGCAATTTGTTCGTCGTTAGCAATATCCAAAAACTTCACATGCTCGTCATTGATGAATGGGTCATCCAAATCATCGTTCTTATAGTAAAATTCAACGATTGGAGTTTTCAATTCCAAACCTTCTTCAACGCCAAAACGTTTTGAGAAAGAACCCGCAGTCACGTTACGAAGAACAACCTCCAAAGGAATAATTTTCACTTTCTTGTTTAGTTGTTCAGTATCAGAAATACGTTCGATAAAGTGAGTAGCT
>CAUCUH010000019.1:0-18333 GCA_958445905.1 uncultured Streptococcus sp.
GAAGGGCCATCATAACGTAGGCAGCCGCATGGGCTTTAGGGAACATGTACTTGATCTTCCCACAGGACTCGATGTACCATTCAGGAACATTGTTTTCCTTCATGGCTTGGATGTAGCCATTGCGCTCTTCTTCTGAGATCTTAAGCCACATCCCTTTCCGCACGCGCTCCATGATGGTAAAGGCCATCTTAGGCTTGAGACCCGCGTGCATGAGGTACACCATGATGTCGTCCCGACACCCGATAACGGTCGATAGATCGGCAATGCCCGCCTTGATCAAGTCTTGGGCATTTCCCAACCACACGTCGGTACCGTGAGACAGACCAGAAAGCTGAAGTAACTCTGCGAAGGTCGTCGGATGGGTCTCTTCGACCATGCCCCGTACAAAGTTGGTCCCAAACTCTGGAATCCCCAACATTCCTGTCGGCGTTCCGATCTGCTCAGCTGTCACCCCTAGCACTTCCGTCCCAGAAAAGAGAGCCATGACCCCTGGATCATCCATAGGGATATCGTTTGGATCAATGCCCGACAAGTCTTGGAGCTTGCGAATCATGGTCGGATCATCATGTCCCAGGACATCGAGCTTGAGGACGTTCTCATCGATATCGTGGAAGTTAAAGTGAGTGGTCTGCCATTCAGCTGTCACATCGTCTGCCGGATACTGGACCGGAGTAAAGTCATAGACATCCATATAGTTTGGAATAACAACGATTCCTCCCGGGTGCTGACCGGTCGTCCGTTTGACCCCAGCTGCGCCAAGAGCCAAGCGCTCGACCTCGGCATCTCGGTAGTACTTGCCGTAGTCCCGCTCATAGCCCTTGACAAAGCCATAGGCGGTCTTGGCTGCGACGGTACCTACCGTTCCTGCCCGGAAGGCATATTCTTCCCCGAAGATATCGCGAACATCCAAGTGGGCGCTCGGCTGGTCTTCCCCAGAGAAGTTCAAGTCAATATCGGGTACCTTGTCCCCATCGAAACCAAGGAAGGTCTCGAAAGGAATGTCTTGGCCGTTTTTGCTGAGTTTGTGGCCACAGTTTGGACAATCCTTGTCCGGCATATCAAAACCAGATCCATAAGAGCCGTCTGTGATGAACTCACTGTACTGGCACTGGCCACAGACATAGTGAGGCGAGAGCGGATTGACCTCCGTAATCCCGATCATGGTCGCGACAAAGCTGGATCCGACAGATCCACGCGAACCAACCAGATAGCCCCGCTCATTGGAGCGATGCACCAGCATTTGCGAGGCCAGATAGATCACGGCAAAACCATTCCCCAAGATAGAGGTCAATTCCTTTTCAATCCGTAAATCCACAATATCAGGCAGCGGATTACCATAGATCTCAAAGGCTCGCTGATAGGTCAATTCCGCAACCGTTTCTTCGGCCTTGTCGATAAACGGCGTATAGAGGTCCCCCTTGACCACTTCGACTGGCTCAAAGGTCTCTGCTAACGCATTGGTATTTTCAATGACAATCTTGCGCGCCAAGTCTTCTCCCAAAAAGGCAAATTCATCCAGCATTTCATTGGTGGTTCTAAAATGCGCTTTTGGAAGTGGCGCTGGCTGGGCATCTTCTCCATGCCCGATGGTCCGGTTGATCATAGCCCCTTGACCGAGACTGCGGACAATGATCTCCCGATAGATCTCATCTTCCGGTTCCAGATAGTGGACATTCCCTGTCGCAAGAACGGGCTTGCCAAGGCGATCTCCCACTTCGATCAAGCTCTTGATAATGGTCTGGAGCTCGTCCATGTCCTTGACCTGCTCCTTGGCAATGAGAGGCGCATAGATAGCTGGCGGCATAACCTCGATAAAGTCATAGTACTTGGCCACTTCGACCGCCGCATCCACCCCTTGCGACATGACCGCATCAAAGACTTCCCCTTCTGAGCAGGCCGATCCGAGGATCAAGCCCTCTCGGTGGGCATCCAGCACGGTCTTGGGAATCCGTGGGACTCCTTCGAAATACTTGGTCCCAGAAAGAGAGACCAGTTTAAACATATTCTTAAGGCCGGTCTGATTCTTGACATAGATCGTGGCATGCTTGACCCGCGCCTTCTTATAAGAATTCTCATCGATCAAATCGATATTCAAATCCTTGAGATTGGTCACCCCGTGCTTTTCAGCGACTTCTTTGATAAAGATAAAGAGCAGGCGCCCCGTCGCTTCCGCATCGTAGTTGGCCATGTGGTGGTGCTCCAAAGCGACCCCAAAGCGCTTGGTCAAGGGTCCCAAACCATGCCGTTTAAAATCTGGGTAGAGGTTGCGGGCAAATTCCAGCGTATCGATGACTGGCTGGGTAATCTTTGGAAGGCCATGACGCTCATAGTTAGCATTCATAAAGCCCACGTCAAAGGTGGCATTGTGGGCAACGAGAACCGTCCCCTCACAGAAGGCCTGAAATTCCTTCAAGACCTGCACCAAGGGCTTGGCCCCCCGAACATGCTCATTGGTGATCCCTGTCAATTGGGTCGTAAAGGCCGACAGAGGATGTCCCGGATCGATAAACTCGTCAAACTCCTCAATGACATTGCCCTTGTACATCTTAGAAGCCGCAACCTGGATCAAGTCATTGTAAATGGCTGAAAGTCCCGTCGTTTCCACGTCAAAGACCACATAAGTCGCTTCATTAAGGTCCAGATCCACCTCGTTATAGGTGATCGGCACCTTGTCCTCTACGATATTGGCTTCCATCCCATAGATCAGCTGGATCCCAGCCTTCTTGGCTGCTTTAAAGCCATGTGGGAAGCTCTGCACATTGCCATGGTCGGTAATCGCCACCGCCTTGTGGCCCCACTCAGCTGCCTTGGCAATCAGCTCTTCGACTTCCGGCAGGGCATCCATAGTCGACATATTGGTATGGGCGTGGAATTCCACCCGACGCTCACCTTCTGGCATCAGGTCCTTACGAGCATAATGCACGACTTCCTGGATGTCTTGGACATTCATAGTCAAGTCGCGGGTAAAATTGTTCATTTCGATATTTCCCCGCACCCGGAGCCAGCTGTTCTTCTTGATCATGTCGAACTTCTGGGCTTCTTCCTCATTTTTGACCCATTTCTGAAGGGAAAAACTAGAAGTATAGTCGGTCATCTTAAAGCTGATCAAGACCCGACCGGTCCGTGTCACCTTGTGCTCCACGTCAAAGACCACACCTTCAAAGACAATCCGGTTCTCTTCCGTCGTGATCTCGATCATCGGAGTGATCTCAGCCTTGTCTAGCTTAGGTTTAGCCGCCGCCTTCTTAGCCTTGAAGTCAAAGGCAGGCTTTTCTTCAACAGCTGGTGGCGGAGCCATCTGAGCCAAGGATTCCATAGCTCGCAAGGTCTCTTCATTGGCTGCTTGGAAGATCTTTTCATTTTCCTGCTCAAAGCGCGCCACTTCTTGCTCTGTCAACTCCTCATCAGACTCCACCCGACAGGTAAAATGCGGGAAGCCAAAGGCTTCCAACTGCTTGGCAAGGTTAGGCAAATGGTTCTTGCGGAAATGCTCCGTATCAACCGAAGAAGGCCCTGAGATGATCAATTCCTTCCCTTCCGCGCGCACCTGCAAGTCTTGGTAGAGCCCCTTAAAGCCTTGACTAGCGCAAGGTCCTTCCTCAAAGACCTCTCGGTAGTAGGCCTGCAATAAATCAGCAGAAAAGTCCGGATTAGCCACCTGGATGGTAAAGGTCGCCTGGTTTCCTGTCTTTGAAAATTCGTCCTTCAAACGCTGGCGCAATTCCTTAAACAAAGCAATCGGCAAGACTTCCGCAAAAGCAAAGCGGAACTCCCAAACTCGACTGACCTTGTGAACCACGACTTCTTGAATCTCCGCATGCAAAAAGGCACTGGAAGATCGCATCTCCAGCGGCATATCCAGCTGATCCATTAAAATTTCAAAGGTGTTGGACATTGTTTCTCCCTTGATCTTGATTCTTTTGCTCGCTTTTGAGTAGCCCGACTCTAAGCAAAAACAGACCATTCAAAAACATTCGTAACCCTTATTTTATCACAATTTAAGGATTAATTCGAGGGGGAAGTGAAGACAAAAAATCACCGGACTAGCGGTGATTTCTTTTCATCTTTTATTTATTCAGTTAGGGCTGATCCATCATTTATACTTCATCCCCATGGTAATGGCCACAACTACCAAAATAGGCAATAAAATCAACATCCAAATTCCAATCCACATTTCCCGCTTATAAGATTTGTCTAGTCCACTATAGCGTTCAACGTACGATTCTTTTGGACAAGCTGGATTATACCAGACCGTCATGGTCGAACCCAGTGGAAAAGCATCTTGAAAAAGATTGCCCTTTGAGACTGTAGAATTGGTGTAGATGGTTATCCTTTGTGCCATCAAATCGATATCGCTAGCCGCTTGATTCGTTTTCCAAGGAAGTGTTGCCCGCACCACCCAATAATATTTCAGGCTATTTCGATAGGTCTGACTACCCACTCTATATTCGACAATTGGAGCATCTACAATTTGTGCCCTCTTATAGCCAACTACCACTCCCTCAACGCTCTTTGACGAGAGGGTCTTAATCCTAACTTCTCTTCTATAGAAATGTCCAAAAAAGAGTACGACAAACAAAGGAAATCCAATAACGGCCACAGCAATGACTAGAAGTATTCTGATATCAGGCATCCCCATCACCTACTTCATCATAATGTCTGTGATACTCAGACTCATCTTCGTTTCATCTGATATCTTCTCTACGATCGAGCTTTGTTCACTCGTTAAAGGAAGCAATAAGAGAGTCGCTGATTGGGTCGGTAACTTCGGTAACTTAGGGTTGTTCGATAGACTATACTGGACCACTTGATCTTGATAAATCGATTGGCCATCATAACTCCAGCTAATTTTAAAGGTCGCATCATGATCAAGATTTGTTGTCGTTTTGTTAACCAACATAAATACTGCATATTCCTGTTGCTCTACAGTATAGGTATTCCCTGTATAATATACAGTGATATCCCCCTGATCACCAACTTCCGGATGCTCCTTAACCAACTTCTTACCCAATTCAATCAAATCAGATGTTTTTCCTTCATATTGAGGTGCAACTACAAATTTCAAGCCCTTTTCCTCTTTAGCAGACGGGGAAGCCTTTGTAGTTTGCTCCGTTTTGCTTGCAGTTGCCTCCTTGGCCTCTTTTTTAGGCTGAGCACAGGCTGTTAAAACAAGTACACTCGCCAGCAATACCATCATCTTTTTCATGGATCATTTCCCTTCTTTTGTGATTGAGTTGGATTTAAAAAGACAAACATCAAATTGACGTTTGTCTTCGTTCTAAAAGAGAGAACCGTGGTTTTCCCTTGTACGTAATTTTTCGCTCTACACATTTTACTTACTATTCTTTAAAACAAAACGAGAAAAAAGTAAGTTTAAATCAAAAAAATAAATTTCTTTTTAAAAAATCAATCTCCTAAAAAAGACAAAAATTTTACCAATAATGTGATTATTTTAGTAATCCATAAGGTTGATTACGATGGAAAATCATTATATTGACCATTATAAACATCTACTAATTTTCTACGATTATATCTATCTGATAAATTTTTCCCCTCTGAAATATAGCTTTCTTGCTTCTCTTGCCACGTCTGCTTTGGTGGTACACTATAAAGCCCTCCATCAATTGAAGCTGCTAAACTAGCATCCGTTTTGGCAAAAGCATCGGCAACACTATTTAAATATGCATCCAAAGAATCTACAGTTTTGACCAGGTTACCCATCGATTTTTTTGTTAACTTAACGCATTCTTCAAAATTTCCTGTTACAGGAGCTTCAATTAACGATTTAACACCGTCTGACATTTCATCTGTGGATGAATTCATGCTCACTTTGATACTCTTAATTCTTTCTGGATTAATCCGCTTCATCCTTACTCCTTTCCGATTCTTGTTTTTGAATCCAAGCTTGGTATTCCTCATAGGTAGTGATAGGAATATCTGATACCTGACCCTTTTTATCTACACCATAAATAGTTAGCTTTTCTTCACCCTGAGGTGCCATCCAATAAAGGACCTTATTAAACCACTCCTCTGGTGTCACATATTGTTCTTGTGGTTCAAAAATCCAATCATCTTTTATTTTCTCTTCAATTTCTGGATAGTCCTTAAATAGATTGATATTTGTATTCAAATTTTTACCTTCTTTTTGAAAGTCACTAATAGTGGTAATATTATGATCTACAAAATATCCCTTCCCTTTAACATACTCTCCTAATGTTGTGTAATAAAAATTTGGTACGGTATCATATTTATCTGAGCGTTCTTTGAACTCCCCTTCAACTTTCCCAGTATTAATATTCAAGACGAAAGTTTTAAAAATACCTTTCTTATTTTTCACATCTATATTAATAGTGTTTTTAGGATTATTATGATAGGTAAAAATTGAAAAACGAATAGGATAGAAATCTGCTCGATATTCTTCAACTGCTTTGTTCAAATCCACTTGTATAACAGCTAAATTCTCTGTGCTGTAATCATATAGACGAAGTCTCCAATAATCTGACTTTGGCATACGTTTTTCATCAGTTACATCGATACCATCCTTTTTTGTCATCACTTTTCGTTCTGTCGTATAAGCAAATCGCCCACCACCAAAATTAAAATCAGAGTTATTATTTAACAGTACATATTTCCGTTGATTTCCAAAAAAGTAAACTGCATCTTCGACCTTTGAAAATTTTTCAATTGAGTATTCAGCACTTTCAGGTTTTTTATAATTTTTTTTAAAGGCTAATGTGCTTATCACAATTAACAGTAGCAGAAACAAACTAATGACTATAAATTTAAATATTCGTTTATTTTCTATTATTCTATTCATATCAACTTCCTCCTTGACCCACTCCAGTCACATAATCTAAATAAGACCAATTTCGATAGGAATCTCGTGTGAAATATGAACTTCCATTTTCGTAATTATTTCCACCATTAATAGAGCTTTCTGCATCCTTTAATCCACTGAACAACTTATTAAATGGGATTGTCTCTATTTGATAATCACGATCTCCTTCACCACTTAAAAGTTCCTTCAGTTCTGCATCATACGCCCCACTCGCCTTACTCTTATTAACTGCTTTACTAAAATTCTGTAACGCAATATACGGATCCTCCCCATTTTTCATAGCCGTCTCAGCTATATAAGTTCGTAAGCCATTTTTCTCTAAATCTCGTTGTTTCAAATAGGCCTCCACATCAAAGCTTGGGCTGACGTATCTACTGTTACTCTTTGCCCCCTCCTCTTTGAATGATGTCCCACCATATTGCCAAAACTCAGCCTCACTGTCGTTCTTCAAATTTTTGATCTCTTTATCATATTTTTCTTTTTTATCAAAATAATCGTAAATATTTTTAGAGATATTTAAAGCGCCCTCCGCTTTACTAGTGTATTTATCTACAGGCGTATCATTCCAAATTTTTGAGGAAGAAACTGTTTCTCCACTGTCTATGAGCTTTTTGATATCTTTGTCTTCACTCATACCTGTCTCAACAATTCCTATTAAAACTCCAGCAGGTGCATATAACTTAGCTAAATCTTTCATTGTATTAGCCACTGTTTTTGGAAAAAGCATTGTTTTTTCAAGAGTTAAATCTTTAATTTTATCTATATTCCCTTGAATATTCAAATCTGTTTTTTCATCTATAATATCTGCTTTAACCTTTTTAATACCAGGAAGTGTTTGAGTTACAGAGAATGAGAATCCTTTACCATCTTTTCCTTTTGTTAATTTAAAACTATCCTTGTGAAAGAAAGCCTTTTGTAAGGAGGGATAAATTTTAGTTTCATAGCCACCATTGATTTTAGGTTCTTGAAGAGTTTGTGGTTTACCTTCCCCCATTTCATTAATAGCGGTATACATAAAAAGGCTATTTAGTTTTTCATACCATTCCACCTTGTTATTTAAAGACAATAATGCCTTACGGACCTCTTTGCTATTCTTCTTTTTAAAATATTCATCATAAGCTTCTCGTGGAGAACCTTGCGGAGGAAATTTTGGCATTATATCGTCAGCTTGAACCTTGTAAGCTCCTCCTGTAGCTTCTGATGCTGCAGACAATCTTAATGAATAATCCTTTACACTTTCTTGGTCTCGTTGAGTCAGAACCTCCATAAAAATCGATAAATTTGGTACACTTCCATCTTCTTTTGGATGATTAACCTCATACATTAAACGCTCTACAATAATCTGTGACACTTCTAAACTAGAATCCTTCGTCTTCACATTTGCTAATTTCGTGAAAAACTCTTTTTTATCATCACCTTCACTTAAAATCACGGTCATAATTTCAGCATCTGCTTTAGTTTGAACCGCATCAAGGTAGTAAGCTTTATCAGATGTAAGAGTTTTGTTGACAATGGAAGCCAACACAACATCCGGTGCAACAGCAAGTTTTGCTTCTGCTTCTTCAATATCTTTGCTCATCCCCATTAAATCTGACATAACTTCAAATAATGTTGCATTAAAAGTATCATGCGACGTTTGAATCTGATTGTGAGTCTTTTGTCGTGAATCTTTAGAACTTGCCAAACCTCCTTCAGCTGCTTGTTTTGTTGCCTCTAAACTTTCATTCTCAATCCCCAGAGCAGAAGTTGCTCTATCAAACAATTCTTGTAGATGCTTAATAGTATCCTTTATTGCGTATAACTGACTATCTGAACCCTCATCTGTCAATTTTTTTACTAAATCTTGCATACCCGATCCACTGGTCCAAGCTTCTTTATCGAATCCTGCTCCGCTTACACTACTTTCAAAGTGAGAAACACTACTTGCAAAATTTTCCATATACTTCGGATATCTATGAAATACTAGATTCTGCAAAATATTTAAACGCTCAAAAAAAGCTACTAACGCTAAAGCCTCATCATTTCCATTTCCTGTTTTAGAATTGAATTGCCTCTCTGTTTCACTGGCAGCCGCCTCAACTTCTTTCGAAAATTGTTGGATTGATTTTGCATAACGTCCTATTGCAGGTAAATCATGAACTTTAATAACATCATTCATATTTTATTTCTCCTTTGTCGTCAACAGTTGATTAAGTAACAAATTCATTTTATTTTCTAATCCAAACTTTTGACTCTCTAACTCATGAATCTTATTAGACACCTTCTCAGAAACATTATCTATCTTTGTATCAAAATCTCGTTTAATGTTCTTTAATAAATCTTGTTCAAAACTTGTGTCTTTTGAATACTTCGCACCTGCTATATTATAATTACTTTTAATATTTTCATCGTTAATTAACACATAGTTGACGGTTGTTGGAAACGATTCTAAAGATCCTTTTATTTCAGTTAATTTAGCAATTTTTGCATTTAGTGTTGAGATAGCTTGACTTGTTTCATTCATAGATGCAATTATGGCTGCTTTCCCCATATTTCATCTCCCTTCTATTTCATTAATACTTTCACTTTTCTTACAAATCCATCTTCTACATAGTAGTTCACCTGGCTATCAAGTGGTTCTTCACGAACTGGTCGATTGATAACATTTAGGACACTTTGGTCTGTAATCCGCATGGCCACGATCGCTTGTTTATAGAGTTTGATAGATTTTGACACTTCGTCAATTTTTCGATTCAACTGACTACCACTCATGGCTACTGTAGCATAGCCTGCACGCGCCCCTTTTTCAAGGACATAGTTCAGACTAGATTGAAGATCCATACTTAGATCATTCATAAGTTCTAGCTGATTGTATAGCACAATCGTTGCTTCATGTTGCGATTTCTGCTGTTCCAATCTCAATTGGATATTTTCTTCCATTTTCTTGATTCCAGCTACATAGGCTTCCTTCGTAGAGAGAATCGTCACACCTTCCATCTCTGGTAATTCATTATAGGCTGGCGCCAACACAATCACCTTCTGCTTGCTACGAGCAATTTGTTTGACGAATTGAGTCATCTGCTCTTCTTTGTCTGTCAGATAGAGAAGGTTGCCTTTCTTGAGATCCCATGTCACAGGCTCAACTGTTTCCAGATCCAATCCGAGTGGGACTTTGCCTTCATCCAACAAGGCTGCTACATCCTCACGGCCATAGAAGGCTACTTCTGTCAACTCATCTGGCACCATTGGGATACCTGCTGGTGTTTGGCCTGTCCACATCTCTTTGAGGTTTTGGACTTGGTCGCGGAGGTTGTTGATGATTTGGATATCATTGTCTCCTGCGACTGGTAGGGCGAACTGGATGACATCGACTTCGTCACGCTTCATGAGCGCGCGTCCCTTGATGTCTTCCATCGTAGACGCTAGTGGGGTTGCTCCCACGATACCGCGGACTTCAGAGATATCATTCTGTGGCAAGGTCAGCTGGTGCTTGAAGTTTGAATAGAGCTGAGCCCGTAGGTTGTTCTGACGGCTAGCTGTGATGATCAAGTGCACACCAATGCTGAGACCTTCACGGGAGATCCGCATGAAGAGCTTGAAGAGGTCTGTCTCATAAGGCTCGTCCTTCATAGACTCATAGCTATCCATAAGGATGACCATGGTTGGCTCTTGCTTGCCGGTCACTTCACGGTAAAGGGCGATGGTGCCGACACCATGCTCAGAGAGGAGCTTCTTGCGGCGATCCAACTCGCGGTTGATGATCCGGATGAATTTCTGGATTTTCTCTGTCTGATCCAGCAAGAGGCTATCGGCCACATGTGGCAATTGAGTCAAGGGCGCTAAACCATTGGTTCCAAAATCAAGCAGATACATGGTCAGATTTTCTGGACTCTGCTTGCGAGCCAGATCCATTGCGGCAGTCTGGAGGAAAGTGGTCTTTCCTGTACCTGGACTTCCGTAAAGGAGGATATTCCCATCTTTTGACAGATCGATAGCAACAGCTTCTTGCTTTTGCGCTTGCGGAATATCGGCGACCCCGATTAGGACGCTTGGAGCTGTCCGTTTTTGCCAAGCCTCGATCGGTACGACCTTGTCCAACTCATCCAGCGTGATCCGCTCTTTGAGTGGTGGCAACCATGGTTGGGCCACAGCTGCGATGCCTTCTTGTTGGTGCAAGTGGTTGATTTCCTGCACGATGACATCCAGCTCTGTTGGCACTTCCTTGATTTCTTCTGCCATATCCAGACCAGAGAGGTCTTGGTTGAGGACTTCGTATTGGCCCAGTTCATTGATCAAGTAGATGGTATGGTCTTCGATCCCTAGCTGGTCCTTCTCAGGCTGGTAGTCTGCTCCTGACCAGGCTGTTTGGAAGAGTTCATAGACTTCGTTATTTCCGACTTGGAGGTAGGCACGACCGGTCTGGGTGATCACAGCCGCATCTGCCGTCCGCAGCATCTCCATAGAGTCGCCACGGTCTGCCACCTTGAGGGCTAGCTTGAAGCGGGAGTTGGACCAGATCTGGTCATCCACGACCCCAGAAGGTTTTTGCGTCGCAAGGATCAAATGCACCCCGAGGGAACGCCCGACACGCGCGATAGAGACCAATTCCTTGATGAAGTCTGGTTGGTTGACCTTGAGTTCGGCGAACTCGTCACTGATCAAGAAGAGGTGAGGAAGCGGTTCAGTCGCTTCACCCAGTTTATATTTCTTTTGGTATTGGTTGATATGGTTGACTCCATATTGGCCAAAGAGCCGCTCACGACGATGGATCTCCGCATTGATAGAGGCTAGGGCCCGCATAGACTGGGCACCATCCAAGTTGGTGATGGTCCCCAGCAAGTGAGGCAGATCCTTGAAGAGATTGGCCATTCCCCCACCCTTGTAGTCGATGAGGAGGAAAGCCACATCGTGTGGGTGGAAGTTGACGGCAAGGCTCAGGATATAAGACTGAATAGTCTCAGACTTACCAGAACCGGTTGTCCCTGCGATCAAACCGTGGGGGCCATGAGCTTTTTCATGGAGATTGAGGTAGACCAAATCATCCTTCCCGCGCAGACCGATCGGCACTGCCAAACTTTGGTAAGGGGCATGGCTCTCCCAACGACTCAAGACCTTAAGATCATTGAATGTTTCCGCCTGGTACATTTCAAGGAAGGTCACCGAGTCTGGAATCGAGCTCTTAAGCTGTTGAATATGCTTCAGAGGGGCAAGGCCACGCGAGATGGCTTCCTTATCATAGCCTTCTGGGAAGTGATCCAATTGGAAGTCAAGTTCTCGAAGAACCCCTTCTTGCAAGAGCAATTGCCCTTGGTTGCGGTCTTTGATAGAGATAACGGTTTGGATATTTTCAGAAAGTGATGAGAGCACGTCTGCCACATAGATAATGGAGCAGCCTAGCTCTGTCGGATCCTCACGGAAGAATTCCATGATGACATGATCCAAAATCAAGGTTTCATCGGTGATGAGGACCACATAGTGAGGGTGGAAGATTTTGGTATCATTGGCTTTCTCTTCCTCTTTTTGCGCCTTGCGGAGCTTGAGAATTTGGTTGAGACTGTTCAAGACCTGATCGCGTGTCCGCTGATTGTAGACAAAGCTACGGACATTCATATCTTGCAGTGTCGCATGAGGCAACCAGCGCATCCAATCCCAGCTTTCTTTTTCTTCTTCTGGAATGATCGGAATAATAGTCAAATCATGGTAAGAGTGAAAGACAGCCAATTGGGCAACCAGGAGTTGCAACTGCTCTAGCACGATAGGACGAGGGCCGACATACCCTACGGGACCACGATTAAGGCTGGCTACAATCGGAAGATTGTCGATCTTTTGATGAGCTTGGAAAAGAGCATAGCCTTCTTCTTCCAAGGCATCTTTCTTCCCACTACGCTCTTCCTGACCATATTTGAGTTCATAGCTGGTTGGAACCTTGCCCAAGCCCAAACGATAGGCCAAAAAGTCAAAATGAAGCGGTGTTTTTTCGTAGATCCGCGAGTCATAGCGTTTGACCATCTTGGTCAAGTCTTCGATCGCTGGGAAATGGTAAAACATGCCTTCTCGCTGCTTACGAGATAGCTGTTCCAAGTCCTTGGCCTTGTCCTTGAGATAGAGATGGTAGAGCTCCACGCGCTCTTTCTTGTCTTCTTTGTATTTCTTACGATTCTTGAAGAATCCTTGGACCGAAAAGATCACACTGACTACAGACATGGATACCGTCGCGATGATATAGAGCCCCCGCGGTTGGAAAATGGTGATCAAGAGGGTCACCCCAACCATGATGAGGGGTGGCATGATCAACTTCAAGAGTTCATCTGATGGCTTTTGAGGCTCCGCTCCCGGAGGATTGATCAAGATCTTGTCTTCTGAACTCCGGTAGATGATCCGCGGAGACCGGTGGTACTCTGGATAGTCCTTATAGAAGTCATAGCGTGAATGCAAACGCGGCACTAGATAAGGACTCACTTCGACAGCCCCTTCCACGCCAAATTCTTCCGGATAGAGCTTAAAGGTCACATCTCCAATCGCCAGCTCATCCCCAAAAGCCAGTGGAAAAGTCGCTTCAGTGACGAGTTTATGGTTATGGTAGAGTTTTCCAGATAAGAGCTGACAAGTCCAAGTCTGCTCTTTTTTCACAAGGAGAAAGCGTACCGGATAGTTCAAGCGCACATCCGCACCCTTTTCATCTGCTACGAGGATTTCTTCCTTGTCTAGCAGTTCATAAGTATGGACTTCTCCTGTCGCCAAGTAGCAGACCACATCCCCAAGGATTTTGCTATTTTCAAGCACACCCTTGTCTTCACCATACTGGTAGAAGATTTCTCCTTGACTCCATTGGAAATGAAGGGGATTTTCTTGCGAAGCCAGGGTCAACTGAGCTGTTTCTTGATTCGATACGGTGGCTGTTTTTCCCTCTTCTAGCGCTAGCTCATAGCGAAAACCTTTTTTATAGAGTATGATACGTTTTTTCATAGGCTACTCCTTGTGTTCGCTAGACTCAGTCGAGCTTGCAGTTGTAGAAGACGAGCTTTCTGTTGAGGAACCTTCCGTAGATGAAGCCGTTGTTGAGCTGCTAGTAGAAGATTTGGTTTCATCTGTCTCTGCTTCCAAGAGTTTAGAGCGGGCATCCCAGTATTTCTTGTATTCGCCCTCTAGCTCAGAGAGTTTCTTCTCGCGCTGTTCACCAGAGAGTTTTTCGCTATCACGTGTCGCCTTGATTTCTTTACGAAGGGCATAGATAATCAAGTCTGAATCGTCGATCCGCTTAGCTGTATCCAGCGCTTGGGTAAAGTCATGACGGCCGATATAGATCCAGTAGTGGAGATAGAGGCTATCTGACTTGAGCGTGACGTTGTTGAGGATGACCTTCTTTTGATCCTCTGAGAAATTCAAGCCTTGCAAATAAGAGGTCGCCAACTCATATTTCTGCGTCATCGGAAGACTGCTTGGAGCCACTCCTTCCAACTCATCGATCACACCGGTGTAGTCCACCTTGAGAAAGGCAGTATCCGCTTGAAGCAACTTTTCTTTAAAGGGTGCTTGGAAAAAAACCAAATAAATCAAGGGCAAGAGTAAGAGGGCCACTACAGCTGAAAGCCAGACGGTTGCCAACTTAAAGATTCGGTGTTGACGACTTGAAACCAAGGTCAAGGTCTTTTCTTCCTCTTCCTTGCGTTCTTGGTAGGCTTTCTCTAAGAGAGCTTTCATCTCTTCTAAGCTAGCAGCATCACGGATTTCTACCAAGAAATCAGGCAGATCTTCTAATTCAAGTGTGCCTTGATAGAGCTCCATGAAATCCCAGTCCCCAAAAAGAGTGACCGCATAGCACTTGGCCTGACGCAAGAATTCATCCTGATCCCACTTGCGTGGCACCATCATTCCCGGAACCCCGCGATAAGCGATCTTGACTTGCGCATCCTTGGTCACAAACAAATTGATGGGATGCAACATAAAGGTCACCGGAAGCTCCAAGGCCGGCGCCAAATCCAAGACATTGATGGCTAGACGCAGACGGTCTGATACTGGTAATTCTTGGATTTCTTCAGCACTCAAGCCTAGCGCATCCGTCTGATAGGTCAGATGAATCTGGTCTTGATCCGCTGTCATGCTCTGCTCTAAAAACAAGGGATGATGGAGATCCAAAATCCATAAATTGCGTAAATCCTGGCTATCCACTTCTGAACGCTTAAGGTCCAGCCGCCAGCTTGTTTCTTCTTTTTCAAAACGGAAGACTTGTTCTTCCAGTGTAAATTGTTCTTCTTTCACCTTACCACTCCTCAATCTCGATCAGATCACCACTCGTGATCGGATACTCTTGTACCACCTTGCCTTCATCTAGCAAGATGCCCTTATTTACCACGCGCAACTGATACTTGCTTCTAGGCTCCATGGCAGACCCAAAGATCTGATCCAATTCCCGAATCAAGCGTCGCACCTCCATCCGTGTTGGGATTCGGAGGTCATGGCTTGCACCATTCATACGGAAGGTGACATTGATATGTTGGTCCATTTAGGCCTCTTTTCTATAGATTCGATAGGAAATATAGCCAGCAATCCCAAAGAGAAGGGCACTCCAAGCCAGCATTTGCAAGGCTGGAATAAAATCCGACAGGCTAGCCGAATTGTCCTCCACATTGGACTCGAATTTAGATAATTTTTGATTTTCAGGCTGGAACAGGTCCGCTTCAGGCCCTGTTTTTTTCTTTCCCTTTATAGCAGAAAACAACTGGCCGTCAGAATCGGTCAATTGTTTCTCTTGCTTGCGTTTTTCATCTGCTAATTTTTTCTGATCCTTCTCATTGAAAAGAGACTCAGTCGCATCCAATTGGCCCCCAAGTGTCTTTTCCTGCTCGGTCTCAAGACGTGAGTTGTTGACCTGCAGACGATTATCAATAAAATCATCTGCAGAAACAACAGCTACTGGTAAGAGACTAAAGACAAAGAGAAGATACATCATTTTTTTCATAAGCTTGATTCAATTTCCTTTGTTTGAGTAAACTTCTTAGGAATGAAGATATTGGCAAGGGCCAAAAGGCCGAAGAAGACCAACAATCCGAAGAAGACGCCGATACCGGCTGTTTGTCCATCAAAGTAACCCGCAAACTGTCCTTCTAAAATAGAAAGGAGGTTGACATTTTTCACCAGTGCTGGAAGGCCTGACAAGGTCGCGGTCGTTCCGATCGCACTTGATAGGTAGACATAGCTGATCAACATGAAGAAGGCCAGTCCCATTCCAATCACACGGAAGTGTTTCAAGAGAAGGTATTGCAGTTGTACCAAGACAAAGCTTGCTAGAACCGCTAAGAATACCCATGAAGGTACATATTCACGACCAACAGAGAGTTGAATACTTGAAATCATTCCGATCACCAGTCCAAGGATGAGAGAAAGTCCCACAAGAACACCGACAGACAAGAGATCTGATTCTTGCAAACGATCGAGTTTGAAACGATCCTTAACCTTGCGAATGATTGGTTGAGTCGCAAAGAGATAAGCTGTGAAGAGACTCAAGACTTCCAACATAAAGATCCAGATAAATGGACGGTAGACGTTGATGGTCGCTTTCACAGAAGACGATTTCTCTGCAACTGGATTTGACAAGAAGTCGAGCAGGACTTCATTTGGTACTCCGTTTTCATAGGCATTGTTGAAGACCTTACGGAAGGCTTCGACAAAGTTCCCATTTTCAGACAATTCCTTGTCGAATTCACCCATCAAACTTTCCGCATTGCTAGACAATTTCTCTGTATTGCCTTGGGCTTTTTCCAATTCTTTGTTCAATTGGCTAAAGATTTCATTGGTAGAGTTAGCAGCTTCTACATTGCTACGAGATGAGCTCTTAACGCCTTCTGTCGAGCTCAATAATGACGTGTATTCAGAACCAAGAGCTGACAAATCTGCATCGGTCTTGGTTTGAGCCTGTGTCACTGTTTCTTGCGCTTTTGAGATCTCTTCTAAACGTTTTTGAAGATCAGCATATTGCGTCAATTGATCATTGATATTTTTGGTTAGATCTTTGTTAGTGTTTTCGATTGCTTGAAGATTGGCCTGCAATTGTGGTCCCAAGTCTTGCAACTGTTTAAGGGTACCATCTAACTGGGCTTTCACACTCTTCGTTGCATCCCCAGATTCATCCGTTTCAATGCTCTTACGGTAGTCCTTCATGTTACTTGAAACAGCAGCCTTCACGATGTCGACCAAAGCGTTTGTCAAATCCATATCTTCGATTGGATCATAGAGTGAATGACGAACATGGTTGTCATCTTCTGGATAGTAGGCATTGATCAATGCTCCTGCGCGTTGATAATCCAAGGCGATTTCACTAGCTTTAGATGCGTAGTTAGCAACCGCTGTTTTCAAATCTTCTGCAGATACGGTCACACTGGTTGAAGAAACCCCATTCACAAGGACTTCAACATCAATCGTGCTTGGCATAGCTCCTCCATCTTCAACAAGGTGAATTTGAATTTGTTTGCCATCTTTCAGTTCGACTTCCTGCTCACCACTGCCTGCATAAGTCTGTCCATCATAGGTCCAAGTATCAACCTTGACCCCTGCAGGGACATGAATACTAACTTTCTGTTTCCCAGATTTAGCATTAATGACATCCGCAACTGCCGTTAATTTGGCATCCACTTCTGCAGCCAATCGTTTTAAGTCATCGGCGTTCCCTTTTGCTTGCCCCTTCGTTCCAGCAAAAGCACTATCAAAATCAATCGCTGCGTTGAGATTTCCATACTTATTCAAATTCAGACTAGCAGGATCTAAAGACGGAAGTTTTTCAATTGCTTGACGAATGTCATCATCCGCTTTATCTCGAGCCTTGCTGATAGTTTCGATTTTTGGCTTTCCAAGCAAGGTACGAAGAGTGACTTTGTCTCCTTCTTTTAGACCATAGTAGTCAAGGATCTTCGTTTTTACAGAAGACTCGATGTTCTTTTCGTGCTCATCTAATTTGTCGCGTTCTGCCTTGATCCCTTTTTCGAGGTCTGCCACACGATCATTCACATCTTTTGTCAAGCCTGCATAGGTCTTGGTACCTGAAGCATCTCCTTCTGTTTCAGTTGGTTGACTCAATTGTTTGGTAATTGCTTCTTGGTTTTGTTGTAGATTCTTATACAACTCTTGGGTCTTTTCACTGACAACAGACTGGTTCATGGACATCAGCTGATTCATGAACTCTTCATGGCTGATCTTATCCTCAGAGCGTTGCTTGATCAATGTGTCGAAGTTTTGACCGTACTGATCCTGAGATTGGGTCAATTGATCAAAAGCCTGTGTATAAGACTCAAGGACTGTCTTCAAGGCATTGTTCGACTCAACAGATGACGTAGACAAGCTATAGAGACTTGGGAAAATATTCTTGGAATCTAAAGCTGAATCCAGCAAGTTACTCCGGTATGAACCAATGTTGGTCGATTGGATCTTGTTACTTGTTTCCACGTTCTTCTGAGCTGTATAAAGGTTGCTCAAAATGCTAACCATATACATATCAACCAACTGGCTATTCAAGTCTGAAACGA
>CAUCUH010000020.1:0-18195 GCA_958445905.1 uncultured Streptococcus sp.
GGTCATTACGGACCTAGTTGAAAATGGACAAGAGTACATTGTCGCCCACGGTGGCCGTGGCGGACGTGGAAATATTCGTTTTGCCACTCCAAAGAATCCAGCTCCAGAGATTTCTGAGAATGGGGAACCTGGTCAGGAACGCGAACTCGAATTAGAACTCAAGGTCTTGGCAGACGTTGGTTTGGTTGGCTTCCCATCAGTAGGGAAATCAACTCTCCTCAGTGTCATTACTTCAGCCAAACCAAAGATTGGAGCTTATCATTTCACAACCATCGTTCCAAACTTGGGCATGGTTCGGACGCCATCAGGTGAATCCTTTGCAGTCGCAGACCTTCCTGGATTGATTGAAGGAGCTAGTCAAGGAGTCGGACTAGGAACCCAGTTCCTTCGCCACATCGAGCGCACCCGTGTTATCTTGCATGTTATTGATATGTCAGCGAGTGAAGGACGCGACCCTTATGAAGACTATGTTCAAATTAATAAAGAGCTTGAAACCTACAATCTTCGTTTGATGGAACGTCCTCAGATTATCGTAGCAAATAAGATGGACATGCCAGAGAGCCAAGAAAACTTGAAAGAATTCAAAAAGAAATTGGCAGCCAATTACGATGAATTTGATGAACTGCCACAGATCTTCCCGATCTCTAGTTTGGCGCATCAAGGTTTGGACAACTTGTTAGAAGCAACAGCAGAATTGTTAGACAAAACGCCAGAATTCCTCTTGTATTCAGAAGACGAAATGGCTCAAGAAGAAGTCTACTATGGCTTTGATGAAGACCAGCCAGCCTTTGATATCAGTCGGGATGACGATGCCGCTTGGGTCTTGTCTGGCGAAAAACTTGAAAAACTCTTTAATATGACGAATTTCGATCGTGATGAAGCGGTCATGAAATTTGCTCGTCAATTGCGTGGCATGGGTGTTGATGAAGCTCTCCGTGCGCGTGGGGCAAAAGATGGCGATATCGTCCGGATCGGTAAATTTGAATTTGAGTTTGTAGATTAAGATAGATCCCCAGAGGATCAAGGATTCCAAATAAGAAGTGAGGCTTTTTCAGTGGGAGATAAACCAATATCTTTTCGAGATGAAAATGGAAATTTTGTTTCAGCAGCCGATGTTTGGAATGCTGAAAAACTAGAAGAACTCTTTAATACGCTAAATCCTAAGCGCAAATTGCGCTTACAAAGGGAAAAATTAGCAAAAGAAAATCAGCAGAAGTAAATAGACTTGGAGAATACTATGGCAAAAACAATTCATACAGATAAAGCACCTGCAGCAATTGGACCTTATGTTCAAGGGAAAATCGTAGGGAATCTTCTCTTTGCAAGTGGACAAGTTCCCTTGTCACCTGAAACAGGTGAAATCATTGGAGAAACCATCCAAGAACAAACAGAGCAAGTCTTAAAGAACATTGGGGCTATTTTGGAAGAGGCTGGGACAGACTTTGACCACGTGGTGAAAACCACTTGTTTCTTAAGTGATATGAATGACTTTGTACCTTTTAATGAGGTCTATAAAACAGTCTTTACCACAGAGTTTCCAGCTCGATCTGCTGTTGAAGTAGCACGCCTGCCACGTGATGTGAAGGTTGAAATTGAAGTTATTGCGGAAATCAAGGCCTAATAACCATTCAAAGACAAAAAGACAGAGTGGAGAGCAGGAAACTGTAGGCCACTCTGTTTTATTTATGGGAGGAGAAAATGACAGAAAGTAAGATTCAACTGGTCATGGTAACAGGGATGAGCGGTGCTGGAAAGACCGTCGCCATCCAATCGTTTGAGGATTTGGGTTACTTTACCATCGATAATATGCCACCGGCGCTCTTGCTGAAATTTATTGAGCTCATGCGCCACAGCCCAGATAACAATAAATTAGCCGTTGTTGTGGACATGCGGAGTCGTTCTTTTTTCAATGAAATTCGCACCATTTTGGATGAATTGGACAACCAAGAAGATCTCGATTTCAAGGTCTTGTTCTTGGATGCTACTGACAGTGAGTTGGTAGCACGTTACAAGGAAACACGTCGTAGCCACCCACTAGCGGCAGATGGCCGTGTCTTGGATGGGATTACCCTAGAGCGCGAACTCTTGTCACCATTAAAAAATATTAGTCAAAATGTGGTGGATACGACTGAGTTGACACCTCGTAATCTGAGAAAAACGATCGCAGAACAATTTGCCAGTCAAGATAATCAGCCAGATTTTCGGGTTGAGGTCATGTCATTTGGGTTTAAATATGGCCTTCCGATCGATGCTGACCTTGTCTTTGACGTGCGTTTCCTTCCAAACCCCTACTACAAATTGGAACTTCGGAATTTAACCGGTCAGGATCCAGCAGTCTATGATTATGTCATGGATCACCCTGAATCAGAGGAGTTTTACAGTCATCTTCATGACTTGATTATTCCTATTTTACCGTCCTATAAACGTGAGGGTAAATCCGTTCTCACCATTGCTATGGGATGTACCGGTGGGCAACACCGTTCAGTAGCCTTTGCAGAGCGCTTAGCGCATGATTTAGAAAAAAATTGGCAGGTCAATTGCAGTCATAGAGACAAGGACAGACGGAAAGAAACGGTGAATCGCTCATGAGAAAACCTAAAGTAACCGTTATTGGAGGAGGAACAGGGATTTCTGTTATCCTCGATAGTCTGAGAAAGAAACCGGTCGATATTACTGCCATCGTAACCGTTGCAGATGATGGCGGGAGTTCAGGTGAATTGCGGAAGAACATCCAAAAATTGACACCACCTGGAGACCTTCGAAATGTGCTGGTTGCCATGTCAGATATGCCTCGTTTTTATGAGAAGGTCTTTCAATACCGCTTTGCAGACGATGATGGACCTTTGGCCGGACACCCTTTGGGAAACTTGATCATTGCAGGGATTTCAGAGATGCAAGGCTCGACCTATAATGCCATGCAGTTGTTAACCAAGTTCTTTCATACGACCGGCAAGATCTATCCTTCCAGTGATAGTCCCTTGACCCTTCATGCCGTCTTTCAAGATGGAAAAGAAGTGGTAGGAGAAAGCCACATTGCTAACTACACCGGCATGATTGATCATGTCTATGTGACCAATACCTTTGATCAAGAGCGGCCAAAAGCTAGTAAGAAAGTGGTGGAAGCTATTCTTGAAAGTGATATGGTCGTCTTAGGTCCTGGTTCGCTCTTTACCTCGATCCTCCCTAATTTGATGATCGATGAGATTGGGAAAGCCATCCTTGAAACCAAGGCTCAGGTAGCCTATGTTTGTAACATCATGACCCAAAGAGGAGAAACCGAGCATTTCACAGACAGTGACCACGTTGCCGTTCTCCATAAACATTTGGGAGAGAAGTTCATCGATACGGTCCTTGTCAATATCAATCAGGTTCCCGCAGCTTACATGAACAGTAACAAATTTGATGAATACTTGGTGCAGGTAGAGCACGATTTCAAGGGGCTGCACTCGCAAGTTCCCCAAGTGATTTCTTCCGATTTCTTGAAGTTGGTCAATGGAGGAGCCTTTCATGATGGCGAAAAAGTAGTCGAAGAGTTGATGCAGATCGTGCAGGTGAGAAAATGAGTTTTACGGTTCGTGTAAAAGAAGAATTATTGTCTCTCAAGCGATTTGAAAAGAGTGAATTGGCTGCCATTATCAAGATGTCTGGAAGTCTTGGGATTTCAATGGGGGGCTTGACGCTCTCGGTGACGACAGAAAATGCCAAGATTGCTCGCCATATCTATGAATTGTTGCATCATTTTTATGAGGCCAAATCGGATATTCGCCACCACCAAAAAACCAATTTGAAAAAAAATCGTGTTTACACAGTATTCTTGGATGAAAAGGTGGAAGAGATTCTTGCTGACTTGCATTTGGCAGATGTCTTTTTTGGGATTGAGACAGGCATTGATGCCAGTGTTTTAGAAGATGAAGTAGCCAGTCGTGCTTATCTTCGGGGGGCTTTTCTGTCGAGTGGTTCCATCAAGGATCCTGAAAAAGGGAAGTACCAGTTGGAAATTCATTCTGTTTATACAGACCACGCGGAAGGAATTGCCCTTCTCATGCAAGGATTTTTACTAGATGCGAAAACCATCGAGCGGAAAAAAGGAGTGGTAACCTATCTGCAACGAGCGGAAGATATTATTGATTTTCTAATTGTGGTAGAGGCCATGCAAGCCATGCAGGAATTTGAGTCCATCAAGGTCATGAGAGAGACGCGCAATGACCTCAATCGGGCCAATAATGCCGAAATGGCCAATATCCAGCGCACAGTCACAGCCAGTATGAAAACCATTAATAATATTAGTAAAATTGTGGATACGGTCGGCCTAGGTAGTTTACCAAGTGACTTGCAAGAAGTTGCCTATATCCGGATGAACCATCCAGATTATTCCATCCAGCAAATCGCAGATAGCTTGCAACAACCTATTTCAAAAAGCGGTGTTAACCACCGCTTGCGTAAGATCAATAAAATCGCAGACGATTTAGACAAATAAAAAAGGCCAAAGGCCTTTTTTATTATAAACTGGTTGAGTGTGTTGGTTGGACTTTCTTATCTGGATAGATGTAGTTGATGGCATTGTTTACAGCTGTTGGAGCTTCACCCAGACCTGTAGCGATGAGATCGATCTTTCCTTCATAGAAGCAGCAGTCTCCACAAGCATAAATTCCAGGAAGGCTAGTTTCTTGTTTTTGGTTGACCTTGATTTTATGGCGTTGCAATTCTACACCCCATTCTTTCAGGTTTCCAATAGAAGATTTAAAGCCATAATTGACGAATAAGTGATCAATCGGAATGAGTTCGGTTTCATCGGTTTTAACTTTTGTGATTTTAAGATGAGTGGCATGACCATTTTCGCCAATCAAGCGGCTAGGAACAAATGGTGTTTTGATGCTAACAGAAGATTGTTTGAGTTCTTCTACACTATGTTCTAAAGCACGGAAGTTATCTCGACGATGAATGATCGTAGTTGGAGCAATCTTGTCAAAAGCAAGAGCCCAGTCTACAGCAGAGTCTCCACCACCAAGGACGGTCACCTGCTGTCCTTCATATTGTTGGATGTTCGAAACATGATAGTGGACGTTATCAAAGTCTTCAGCTCCCTCAATGTCAAGGGCGCGTGGCTTAAAGGCACCACCGCCCATGGCAATAATGACTGCTTTAGACTGATGCACTTGGCGAGAAGTAGTGATGGTGAAGAGATCGCCTTCTTTTCGGATATCCTCTACAGTTTCATTGAGAAAGATCGGTGTATCAAACCGTTTAACTTGCTCGATCAAGCGGTTGCTCAATTCTTCACCAGTCAAATTGGTAAAGCCAGGTACATCGAGGATACTCTTTTCTGGATAGAGAATAGCTGGTTGCCCTCCCAGTTGAGGTAAGGAATCAATCAGTTTGACTTTTACTTGGCGCATATTGCCATAAAAAGCAGCAAACAGACCAACTGGTCCGCCCCCAACAATTGTAATATCATAAATTTCTGACATAGTATCTCCTTCAGGGTTTTCTTTGTTTCCATTGTATCATAAAATGAGAAGAATGAAAAAGTTGGAAAAAGAAATGACATGAAGGCTAGGAGGGCTAGAAAAGTTTCAAAAGATCTTGACAGCGTCCTTAAAGTGTGATAAAATTATTAAGATTTTAGGCTTGAAGGGAGTGAAAAATATGTCAAAAACAGTAGTACGTAAGAATGAATCTCTTGACGATGCTCTTCGTCGTTTCAAACGTGCGGTTACTAAAGCTGGTACTCTTCAAGAAACACGCAAACGTGAATTCTATGAAAAACCTTCTGTAAAACGTAAACGTAAATCAGAAGCAGCTCGTAAACGTAAAAAATTCTAATTGAATACAAGAACAGACCTCGGTCTGTTTTTTGTTTTTTTCATCCGTTAAAGACAAAAAAACCGATCTTCTAGCTAGAAGATCGGATCTTTTTATCTGATTATTTGTTTGCAAGCAAGTCGCGGATTTCAGTAAGCAACTCTTCTTGAGTAGGAGCAGGAGCTTCTTCTTCGACAGCTTCTTCTTTTTTACCAAGGTTTTGAGCTTTTTCAGCAGCTTTCACTACGAAGAAAAGAACAGTACCAACAACAAGGAAGTTGATCACAGCGCTCAAGAAGCTACCGTATGCAACACCGTTCCATGACAAATTAGCAATCTTATCAACACCAGCAGCTTTCATAGCTGGTTTCAAAATAAGTGGAGTGATGATATCGTTAACAAGTGATGTTACGATAGCTCCAAATGCAGCTCCGATAACGACTGCTACAGCAAGGTCAACAATATTCCCACGAAGGAGAAAAGCTTTCAAATCTTTTAACATATCCTAAATATGTCCTTTCATAATAATTTTTTACTATGATAGTATAACGGAAAAATATTCGACTGACAAGGAATATGCCTCATTTTTTAAAATTAGTGATAAAGGTTGAAAATCTTTTCTTTTATGTGTGAAATCGGTAGGAAAAAATTTACTTTTACTAACTTTTAGTATAAAATATAAAGTGATAATCTATGGTAAAATGGAGGCACTGTTTATGGTTGATAAAGAGCTAATTGCAGAAATTAAAAACAGTGTAAACATTGTTGAAGTTATTGGAGAAGTTGTTTCTTTGACCAAGGCTGGCCGTAATTTTTTAGGGCTCTGTCCTTTTCATGGTGAAAAGACTCCTTCTTTTAATGTCGTTGAAGACAAGCAGTTTTACCATTGTTTCGGATGTGGTCGCTCGGGAGATGTCTTTAAGTTTATTGAGGAATACCGTGGAGTCGCTTTTATGGATGCGGTCCAGATCGTAGCAGAAAAAGCGGGTATTGCGCTTCAGTACCAAGCAAGGCCGGCTCAACCAACGTCTATCAATCCCAACCAAGAACTTTATGAGATTCATCAGGAAGCCAGTAAGTTCTACCAGGCGATTCTGATGACGACAAAGATGGGAGAAGAAGCGCGAAATTATCTGTATGAACGTGGATTGACGGATGAGGTCATCCGACATTTTCAATTGGGCTTAGCCCCAGCAGAAGGGAATTATCTCTATCGAAATCTCTCTGAGAAGTTCTCTGAGAAAGTGATTACCGATTCGGGGTTATTCACAATCTCAGATGCTGGAACAGTTTTTGATGCCTTTCAGGATCGGATTATGTTTCCTTTGACGGATGATAGTGGACGTGTCATTGCTTTTTCTGGTAGACTGTGGAAACTAACGGATGATGGCAGTCATCAAGCCAAGTACAAGAATAGTCGAAGTACCCGTCTATTTAATAAGAGTTATGAACTTTATCATTTGGATCAAGCTAAGACGAGCGCCAAAAAGCAACATGAAATGTATATCATGGAAGGCTTTATGGATGTCATTGCGGCTTATCGAGCTGGGATTGAAAATGCAGTCGCCTCTATGGGGACAGCCTTGACACCAGAGCACGTCCAGCACCTGTCTCATTTTACCAAAAAGGTCATTTTGACCTATGATGGGGATAAGGCGGGACTTGAAGCAACCGCTAAGGCCTTGGATGTCTTGCAGGATCTGGAGTTGGAGATCGTCCGTATCCCTGATCAGATGGATCCCGATGAGTACCTCAAAAAGACCTCCCCAGAAGATCTAGCTTCCCTCTTGAAGAATTCGCGGATCAGTAAGGTTGAATTCTTGATGCACTACTGGAAACCCCAGTATATTGAGAACTTACAGGCACAGATTGAGTTTGTCGAGAAGCTGGCACCGATGATCGCCCAGACGCGCTCCATCACAGCGCAAAACACCTATATTTATAAGTTGGCAGATTTATTGCCAGACTTTGATTATTTGCAGATTGAGCAGATTGTCAATAATTGTCGCTTGCATCAACGGCAGGAGGATCAAAGTGGTGGACGATCAAGAACGTCGAATTTTTCAGTCGATCTCCTGCCTAATCGTGGGATGACGCGCTTGATCAAGGCGGAAAATCATTTATTAAGTAGGATGAAAGATTTTCCAATGGTGCTTAATGATTACCGTTTGCGACCTGATTTTGTCTTTGACACACCGGAGTTACAGATCTTGTACCAATTACTCTGTCAAAATGGAGAAGTCACATCTCAGGATTTGTCCGAGCAACCTGAAGGGGTCCAGCACGCCTGGTACCGGATGGTAGAAGAAGATTTGCCAGAAGAGATAGCGGATGGTGAATTAGAAGAAGTGGAAGAAACGCGAAATCGTGAGCTTCTTCGCAAAGAAAGTCAACAAATTGGAAATAAAGTGAAGGAAGCTTCCTCGACAGGGGATGCGGAAAAAGCTTTATTGGAACTCGAGCGTTTGATCGCTCAAAAAAGAAGAATGGAGTAGGAATGGCTAAAGAACAAAAAGATATTACAACATTGGACGTTCAAATTGCAGAGTTTATTCGCAGCCACAAGAAAAGTGGAACTGCAACAGATGATGAAATTAATGACAAGTTGGTTATTCCATTCACACTAGATGCAGATGGGATTGAAGATCTTTTGCAACGGATTCAAGATGCAGGAATTTCGATCACGGATAAAGATGGTAACCCAAGTGCGCGTGTGTTGAACAATGAAGAAGAGCCAGAATTGTCAGATGAGGAATTGCTTGGAAGCAACTCTGCCAAGGTCAACGACCCAGTACGGATGTACTTGAAAGAAATTGGGGTTGTTCCTCTTTTGACAAATGAAGAAGAACAAGAATTGGCTATCTTAGTGGAACAAGGTGACTTGGAAGCCAAGCAACGTCTTGCAGAAGCCAACCTTCGTTTGGTTGTATCCATTGCGAAACGTTACGTTGGTCGTGGAATGCAATTTTTGGATTTGATCCAAGAAGGAAATATGGGCTTGATGAAGGCCGTTGATAAGTTTGACTATACCAAAGGGTTCAAGTTCTCTACCTATGCTACTTGGTGGATTCGTCAGGCTATCACTCGTGCCATTGCAGACCAAGCACGGACCATTCGGATCCCTGTTCACATGGTGGAAACCATTAACAAGTTGGTTCGTGAACAACGCAATCTCTTGCAAGAATTGGGACACGACACAACGCCTGAACAAATCGCTGAACGCATGGATATGACGCATGATAAGGTGCGCGAAATCTTGAAGATTGCCCAAGAGCCTGTTTCTTTGGAAACGCCAATCGGGGAAGAAGACGATAGCCATTTGGGAGATTTCATCGAAGATGAAGTGATTGAAAATCCAGTAGACTACACCACTCGTGTGGTTCTACGTGAACAATTAGATGAAGTCCTCGATACCCTGACAGACCGTGAAGAAAACGTACTTCGTTTACGTTTCGGTTTGGATGATGGAAAAATGCGGACCTTGGAAGATGTGGGTAAAGTCTTCAACGTGACCCGTGAACGGATCCGTCAGATCGAAGCCAAAGCCCTCCGTAAACTCCGCCACCCAAGCAGAAGCAAACCATTGCGTGATTTTATTGAGGATTAAAAATGTCCGGGGAACATTTTTAACGGTCGCCTAGAAATAAAAAAGCGACCTAGGTCCGGGGGACATTTTTAACGGTCGCCAAGAAATGAAAAAGCGACCTATGTCCGTGGGACCTTTTTAACCCGAGCTAAGCAATTCTATCGAGAGTAACATAACAAAAAAAGGAAGTGTCATATGGCATATACAACTGAGCAAATTGAAGAAATTAAAAATAAAATCTTAAATGCTTTGGAAGAGGTAATCGATCCTGAGCTTGGGATTGACATTGTTAATTTAGGTCTTGTTTACGAGATCCATTTTGATGGTGAAACTGGAGCGACCATTATTGATATGACGCTAACGACCATGGGATGTCCATTAGCGGATCTTCTGACAGATCAGATTCATGATGTTTTAGCAGAAGTAGAAGAAGTGACATCGGTGGATGTGAAGTTGGTCTGGTATCCTTCTTGGACGGTTGAAAAAATGAGCCGCTATGCACGGATTGCACTTGGAATTAGTTAAACATTCTATTCATCAAAACAAATCAGAGGTTGGGGGCTTCCCTAACCTCTGATTTGTTTACATCTGTATTTTTGAACAACCATTTTCAAATTCTTAGCAAATTTTCAGATAAAGTTGCAATCATCAAGAGGACAAGGTATAATAGCATAAATAGAAAATAAAGGAGATTTACATGAATCAGTATCCTTTGGTCTACTTGGACCATGTGACAAAGAATTATGGGCATGAAGTTGCTCTCATGGATGTTAGTTTGAACATCCAACCTGGCCGTATTATTGGCCTTTTGGGGCCTAATGGTAGCGGGAAAACAACCATCATTAAATTGATTAATGGTTTGTTGCAACCAAGCCTTGGAAATATCTATATTCATGGGCAATTACCATCCCCAGCTTCTAAAAAAGTTGTTTCCTATTTGCCGGATACGACTTATCTGAGTGAAAATATAAAAATTAGTGATGCTATTAGCTATTTCCAAGATTTTTATTCAGATTTTAATGTCCAACGAGCTTACCAATTGCTCAACGATTTGCATTTGCATCCAAATCAAAAATTGAATAGCCTTTCAAAAGGGAACAAGGAAAAAGTACAATTGATTTTGGTGATGAGTCGTGAAGCTGACTTGTATGTCCTTGATGAACCAATCGGTGGGGTCGACCCAGCAGCGCGTGATTATATTTTGCGGACCATTATTCAAAATCGACGTCCAAACTCTTCTGTCTTGATTTCTACTCACTTGATTGCGGATATTGAGCAAGTTTTGGATGAAGCGATTTTCATCAACCAAGGAAGAATCCTCTTGCATGAAAATACGACTGTTTTGCGCAATCAACACGGAAAATCAATCGATGAGATCTTCCGTGATCAATTCCGTGTTTATTAGGAGGACCCCATGTTTGGTAAATTATTAAAATATGAATTTAAATCGACAGCTAAGTGGTATTTATTGATCACCCTGATCGCACTAGGTTTGTCAGTGATTACAGGTGTTATTGGTGGAAGTGCTACAAACGGTTTTGTGGATATGGAAACCAATAGTATGCAAATCATAACTGGGACTCTTGGGATTCTCATTTTTGGAGGAGTCATTGGTCTTTATCTTAGTAACTACTATATTATTATTCGTCGTTTCTATTCCAACTTATACGGACGTGAAGGTTACTTGACCTGGACCCTTCCAGCTAGCCCTCATGCGATCATTTTGTCTAAATTTGTGGGAGCTTTAGTAGCGAGTCTTTACTGCCTATTCCTTCTATTTTTTAGTGGTTTTATCACAATTATTGTGATGGGCGCTGTCATTGGACAAGACCTCTCTCCTGTATTTAGTATTATCGCTGAGGCTTTTAGTCATTCTATTGCTTATTGGATTATCATCTGGTGGATTTTTACCACAGCTTCAGGAATCTTACTATTTTATGTATCAATCGCACTTGGCCAACTGTTCCAAAATCGTCGTGGATTGAAGGCTATTCTGTTTTTCTTTCTCTTGTGTATTGTGTTAAGTATCATAGGTACAGCAGTCAATCCATTAAAAGATTCATATGCTGTCGGATATGCATTGGTTTATGGAAATATTGATGATTTTGGACCAAACTTCATCCCAGGTCTCATTTATGAAGTTATTAAGATTGTTTCTATGTACTTCACCATTCACTACATCAGCAAGTACAAGTTGAATCTTCAATAATAACAGCAAATTGAGCAAGGAGCTTCCCAGTGGAAGCCTTCTTGTTCAATTTTTTTCTTTTGCATTTTTAGCTACATTTTGATATACTAATTGTATTCGTTTTGGGGTCGTTACGGATTCGACAGGCATTATGAGGTATATTTTGCAACTCATCTAGCGGATGTAAAACGCCAGTTAAATATAACTGCAAAAAATAATAATTCTTACGCTTTAGCTGCCTAAACACCAGCAGGCGTGACCCGATTCGAATCGCTCGTGTTTGATGACAGGTCTTAATTTTAGCGAGATACGATCTAACTTTGTCTAGAAGTTAGATAAGAGATTGATAGACTCGCAGGTACAGGACTTGAGTTATGTGTCATGTAGCTGTTAAACTAAGACATAACCTATGGTTGTAGACAAATATGCTGGCAGGTGTTTGGACGTGGGTTCGACTCCCACCGGCTCCATATTTTTATTCATGGAAGATTACTCAAGAGGCTTAAGAGGCCGTGTTGGAAACGCGGTAGGCGTGTAAAAGCGTGCGTGGGTTCGAATCCCATGTCTTCCGTTGTTGAGACATCATTGTGTAGCAGTGGTGTTTTTTTGTACAAAAAAGAGTCCCAAAAATAGACAAGTGAGGGAGGAGAAAAAGTGATTGCACAGCTAGATACCAAATCAGTCTATACCTTTATGGAAAGTCTTGTGACCATAAAAGACTATGTCCAAGTGGCTAAAAGCATGGGGTATGGCGCATTGGGAATCATGGATGTAGATAATTTGTATGGTGCTTATGAATTTATCGAAGCCTGTCAGGCCCACAACCTCAGCCCCTTGGTCGGTTTAGAAATTGGACTAAAAGTAGACAATGAAACAATTCCGTTTCGGATGATCGCCCTGTCAACGAAAGGCTACCAGAATCTGATGAAGATGTCGACCGTCAAAATGATGGGGAAGAGCAATTGGGAGGATGTAAAGCACCTTACAGAAGGAGTAGCGGTCATTGTCCCAGCGCCTTTTGCTAGTGAAGACATACCGCTTGGTCTAGATTACTTCATCGGAGTTTTTGCCGATACGCCGGACCAAGAGTTTAGCCACCCTGTGCTTCCTCTTCATACTGTGCGTTTTTTTGAGGCGGAAGATATGGAAGCCATGCAGATGCTGGCAGCCATCAAGGACAATCAAAGCTTGACAGAAACAGGGCCAATTGATCCGACAACAGTCCTAAAAACTCCTCAGGATTTAAAGAATGATTTTGCAGAGCGATTTCCGCAAGCTATCACAAATCTGGAAAACCTTGTCCAAGGGATTCAATATGATATTGACACCCAGTTGAAATTGCCTCGCTTCAATCCCCAGAAACCAGCTGTTGAGGAACTAAGAGAATTAGCCCAAGCGGGTCTCCTTCGAAAGAACTTGACCAGTCCGGTCTATCAAGAACGTCTGGAGCATGAATTAGACATTATTCACCAAATGGGCTTTGATGATTATTTCTTGATTGTCTGGGACCTTCTTCGTTTCGGACGGAGTCAAGGCTATTATATGGGAATGGGACGTGGGTCTGCTGTAGGCTCACTGGTAGCCTATTCCCTAGGGATTACAGGGATTGATCCTGTGGAGAAGAACCTCCTCTTTGAGCGCTTTTTAAATGTGGAGCGCTACACCATGCCGGATATTGATATTGATATTCCTGATATCTATCGTCCAGAATTTATCCGCTATGTGCGAGACCGTTACGGGAGTTACCATGCAGCTCAGATCGTGACCTTTTCAACCTTTGGGGCCAAACAAGCCATTCGAGATGTCTTCAAACGTTTTGGGGTACCTGAGTATGAATTGACCTCCATTACCAAGCGGATTGGCTTTAGGGATACACTGACGACAGCTTATGAACAGAATCTAGCTTTTCGACAAGTGATTCATAGCCGAGCAGAATTTGAGCGTGGCTTTGAAATTGCTAAAAGAATTGAAGGCCAACCAAGGCAGACATCTATCCACGCGGCTGGGGTTGTGATGAGTGACCAGGATTTGACGGATCACATTCCTCTCAAGTACGGAGAAGACATGTTTGTCACCCAGTACGATGCTCATGCGGTTGAAGCCAATGGTCTGTTGAAGATGGACTTTTTGGGTCTGCGAAATTTAACCTTTGTTCAGAAAATGAAGGAAGCGGTCTATGAAAAGTACCAAGAAGAGATCGTGATTGAAGCCATTGATTTAGAAGATCCAGAAACCTTGGCCTTGTTTGCTGCTGGGGATACCAAGGGGATTTTCCAATTTGAACAGGCTGGAGCCATTCGCCTCTTGAGACGAGTGAGACCCAATCATTTCGAAGAAGTAGTAGCGACCACCTCTCTCAATCGTCCAGGGGCTAGTGATTACATTGATAATTTCGTCAAAAGAAAGCACGGCCAAGAAAAAGTTGAGATTTTAGATCCAGCTATTGAAGAAATCTTAAGGCCCACTTATGGGATCATGCTCTACCAAGAGCAGGTCATGCAGGTTGCCCAGCGTTTTGCAGGCTTTAGTCTAGGGAAAGCCGATATTTTACGTCGGGCTATGGGCAAAAAAAATGCAGCTGAAATGCATCAGATGGAAGACGATTTTGTCGCAGGTGCTCTTAAACTTGGGCATACGGAAGAAAAAGCTAAAGAGGTCTTTGCAATCATGGAAAAATTCGCAGGCTATGGGTTTAACCGTTCCCATGCCTATGCCTATTCTGCCTTGGCCTTTCAGATGGCCTATTTCAAGGTCCATTATCCAGATGTTTTCTTTGATGTTATGCTCAATTATTCGAGCAGCGATTATCTGACAGATGCTCTCCAGTTTGATTTTAAAGTCGCGCCATTATCCATCAACACCATCCCTTACAGAGATAAGTTCCAGGATCGAAAAATCTACTTGGGAATGAAAAATATCAAGGGACTCCCGAGAGATTTAGCGTATTGGATCATTGACAATCGTCCCTTTGAAAGTGTCGAAGATTTTATTTTACGACTACCCAATCAGTATCATAAATTGCCTTTGTTAACACCTTTAGTGGAGCTTGGATTGTTTGATATTTTTGAAAAAAATAGGCGCAAGGTGCTTCACAATTTGCCGAATTTGTTTGTCTTTGCCGATGAGCTAGGTAGTTTATTTGCAGATTCTAACTATTCCTGGACAGAAGCAGAAGACTTTAGCCAGGCTGAAAAATATGAGAAGGAAGAGGCCATTATTGGTGTCGGGCTCAGTACTCACCCATTGGTTGCGATTGGGCAAACGAGTCCCTACGAGATCCAACCAATTTCTCAATTAGTTCAAGGAGAGCAGGCACGCATTCTCATTGAGGTACAAAACATTCGAACGATTCGAACCAAGTCGGACGATCTCATGGCTTTCTTACAAGTCAGTGATACAAAGAAAAAATTGGATGTGACACTTTTCCCTGAAACCTACAATCGATTTTCCTCCTTGATAAAAGAAGGTGGCTTTTATTACTTGACAGGGAAGATACAAGAGCGTGATGGGCGCTTGCAGATGATTCTAGCAGAGGCACAACTAGCGACCAATGAAAAGTTCTGGATCCAGTTGCTCGATCATCGTCAGGATAAAACGATTCTTTCTATCTTGAAAAAATATCCGGGCCCATATCCTGTGATATTACGCTATGAAGACGAGAAAAAAACTCTTCAATTGAAGGGCTATACAGTCCAGAAAAACAAAGAATTGGAAGATGAATTAAAGAATCTCGTTATGAAAACGATTTATCGGTAAAAACTGCGAAAAATACGAGAATTTTAGTCTTCTTTGTGTTATAATTACGTAGAATGTAAAAGAAAAAAAGGAGCAAACAACGAAATGAAACGTATTGCTGTTTTAACTAGTGGTGGAGATGCCCCTGGCATGAACGCTGCCATCCGTGCAGTTGTTCGTCAAGCAATTTCAGAAGGAATGGAAGTTTTCGGTATCTATGATGGATATGCGGGAATGGTTGCTGGTAAAATTCAGCCCCTTGACGCCTCATCTGTTGGAGATATTATTTCCCGTGGTGGTACCTTCCTTCATTCAGCTCGTTACCCTGAATTCGCACAACGCGAAGGTCAATTAAAAGGGATCGAGCAATTGAAGAAACACGGGATCGAAGGTGTTGTCGTTATTGGTGGAGATGGTTCTTACCATGGTGCGATGCGCTTGACTGAGCTTGGATTCCCAGCTGTTGGTCTTCCTGGTACGATCGACAACGATATCGTCGGAACTGACTTTACAATTGGTTTTGATACGGCAGTCACAACTGCAATGGACGCGATCGATAAGATCCGTGATACTTCATCTAGTCACCACCGTACTTTCGTAATTGAAGTTATGGGACGTAATGCTGGAGATATCGCTCTTTGGGCAGGGATTGCATCTGGTGCAGATGAAATCATCATCCCTGAAGAAGGATTCAAGATCGAAGAAGTTGTTGAGAGCATCAAAGAAGGTTACGCAAAAGGTCGTACCCACAACATCATCATCTTGGCTGAAGGCGTGATGTCTGCAGATGAATTTGGTAAAGCGTTGAAAGAAGCTGGTGATGAAAGTGACCTTCGTGTGACTGAGCTTGGCCACATCCAACGTGGTGGTTCACCTACAGCGCGTGACCGTGTTCTTGCATCACGTATGGGAGCACACGCAGTTAAATTGTTGAAACAAGGAATCGGTGGTGTAGCCGTTGGTATCCGCAATGAAAAAATGGTGGAAAATCCAATCCTTGGTAACGCAGAAGAAGGAGCCCTCTTTAGCTTGACAGAAGATGGTAAGATTGTGGTAAACAATCCACATAAAGCTGATCTTGGTCTTGCCGAGTTGAACCGTAGCTTGTCTTCAATTTAATTTTATTTCATAAATTCGTTAACCTTGTCTTAAAAAGACAGATATATTTAAAAAGGAGTCATATATATCATGAACAAACGTGTAAAAATCGTTGCAACTTTGGGTCCTGCGGTAGAAATCCGTGGTGGTAAAAAATTTGGTGAAGATGGATACTGGGCTGAAAACCTTGACGTTGAAGCTTCAGCACAAAACATTGCTAAATTGATCGAAGCTGGCGCTAACACTTTCCGTTTCAACTTCTCACACGGTGACCACCAAGAACAAGGTGAACGTATGGCAACTGTTAAACGTGCAGAAGAAATCGCTGGTAAAAAAGTTGGTTTCCTTCTTGATACAAAAGGTCCTGAAATCCGTACTGAATTGTTTGAAGGTGAAGCTAAAGAGTATTCATACAAAACTGGTGAACGTATCCGCGTTGCTACAAAACAAGGCATCAAATCAACTCGTGATGTTATCGCATTGAACGTTGCTGGTGGACTTGACATCTTCGATGACGTTGAAGTTGGACACCAAGTATTGGTTGACGATGGTAAATTGGGTCTTCGTGTTGTAGAAAAAGACGCTGCAAAACGTGAATTTGTCGTTGAAGTTGAAAATGATGGTATCATCGCTAAACAAAAAGGTGTCAACATCCCTAACACTAAGATTCCTTTCCCAGCACTTGCTGAACGCGATAACGACGATATCCGCTTCGGTTTGGAACAAGGTATCAACTTCATCGCGATCTCATTCGTACGTACTGCAAAAGACGTAAATGAAGTTCGTGCAATCTGCGAAGAAACTGGTAATGGACACGTTCAATTGTTTGCGAAGATCGAAAACCAACAAGGTATCGATAATTTAGATGAAATCATTGAAGCTGCAGACGGTATTATGATTGCTCGTGGTGACATGGGTATCGAAGTACCATTCGAAATGGTTCCAGTTTACCAAAAAATGATTATCACTAAAGTAAATGCCGCTGGTAAAATTGTTGTTACAGCTACAAACATGCTTGAAACAATGACAGAAAAACCACGTGCAACTCGTTCTGAAGTATCTGACGTCTTCAACGCTGTTATCGATGGTACTGATGCTACAATGCTTTCAGGTGAATCTGCAAATGGTAAATACCCACTTGAGTCAGTTACAACAATGGCTACAATCGACAAGAACGCTCAAACTCTTCTTAAAGAATACGGACGTTTGAACTCAGATTCATTTGAACGTAACTCTAAGACAGAAGTTATGGCTTCAGCTGTTAAAGATGCTACAAACTCAATGGATATCAAATTGGTTGTAACTCTTACTAAGACTGGTCACACAGCACGTTTGATTTCTAAATACCGTCCAAATGCTGATATCTTGGCATTGACATTTGACGAATTGACAGAACGTGGATTGATGTTGAACTGGGGTGTTATCCCAATGTTGACAGAAGCTCCATCATCAACTGATGACATGTTTGAAATTGCTGAACGCAAAGCAGTTGAAGCTGGTCTTGTACAATCTGGTGATGATATCGTTATCGTTGCAGGTGTACCACTTGGTGAAGCAGTTCGTACAAACACAATGCGTATCCGTACAGTACGTTAATAGACAATTATATCTGAAAGCCTTGCTGGTTGATCTGAAAGGATTGACCGCGAGGTTTTTCTTTTTATTGTTTAGTGTGTTGACAAGAATTCTCACTAATGCTTACTTTCTCTTTTTTAAAGATCAAAAACATGGTATAATAAATAAAAAGGAAGGGAGACATGCATGCCAAGGAGAGATTTAATTAGAA
>CAUCUH010000021.1:0-17953 GCA_958445905.1 uncultured Streptococcus sp.
GGCAGAAAGGAAATATTGCAAAATGAAAAAAGATATCCATCCAGAATATCGCCCTGTTGTCTTCATGGACACTACTACTGGTTACAAGTTCCTCAGCGGTTCAACTAAGTACTCTAGCGAAACAGTTGAATTCGAAGGTGAAACTTACCCATTGATCCGTGTTGAAATTTCATCAGACTCACACCCATTCTACACTGGACGTCAAAAGTTCACTCAAGCAGATGGACGTGTGGATCGTTTCAACAAAAAATACGGTCTCAAATAAGAACCAACACAGAACCACTTCCCTTTCGGGAGTGGTTTTTTTGATCTCTGTTTCTTTTATCGTGAATGCACAAAATAAGAGGTTAGGATGTTGATCCCAACCTCTTTTTTCATCTTAATGGAACTGCATTCCACCATCCACGATAATGGTTTGTCCTGTGATGTAGTTTGAATCTGGTCCAGCAAGGAAGCTGACCGCTGCTGCTACATCTTCTGGTTCTGAAAGACGTTTCAAAGTGATATCTTTAGCGAATGTTTGCATACCCCATTCGTCGTCTTTGCCTGCGTTCTTCCCAACTTCATGAGCAATGTCAAACATCATTGGAGTCTTCACGATACCTGGTGCATAAGCATTGACAGTGATTCCTGAATCCGCCAAGTCACGCGCCAAAGTCTGTGTGATACCACGAACTGCAAATTTAGTACCACCATAAACAGTCAAGTTAGGGTTACCTACAACACCTGCTTGTGAAGTTGCATTGATGATTTTTCCGCCATGGCCAAGCGCTTTGAATTGAGCTTGTGCAGCTTGAGCACCCCAAATCACGCCACCAACGTTAATAGCAAATGTACGTGTAAATTGTTCTTCTGTAATTGTATCAAGTGGTGTAGTTGGCGCAACACCTGCGTTGTTTACGACAACATTCAAATCTCCAAAATGGTCAACAACTTTTTGGAAAGCTGCAGCCACTTCTGCTTGTTTTGATACATCGGCAACGACTGCAAAAGCATTTTCTGCGGACAACTCAGCAACTGCTTTTTCAGCTGTTTCAGCATTGTAGTCCAATACTCCGACCTTGAAGCCATCTTGCACCAAACGTTTTGCGATTGCAAAACCGATTCCTTGACCAGCACCTGTGACAATAGCTACTTTAGACATATGATTCCTCCTTGGTATCAACGATACCAGCAAACGTTCCTATCAGAACAGCAAGGGTTGACAACTAGTTTTGATGGGGTCTATTATAAATATCCGACAAAACTATGCTAACAGTATACTCCTTTGTGAAAAAAGTGTCAAACTCTGGCCTGTTATTTTTTAAAAAAAGTTCATTTATATGATATTTTTATTTAGTGATAAGTGAAATAGAATATGGCTTTTAACCAAAACAGATAACTGTTCTATTCTGTATAAGCTACATGAGGCTGGGACAAAAGTCCTAGCCTCTCAATTATTTTTGGATTGTCGAGCAAGACGCAGTGGTTGAGTGGGCTCTACTACGCTGATTTCATCAGCTTTTACAGCCCTACTCAACTGTGCGGAGGTGGGACGACGAAATCGAATTCTAACGAATTACCGATTTCTGTCCCACTCTCTCTCATAAACTATTCATTTGATTGATCCCTTTAGTCATCATACTCCGCAAATACTTGAGTGGCTTTGACTGCTTTCTTCCACCCCTTGTACAATTTCTCTTTGCGAGCTTCATCCATCTTTGGTTCAAAGATTTGAGCTGCTCCATGAAGAGATTTTAATTCATCTAAGTCCTTCCAATAGCCTACTGTCAGACCTGCTAGGAAAGCTGCCCCTAAAGCCGTTGTTTCCAAATTTTTGGCGCGAGCAATCGCGATTCCAAGAATATCTGCCTGAAACTGCATTAAATAATCATTCTTCGCTGCCCCTCCATCTACTTTTAAGACAGGGATAGGAGTTTTTGCATCTACCTGCATGGTGTCTATGATATCGCGTACTTGATAGGCAATGGATTGAAGGGTTGCTTTGATGAAGTCTTCCTTGGTCGTTCCCCGGGTAAACCCAAAGACAGAACCACGCGCCTCTTGGTTCCAATATGGTGCTCCAAGACCAGTAAAGGCAGGGACCACATAGATTTCATCGTCATTCTGAGACTTCAGAGCATAGGCCTCGGATTCAGGTGAACTGTCGATCATCCGCAGGCCATCGCGGAGCCATTGAATGGCACTTCCAGCGATAAAAATAGATCCTTCAAGGGCATAGTAGACCTTGCCATTGATCCCATAACCAATCGTCGTCAACAGGTTATTCTCTGATAACTGCATCTCCTCACCCGTATTCATAATGATGAAGGACCCAGTTCCATAGGTATTTTTGACCATACCAGGTTCAAAGGCCAATTGGCCAAAGAGAGCAGCCTGCTGGTCTCCCGCCATACCTGCAATCGGCACTTGTCCACCGTAGAAATGGAAAGGCGCTGTCTTGCCATAGATTTCAGAGTTTGAACGCACTTCAGGAAGCATGGCTTTAGGAATGTTGAGAATGTCTAAGATTTCATCGTCCCATTTCAGTTCCTTGATATTGTAGAGCATGGTACGGGCTGCATTGGAATAGTCTGTCACGTGGGCAGCTCCATCTGTCAGCTTCCAGACCAACCAAGTATCAATGGTCCCAAAGAGCAATTCACCTTTCTCCGCACACTCTTGTGCTCCTTCTACGTGGTCCAAAATCCAACGAACTTTAGTCGCTGAGAAGTAGGCATCAATGACTAGACCTGTCTTTTGGTGGAAGGTTTCTAAATAGCCTTGGTTTTTAAGTTCTTCAGCCAGTGGAGCCGTTTGCCGTGATTGCCAGACAATGGCATTGTAAATAGGAAGCCCCGTGTTCTTATCCCAAACAACTGTCGTTTCCCGTTGATTGGTAATGCCGATCGCCTCGATTTGATTGGGCTTGATGCCACTTTCAATAAAGACCTCAGCGATCACCGACTGAACCGAGTTCCAAATCTCATTGGCATTGTGCTCCACCCAACCAGCCTGTGGAAAAATCTGAGTGAATTCCTTTTGACTAGAGCTGACTTGCTCGCCTTTTTTATTAAAAATGATAGCCCGCGAACTAGTGGTTCCCTGGTCAATCGCCATGATGTAAGTTTCTTGAGACATAAACCGCCCTCCTGAATTCGATACTTAAAAATCTTGTTCTTTCATAAACTAGTATACTCTATTTCATCATGGATTTGTATCCATTTTTTAAAGAAAATCCGGTCTAACATTTTCCTACTACTTCTAACTCTATCAGAACAAATTAAAAGAGCCCCGAGGCTCTTTTAACTAGTGGTTCAAATGCTTATCAAGATCTGTTCTGATCTAACCGATTTAAGAACTCCATGGTCGGACTGTCTTGGTAAAGTTCTTTGAGAGGAATCTTCTGATAGACCGCTATTTCGTCCGCAGTCACACCGTAACGAATTAATAGATCATAAATACGATTTAAATCATGACGTAATTCATCCGTTATGAGGACATTATCGCTTGTTTCTTTTGTTTTCCAATAATAAGATGGCAGAACTTCCTTGGTTTCAATTAAAATAGTTTGCAACAAAGTCCCACCATGACTGTCTTTCTGAGAAATATCGGCTCCAAGTTCCAACATTTTCTCAAAAACCTTGAAAGACCGGTCAGCCTTTTCCTTAGACGAATACATCTCATATTGACCATTCCATCGTTTGATCATGCGCCTGCAGTCAAATACAGCTCGTCCACCGGCTGTTTGGATGACTGGTTGACAAAATGGATTCAGCTCTGTCGGCTCTTCAATAAAGTTAAGATCTGCTCCTCTATCAATGAGTAAGTCTGCAATATCTAAATGTCCCGATTTGATAGCGACTTGAAGGAGTGACTGTCCCTGATCTCTTTTAGGTTTGTCACCCGAAACAGCATTGACTTCTTCAGGCTTTTTATCCAATATCTGACGGACTCCCTCTATATCTCCTCTTCGCAACAACTGAAAGGTTTTTTGCATGGTCTTTCCCCCTCTCATTATAGATAAAAATAACACTATGTTGATACTTTGATCCTATATCTAGCATCTTCATTAAACTGATTATAGCATTTTATGGACTTTACATTGAATTCCTAAAGGGTAAAGATGACAGACTTCCACCGAAGAGGTACAACTCTATTTCTCTGATTTTCGTATAGCCACTAGCCAAGAGGATACAAGGATTTCGAAAATAACTAGAAAGATAATCTGAGGAAGAGAACTTTGAACCAGCATAAGGACAGCCAGACTATCAATTAGCATATGAGCGAGGATACAAGGGACAGCTCCTTTCGAGTACTCCCTAAGCGCTCCAAATAGGAAGGTATTCCCTAAGATCATCAGGTAAAAGATGAGGTAGTTGGACGAACCTGCTGTAATCCAAGGGAGTTGATAGATAGGAATATGCCAGAGGAACCAGACAATGGAAAGAAGCATCATTTTAGGTATAAAGTGCTTACTATAGGAAAGATGATCTTGTAAAAACCAACGCCAACCGACTTCTTCTAGACCGCCATATAATAAGGTCCAGGGGAAATAAAGAAAGAAGGCCAAGAGGGAGTTCCCAGTAAAGCGAACATTCATGAGCAGGATGGAGATCCCATAATAGATGACGGGGATGAAGAAAGCTAGGATCCAGGATAGGGGACTTTCTTTTTGAAGAAAGACCTTCTTGAAAAATTCACCCAAGGATTTGACTTCCCTCAACACCAGAGAAAAGACAGCAGCCATCATCATGGGAATCAAGTTCATTAGGATAAACAGTAGTGAGGCACCCAAACTACTCCTATCTGGGAAAAAGAAAAGGATCACTTGCCCCACTAGAAATGTAGCAAAGAGGGCAGTCAGTGCATACCAAATAGCGACTGATTGTTTTGAAATAAATTTGCTCATTTTTCTTCCTTTACAGTTACATACTTCTTTCTTGCAATCATGATTGCTAAACTAATAATAAGAATTTTACTGACGATAGATAGCCATACCTCTTCATTCACTAGAATCTGAGACAAGGAATTAATACAGGCATGGGTCATGACACAGAGCCATAAATTTTGTGTTTTATGATACAAGGCCGATAAGATAAAGCAGTTAATTAGCAAACCTACTAGAAACGGAAACAATTGAATGACAGCTAAAGAACCGTCGATATAAAAGTATAGTAGATGCCAACTAGACCAAGCTAAAAAGGTGATCAAAGTAGCTGAAAAATAAGGTATTCTTTCCTCCAAAGTTGGTTGAAAGAAATAACGCCAGCCAATTTCTTCAACTCCACCAAAAAGAAGAGCCTTGAAAAAGAGCACTACTGGCAAGACCAACGATTGAGTGGTGATCTTACCACCTAAGATAAATGGGAAAAAGTCAAGCAACAAGAAAACGAGCACCAAGCAATAATTTGCCAAACTGTCTTTGACTTGAAAAAAATCTTTTAAAACTTGTTTGAAACTAGATTGATAGTAACTAATGCTTGCAAGACTCCCCCAAAAAACAGATGATAAGCCACCTACAATAATAGCGATGATCCCAAATGATGATGTAAAATCAACCTTGACTCCTCCTGCTCTTAAAAAACAAACCAGAAGGCTGACTCCTAATACTTGACCAAAGGTCCCTAACAAATACATAGATAGGGCTTGCTTTCTATTCATTCGTGATTCCTTTTTCTTTCAATAATTACCAGTGCTATCTACCTTAAACCCATACCTGCCAGCATTTCGTTTGAGCTTCTCAACCAGAGCTTCATTCCGCTTACTTTTTCCAAAAAAGAAGGGAATAGTCTTTCCGTTTCTAAGCTCGATATAGAAAGCATAGCGAGCCCCGCCACCAGATCGTCCACGAAAAATTGCATAGGTGATTTGCTTGATCTCTTTCAGCGGGATCCTGCGACGACTGAAACACAGAGCGACATGGATATAGAAGATTCCATAGCTAATATGGAAAGGAGCAAAGAAGGGACCTCCACTACGTCTCACAATTGCCCTTCTTCTCAGGAAAAGGAGAAGACTGAAAACGAGCAAGAAAATGAGCACATATAGAATCGGAGCATACTCCATTATCTTTCTAAATTCTAACACGCTGTCTTTCATCCTCTACTTCATCTCAACCCATTTTTCATTATCCATGATAAAGGGCTTAGCCAGACCTTCGCCTGTGTAGTCTTGGTACTTGGTCTCCAAGTATTTGTAGACATCTTCCTTGGTCGTAAACTTGATGGCTTGATAGGGCTCTTCAAAGGTCAGCTTTTCGACAAAGAGATAGCCGTCCTTTGCAGGAACTAAAACGCCGACATGGCCGACAAAAAGGGTATTTCCATCCAGGTTATCATGAACGATAACAGAAAGCATGCGCGCATTTTCATTGAACTTGAAGTGAGAAAAATACTCTTCCATCTTCTTGGCATGGACCTTGACATCCGTTGTTGCTTCTGTCGGAACCCGTGAATACAGAATGTTAAAAGCTTCCTTGTCTGCCTCACCGAAGATCTTCCCTTTGTCAATCGCATCATTGTCCACGAACAAAAGTTCACTATCCGCTTTCATTTTAGGAATCTCGATACGATTCTTCAGAAGAGTATAGCTATTGATCCGGCAGTTGGTCCCGACGAAATCGCCCTTTTTCTTGGTCCACAAGTCACTGATCTTCTCAACATTGTAGTCTGTTTTCTTGAAGGTGCTGAAGTCACCCGTCAAGCCGACCGAGCCGACAATGCTATCGTAATCTGTTACCAGACCCAAAAATTTATCTACACTGTCCTGATCCAAATAAGCAGACAAGAGAGTCCGCACTTCTTCGACACTCGCCTTGCTGTTGAGGTTGCTGTAGGTGCCCTTGTAGCGCTCCTTATCTGAACTAGATTTCTGTACAGTGGAACTTGCCTGCTTTTCCTTGGATTGCTTTTGGTTGCTACCACAAGCCGCTAAAGCAAAGATCGCCAAGGCACAGCTAGCAAGGAGCATGATTTTTTTAGATGGTTTCATAAACTGGTTCCTTTTCTATTGATTAAAATGTTTGTACCATAAATTTTTCATATTGATAATCCTTCTCCTCTATTATAGTTTAAAACTAGCTTTGCTCCAACTATTTTTTACGAAATAAGAAAAGTTTATAAGTAACAAAAAAGAGCTGGCAGACTGTCCAGCTCTTTAATATGTTACAAAAATCAAAATTAAAATTATCGTTTAATCAGACCAATCTATTTTGGCATGTTCTATTGCGTACTCCGCTTCCTCTTGAGTAAATTTTCTATTTTCAACAAGTATTTCTAATAACCGTTCTTTCGAAATCTTGCCACCGTTTGCAGAAGATTCCGCTTCTTTCACAGCTTCCTCTTTCCAATCGAAATGAACTTTTTCTATAGCATAATCAGCCTCTTCTGGAGTAAATAGATCAACATTTACAAGTTGCCCAACTAACTTTTCTTTTGAATAATGAAACTTTTGATATGATTTTGCTCTTAAAACAGCCTGCTCTTTCCAGTCTATATTAAGCTTATTGACAGCGGACTGGGAAATATACTCTGAATACATGCCATACTTAGTAAGATAAATTTTAATTTGTTGCTTCGATAAAGGAGATTTCTCTGACCAAGATTTAGCTTTTGCATATGCCCTTGTACTTACTGGTACTAGTAAATTTTCTTTCGGTTCTGGAAAGCTTGATCTATGATGAGCCGCTTCATAAGCTCGAATATATTCATTATACATCATAGCTAACATTCCTAACATCAATCCAAACATTGTAAAAATAAATATCAAAAATTTTTTCATAATGAATACCTTTACTTATTTTTCTCCAAAGGAATCCTTCATTCCTCTTGAACTACTTTCATGAGTATTATATCATGAAATATTCTTCATTTTTATTTTTTAGTGTAAACGTCTTTATATTAGTAAATAAAAAGCGACTGCAATATTTCAACTGCAATCACTCGTTCATTTGTGAGATAAAAAACAAAGTATTATAAAAGATTATTTAATCTTATGTTTGTTCATCTTTTCTTCAAAGATGCCTGTCATAATCTTGCGAAGCTCTTCTCCTTCTTTTTCAGGAAGATCCCCTTGACGTTTGGCCACGGCATAGAGTTCAGGGTATTGCTTGGCTACACGCTCAACTGTCTTGGTCGTCGCATGCCCCCTGACAAAGAAAGGAATACGTTTGATCCATTCTTGCGGGACAAGAGCGAGCAACTTCTTCGCCACTTCCTTATCAGAAATCTCAGCCGTACTCAATCCTTGCTTGATTTGTTCTTGTTCTTTTTCTGTAAAATCTTTTAATTCCATAGTAAACTCCTCATTTGTTTATCTAAGGACACATTATACACCTATATAGGTAAAAGTACAATCAAAGGATTTCAGAAAATAGAGCAAGGGTAAGTCAGCCCTCACTCTATATTTTAGTCGTTAAATTTTATGAAGTTTATCGATCTCCAATTTATTGTGGAGCATCTCCTCTCTGTTTTAAGTAAAAGTCACTTGCCTCCGTTAGTTTTTTATAATAATGATCGTAACTCTTACTAAATTGTCTAATCAGCGGAATAGCAAGTTCATAGTAGTGATGGTCGACCAAAAATGTTTTTAGTTGATCTTGAATGTGTTTCATTGGACTTGTTTTGTAATCATCACTGTTCAAATAGCTATCATAAATAGAAATCGTTTCCTTATTTTCATTATGCCACTTTTCATAATTTTCTACCGCAGCTATCTTGGCTTCATTAACGTCTTTTAGGGTCTGCATATTAAAACTAGAACTGAGTTCATCAATATAATCCTGTTCTTCTCTGCTTAATTCAAAGGTTGGAAGGCTATCTAAATATTGAATATACTTCTTAAATGCCTCTTCTCCATCTTTTGACAAAGGCTCTTGTAAAAAAGGTTGATAGGCAGCAAATAAGCATTGACCTAAGTATCCTGGAAATGCTCTTTCGAGTCTCTTATAAATGGAGTCCTCAGCTTCGATGACCGTAAGTTTTTCATTGATCAGATCCGTGTTTTCGCCTTTGATATAGAGATCGAACACTGCTTTCCGTTTCTTATCGCTTTCTAGTTCCTGCTCTTTTCTTCTGAGAAAAATAGATGCAGTAGCCCTATCTGTCTTCAGACAGTCCTTTATTTCTGTTATGGTTAGCCCTAATTTTTTAAACAAGGCAATCTTATTCAGAATCTCTGCATCCTTTTCTGAATATTCCCTATACCCATTTTCTAGTCTCCGAGGATGAATAAAACCTTTTTCTTCATAGTATTCTAGTGCTTTTCGAGTTAAACCTGTTATTCTTTGAATATCATTTCTTAACATGATCTTGCACCCCCTTTACTATATGATACTCCTGTCCCCAAGGGGCATGTCAACCTTTACCTTATAAACAGAAGACGATCATTATTCAAATCACTTTCATCTCCTATTATAACAAGGTTCCACGAATAAATCAGTCATTAAAAAAGAAAAACAGCCAACCATCCAGTTAACTGCTTAGAAAAATAAATTAAATCTTTAGAAGAATTAGTATTTAAATTTACTTTAAATCGTATTTCCAATCTTCTCCATCTTGGTAGTAGAAAAATTCAGAAAGGTCTTCTTCAAGGAAAATACGAAGCATATCCTCCATATCTAAGGAGAGGTCTAGTTTTGGCAATTCTTTCAGGTCCTCCCACCAGACTTTCCCCTCTTCAGAGGATATTAATTCTCCGTCAAACTTTTCTGTCTTATAAAAGAGAACTACATAACGAATGCCGTCTTCTACCCAATCTTTCATTCCACAAATCTGGGGAGAAGCGATCCTTAAGCCAGTCTCTTCCTTCACTTCACGTATCACTGCTTCCGTAAATGATTCTCCCGCTTCGACATGACCACCAGGAAAGGTTATGCCTGGCCAGTCCTCTTTTTTACGATCAATAACAAGAACTCTATCGCCGTCTCTTACCATACAAAGATTTGTAAACTCGACGTTTTCATTCATACAGATACTTCCTAACTATGTTAGTCTTTTTCTTTAAGGATAGGATAAACAATCTCTACCCTATTCTTCTTTTAGTTGCACTTGCGTATGGGCTAGCAGGTCACCTAGATGCCTCTTATCTTTTCTAAACAGCGTCATTGCCAGTAGCAAAACTGCGAGTAGAGTCGCCGAAATAGAAAGGCTAATGGATAACATATCAAACTCACTATAGAAACCATGAATCGTGCCCATATGACCGAGTTGCCAAGGTAAAAATTTAATGGTATTTCTGATTAAGCTAGCTTGCACTGTTTTTTTCTGGTAGACCAGTTCAAGTCCTGCTTTAACCTTCCCAAAACTCCCATTTTTTGCATAATCCAAGTATGTGAACAGGAGGGTGATTGGCAAAACTGACGTAAAAAATACAAGCCACTGTGACTGAATTTCTGTAAACTCTGGGACACCATTAAAAAAAATGATGTAAATAAGCATATTAACTATAAACAGAAGAACTAAATAAGCTAGAATGAAAAGATAATCGAATAGAAATTCTATCATTCTTTTTTTTAACGAAATAGGATTGATTGCTAACATCTTCATCACCATCTCCCCCTTTATCATCTCCTATTATAGTATAAGGGCACGAATAAAGAAACCATTTATAAAAAGAGGCTGGGACAAAAGTCCTAGCCTCTCAATTGTCTTTGGATTGTCGAGCAAGACGCAGTGGTTGAGTGGGCTCTACTACGCTGATTTCATCAGCTTTTACAGCCCTACTCAACTGTGCGGAGGTGGGACGACGAAATCGAATTCTAACGAATTACCGATTTCTGTCCCACTCTCTTTCTTACTATTCTTCTCTATAAATAACGAAGCCATTTGGTTGAATGATCAATCGACTATCGGAAATGCTTCCAAGACTGATCAGATCTGCCTGTCCACTTTCTAGGAAAAAGTCTTTCTTTGAGTGGTTAAAGTAGGCTTTGAGAATATCACCTTCATATTGCCATTCCACTGCCAGCACATCTAGCTCTACTTCTTCCAAGCTAACCTTGCCATACTGAATCATACTCGCTACTTCTTTTCGGAGCTGGATCAAGTCCTTCATAAAGTTGAGCATGTCATTGTCCGCTGACACGCGCTCCCATGGCATGACACGGCGGCAATCTGGGTCTGGGCCGCCGATGAGAGCTAGCTCTGTTCCATAATAAATACATGGCGTACCCCGTTGCAGATAAAGGAAGGCGAGAGCAGACTTGACAGACTGAAGATTGCCTTTGGCCGTCGTCAAAATGCGCTCTGTATCATGTGAGTCCAAGAGGTTGAACATCACCTCAGAGATCTGCTGCCTGTAATACATAGACTGGCTATTGATCTCCCAAATGAAGCGTTGCGTCTCCTTATGCCCCCGCAGGAAATAATCCTTAATACTTTCAGAGAGGGGGTAGTTCATCACTGCATGGAACTCATCGCCCTTGAGCCAAGGTTGGGACGAATGCCAGATTTCTCCGAGGATATAGAGATCCGGCTTCTTGGCTAAGACCGCCTTACGGAAATCTCGCCAAAATTGATGGTCGATCTCATTGGCCACATCCAGGCGCCAAGCATCAATATCAAACTCTTTAATCCAGTAAGTCGCCACCTTCAAGAGATAGTCTTTCACTTCTGGGTTAGCCGTATTGAGCTTAGGCATATAGCCCGCAAAGGCAAAAGCATGGTAAGACAAATCGCGACTATTCCACAGATTTTCTGAGGAGACAGGGAACTCTTTGATATGGAACCAGTCCTTGTAAATCGAATCTTCCCCGTATTTGACCACATCCTGCCATTGGGGTGAATCATAGCCAATATGGTTAAAGACGGCATCCAGCATGATCTTCATCCCACGCGCGTGAGCCTCTTTCACCAGCTGGCGGAAAGTCTCCTTATCTCCAAAATGTTGATCGATTTTAAAGTAATCGATGGTGTCGTATTTGTGGTTGCTCGGCGATTCAAAAATCGGGCAAAGGTAGAGACCTGTGATCCCTAACTCCTGCAAGTAGTCCAAGTGATCGATAATCCCCTGCAAATCTCCACCAAAGAAATCCAACATGGTAGGCGCAATAGACGCATCCCAAGGGCGGACACCTTCTGGGGAAATGGATGGATTCCCATTAGCAAAGCGCTCAGGAAAAATCTGGTACCAAACCGTCTGAGCCACCCAATCCGGAACAGCACACCCATCAATCTCATGGATAAAAGGAAGCTTAAAGCCATTCATGACGAAGTCCAGATTCTCCTTGGTGTAGGCTGCCACACCCCGGTCTCCGTACAAGATCTTCTCTCCCGCTGTATCCTCTAATTCAAAAAGGTACTGGACCCGTGCATGGCCAACTGATACCGACACCTGCCAATAATCAAAGAGGTCATCTGTCGTCACCTTGTCCATTTCCTTGGTTGCCTCATAAAGATCCTCTATAAAAATAAAAGGATCCCCATAGTGCAAGACAATCCGTTTGACATCCTCTTTCTTAGTTCGGATGCGAATGTGGAGCTGGCCATCCTTATAAAGATAGGCGTACTCCGATTCAGGCCGGTGATAAATCGCTGTTAATTCCATCTGTCCTCGTCTCCTACTTTCCTTTCTTTTCATCATTTACCGATTTATGCAAACGATTACACAAACTGTTTCTAGTATACTACTTTATAAAAACGTTTGCAAGATTCTGAGAGATAATTTTAGATTACTAACTTTTTAAGATTGTAATGCAACAAAAAAAGCCCAACATTTGGGCTATAAGATCTTTATTGAAGCAATGACTTTACATTATAAGCATCACTTTATACTGTTTCCTACTAAAATATACTACAGATCTATATTTCTGTTAATAGTTTATTGAACAGTTGTTCGAGTTTACTAGTATCTCCATAAACTGTTCCATCCATATATAAGTGATAGATATCATCATCTAAACCAATTGAAATTTCACATTCATAGCCTTTCATCAAAGCTAAAGAACGGATAACTTCTCGTTGAGTACGACCATTTCCTTCTCTAAATGGGTGAAAATAATTTAGATTATCTAATATCTCAGCTAAACTTTTACAAATCTCAATTTTATTATTTGCGTTAAGTAGATAGTTTGAAATCAAAGTATTTAAATATTTTTCTGCCATATCAAAAGACTGAACTGGCATAAAAGCATTTCCACTTTTAGAGATATTTACTTGACGGTATTGACCTGCCCAAGTATACATCCCTTCAAAAAGAAACTTGTGAATCTTTAAAATATCTGAAACAGTATTTACTTCAATTGGATTAATAAACAGTTTTAAACTTTGGCTTGCTACTAAACGATATTCTAATTCTCGTGCTTTATTATCATTTTTCTCATTAAATTTATTTATGAGAACAGATGAATGGGGATAGGTGTATAAATTATCAGGGTCTATATAATCATACCCATCATATATTTTTCTGACCATTATCCAACTCCTAATGCAACTGCCTCTTCTCTCAGTCGCTCCACGTCTTCTACCGTGGGATGCCATCCTTCAATCATATTGGTGCTCAGAGCAAACCAGACGCTCTTAAAAACCTTTTTGTTGTCAAAAACCACACCCATAATCATCATTTTTTCTTTATCTACATCTAAGGTCATATTCTACCTCCGTCCTATTATTATAGCATATTTTCAATCCTTTTAGTTCTCCAATTTAGAACTTACCCTACACAAAAAGCCCAACAATTGGGCTTTCTCATCATCTAAATAACTGATAATTATTCCTTACTTGTATGCCTTTTTCCAAGACTTAGCGCTTGCTCTTCTGACATTTGAACAACCTTAGAAAAATTAGTATTGTGAGGCATATTGTCCAAAGAGTACCAGTAAACATCCGCATTCCCATTTCTTGCCACATATACTACTGGAGCTAGTTGACGACTTGGTTCTGTAGGCTCTACGGGTTGAACTGGCTGAGCCGGCTCTACAGATTGACTCGGTTGAGGAGCTTGACTTGGTTGGGTTTCGACAGGAGGGCTTGAAGGTTGAGGTTGAGGTTGAGGTTGAGGTTGCGATTGACTACTTGGTTCCGTCGGTACCAAGGATGGAGTCGCTGTTCCCTTCAGATAATCAATGGTTGCATTCCTAGAATAGTTATCTAAGGTGACGGTGGTAATCCCATAAGCATCTACAGATTCTTTCGGACTTCCGAGGTTAATACGGAGTAGATTTCCTTCTTGATCAATCCCTACATACTGTAAAATGACTTGCCTCGGAATTAATTCATCACCCGTATAGACCGGAGTCACCTTATAGTCTAACCAGTAATTTGGGTGATTGGCCAACCAACTATCCAAGCGCTTTTCATAGTAGAGCATTCCCTCACTATTACTATCAGCAGTCCCACTATAACTTCCACTATTAGTCCAAGCTGTCAAAGGAACTAAATTTTTCCCTTCATTAGACAAGCCACTAAATTGATAGCCGATCAAATGCCCTCTGTGGAACAACCAGGCCTTCTTTCCCTTGTTTCCATAAGCAATCTTATAATTGTGCCAGCCAACTGGATTATAGCTGAGACGTGGTTCTCTTTTTTTCTTTGGCTCATCCTTGTCCTGCAGCTGAATATGAGCGGAGGTCGCACGACCCAAATGGTCAAACTCACCTAGAACGAGCTGCTTATTGCCATTAAAAGGCAGTAGATGAAGACTCTGGTAATCGAGTCCAGTTTGCTCAGCTTGAGCCCCTTGAACAACGACCAAGGACATAAAAACAGAGACTATCGCAACAATAAGATTTTTCAAAAACCGTTTTGTAACCATGATTGAAACTCCTACATTTCTATCTAGTGATATTATAGCAGAAAAACCGGTTACAAAAAATTTATTTTTTCAAAAACTCTTGTTCATGACCTTACGTAACGATGTATAATAGGTATGAGGAGGTGGGTAATGATGGCTAAATACAGAGCAATTCCGGAAGGATTTATGACAGTTGGGCAACTTGCTAAGAAAATGGGGGTTACCGTCCGTACTTTACAATACTATGATAAAGAAGGGGTGCTTTCCCCATCGGCAGAAAGTGAGGGAGGTCGCAGGCTTTATACCGATAAAGACATAGTGCTACTCCATCAGATATTGTCTTTAAAATCATTAGGTTTTTCTCTCAAGGATATAAAAGGGCGTTTGATCTCTTTGAAAACACCTGATGATGTTGCTAAAGCTCTTACGGAGCAGGCAGATGTTCTTCGTAAAAATATAGAACAACTTAAGGATTCTTTGGTCGCAATAGAGCAGTTAAAGGCAGAGGTTTTACAAATACAGACGGTCAATTTTAAGAAATATGCAGACATCATCGTCAATCTACAGATGAAGAATGACTCCTACTCTCTTATCAAGCGCTTTGATGATGATACGCTTGACCAGATACGCAGTCGATTTGACAAGAAAAGCGGACAAGACTTTATGGACAGGTTGAACCGCCTAAGTGATCAAATCGTGGAGCTTCAAAAAGAAGACGTACCAGCTGAAAGCGAACAAAGCCAACAGGTTGTGAAAGAATACTGGGGCTTAATTATGGAGTTTACAAATGGTGATATGAGCATGCTTCCTAAGTTGATGGAAGTTGGTACTATTGATACCGCCTCAAACGCTTGGGAAGAAAAGCAAAAAATCGTCAATGATTATATAGGACCCGCCCTACAAGTCTATTTTTCAAGGCTTGGAACAAATCCTTTTGAGGAGGTGGAACCATGAAAGACGCGATAAAGATTTCTGGATTAAAGAAAAGTTATGGTAGCAATATGGTTCTTAGAGGTCTTGATTTTCAAATCAAACAAGGAGAAATATTTGCTCTACTCGGAGTAAATGGAGCTGGTAAAACAACAACGCTTGAATGTATCGAAGGTCTGAGAAAATATGATGAAGGCAAGATAGTTGTAAACGGGAAAACCGGAATTCAACTACAGTCCTCCTCTCTACCCGCCCACATCAAACCGATGGAAGCCATAAAACTCTTTGCAAAATGGAATCATACACACATTGATGATGTTATGCTAAAGGCCCTTGGCATAAAAGAAATTGAAGAGTCGCAATACATAGAATTATCCACCGGTCAAAAAAGGAGATTACATCTTGCTCTTGCACTTATCAGTAATCCGGATATTATTTTTCTCGATGAACCTACAGCGGGACTTGATGTTGAAGGACGACTATCTCTCCATGAACAAATCCGAAAGCTCAAATCACAAGGCAAGACAATTGTTTTGGCAAGCCACGATATGGCCGAAGTTGAAACTTTATGTGACCGCATTGCCATTTTGAATAGTGGAAAGATTGTCTTTTGTGGTAGTCCTTCAGAACTGACAGTAAAACTTGGAAGAAAATATTTCATCCATTTAAAGACCCAGGCAGGGGAGGACACATATGAAACAGATACGATTGAGGATAGCTTAATTTCATTATTGGAGGAATGCAAACAAAAAAATATCCAGATATTGGATATTAAGGTTGATCGTGGAACACTGGAAGAGCATTTCCTCGAAATGGCAAGGAGGGGATCGGAATGAATGGTTTTTTATATAGCCTAGCATTACAGTGGAGATTGGACATACGAAGTAAGTCTCTTTTGGTTACTTACTATATTGTACCGCTTATTTTCTTTCTTCTCATGGGTGGTATTTTTACTTCCGTTATACCAGATATGAGTAGTACACTTATACAGTCTATGATTGTCATGAGTGTTTCTATGGGAGCCTTTCTTGGCTTACCGCCTTCCTTGATTGAAACATACGGAAGCGACATAAAAAAGATTTATAAAGCAAATGGTGTGCCTATTCACTTAGGTTTGGTGACCATGGTTCTCTCTGCCTTTGTTCATTTGATAATGACTTGCATGGTGATCCTACTACTTGCTCCAATTTTATTTAAAGCAAGTCTACCAAGTCAATTTCCCTTATTCTTTCTCGCGCTTGCCATCTACATTTTTGTATCGTTGAGTATCGGAAGTATACTGGGCCTTACTGTTAATAATCAAGCAAAGCTGACCTTGATAGCACAACTTATCTTTTTACCATCAATTATGCTCTCAGGAATCATGTTTCCCATCACCTTACTGCCTGATTTTCTCCAAGTAATAGGGCGTCTTTTACCCGCTTCTTGGGGATTCCGATTGATGGTCGATTATGATTTTGGTCTTGAAAACCTTTGGTATCTGATTCTTGTATCTTGCATTGCAATAATATCATCTTTCTTCCTGTTGAATAAACAAAAATCTAACTAGATGCCTGAATAATTCCATGGCAGCATTTACTTTAAAGCAAAAGCGAGATAGATCGTAAAATCAAATGAAGAGAACACCAACAAAAAATCATCTGTTGGTGTTCTCTTCATTTTTAGATTTCTGAAAAAACCTCTTGTCTATGTATCAGGAGGTACCCTTTAACTCTATTTTTCATGAACATTGTTTTATAAACAGTAGATTACAGTCTTAATATATATGGAGATACACAACTTTTCTATATCAACTTATATTCATACCACTCTTCATCTACTTTCTGAAATCCCAAAGCCAAAAACATTCTTTGACTTTGGGTATTAAAAGGATAAATTTGAGCAGTTACCTTAATCATTTCTTTCTCTTTGGCCAGCTGTATCATTTCAGAAATACATCGTCTTCCGATCTGTAAATTTTGATACTCTTTGCTGATCACTATAGAAAGTTCTGAGTTATCTTGAAGTGTCACATCTCCAACTAACACTCCCTCATATTGGATATAATAGCAAGATCCGTGTGAAGTTAGGTAATCATACATTTTATGAAGTTTTGTTAGATCGTAAATCTGATCAGTATTATCCACTTGTTTGCAAACCTCACTATCTTGATACCAAAGAAGGGAAATGTCATCATTTCTATAATAAGGAATAAGAGTGATCTGTTCGTCTACTATTCTATTCATCATGACTTGTCCTTATTTCTATCTAGAGGTTTCTTCCGAAACTTCAATTCTTTCCACATACCAGTTGGCCATCTTTTGGCTCTTGCTTT
>CAUCUH010000022.1:0-17652 GCA_958445905.1 uncultured Streptococcus sp.
TGGAGGCTAAAAATAAGCTTCTAGCCCTCATGCCCTTTCCTCTTGTCTCCCAGTAGATAAAAAGAGCTAATCACAGCAGATAATTACTTGTATTGTACCATATTTTGAAGCAGAAAAAAACCTATCTGGCCCGAATAAATCGGCGATAGGTCCTGTTTTTTATCGACTTAACAAGCTCAAGGCTTCCTTATCCGCAATAATGGTCACATTTGGATGTCCTTGAAGGGCACTAGCTGGCACTTTTTCTGTCCTTTCACCCTCTACCGTACCTTTGATCGCTTGGGCTTTTGATTCCCCATAGGCAAACAAGACAATTGATTTCGCAGCTAAGATATTGGCAATCCCCATCGAAATGGCTTGGGTTGGTACATCTTCGATCTTATCAAAGAAACGAGAATTGGCCTCAATGGTAGAGTCATCCAACTGAACTAAGTGGGTCTGACTATCAAAAGATGTCCCTGGCTCATTAAAACCGATATGCCCATTGCGTCCGATTCCCAAGATCTGAAGGTCCACTGGATGGTCTTCGAGTATTTTGTTATAACGGATCACTTCTTGATCGGCAGATTCTTCTACACCTGATGGGAGATAACTTTCTTTGAATGGTTTGGCATCAAAGAGGTTTTTCTCCATGAAATACCGATAAGATTGAGGATCATCTCCCGTCAACCCTACGTATTCATCTAAGTTCACACTGATTAGATTAGATAAGTCCAAATCACTTTCACGAATTTGTTTATAAAACTCAAGGGGACTGCTTCCAGTCGCAAGACCTAAGGTTTGAGCACCTTCCTTTAAGGTTTCTTTCAATATATCAAAGGCAACTTTTCCACCCTCAATTTGGTCCTTTACTTCAATAATGTTCATTGGATAGACCTCCTATTTCTCTATGCTTTTATTATATGGTATAGACCAATTTTTGTCAAGTGAAACCGCTATCTTTTTCTGGCATTTTTTTCATTTTCAAGTCGATTCGTGATATAATGAAAGGTATGATTGTATCACTATTATTCATCATTTTTTTGATCGGACTCCTTGTCTTTCTCTTATCTTTCTTGATTCATCAGAGAAAGATTCTCAAGGTCCTGATCTTTTTGATGGGAATCTGCCTGATGCTCTTAGCGGTCGGGACTACCATCTATCTACTCACAAATTTATTATAAAAGGAGCGCAAATGAATACCAACGACTTTGACTTTGATTTGCCTGAAGAACTGATTGCTCAAACCCCTCTTGAAAAACGAGATGCCTCTAAACTCTTGATCCTCGATCGAAAAACAGGGCAATTCCAAGACCGTCATTTTGATGCAATTTTGGATGAATTGGAGCCAGGAGATGCTCTTGTCATGAACAATACGCGCGTTCTACCAGCCCGCCTTCATGGGGTCAAACCAGAAACAGGTGGTCACGTCGAATTCCTTCTCCTTAAAAATACGCAAGATGACTGTTGGGAAGTCTTGGCAAAACCTGCAAAACGCTTAAAGTTAGGGGCCACAGTCAGCTTCGGAGATGGTCGATTGACCGCAACCGTTGAGGAAGAATTAGAGCACGGAGGCCGTATCGTTCGCTTCCACTACCAAGGGATCTTTTTAGAAGTTTTGGAAAGCCTTGGTGAAATGCCACTTCCTCCCTATATCCATGAAAAACTGGCTGACCGCGAGCGTTACCAAACCGTTTACGCCAAAGAAAATGGTTCTGCTGCAGCTCCGACGGCAGGTCTTCATTTCACCCAAGAATTGCTCCAAAAAATTGAAGCAAAAGGGGTTCACCTGGTCTATTTGACCCTTCATGTGGGCCTAGGAACCTTCCGTCCAGTATCTGTGGACAATCTTGAAGACCATGAGATGCACTCTGAATTCTACCAACTTTCTGAAGAAGCTGCTGCGACCCTTCGTCAGGTAAAAGCTGCAGGGAAACGCATCGTAGCCGTCGGAACGACTTCTATCCGAACTCTTGAAACGATTGGAAACAAATTTGATGGTGATATCCAAGCCGATTCAGGCTGGACCAATATTTTTATCAAGCCTGGTTATGAATGGAAAGTCGTCGATGCCTTTTCAACCAACTTCCACCTTCCAAAATCAACTCTGGTCATGTTGGTTTCTGCCTTTGCTGGCCGTGAATTAACCCTAGAAGCATACCACCATGCGATTCAAGAACGCTACCGGTTCTTCAGTTTCGGGGATGCTATGTTCATCAAGTAAAGGAGTCTCTCATGAATAAAATTGAAAGTCGCCACCGCTTGATCCGCTCGATCATTTCTGAGCGTAGGATTCATACCCAACAAGAACTCCAGGAAGCCTTAGAAGCCAATGGTGTTCTCGTTACCCAGTCCACGCTTTCACGGGATGTCAAATCCTTGAATCTGGTGAAAATTAACGAGGGGGATAGTTCCTACTATGCCATGAACACCATCGCTCCTTCCCGTTGGGAAAAGCGCCTGCGGATGTATATGGAAGATGCCTTAGTCATGTTGCGGCCCGTTCAAAACCAGGTCGTTGTAAAAACTCTTCCAGGTCTGGCCCAATCCTTTGGAGCAATCTTAGATGCACTGGAACTCCAAGAAATTGTAGCCACCATCTGTGGAGACGATGTCTGTTTGGTTATCTGCGAAGACAACCAAGGAGCTTTGGATTGTTTTGAAAAATTAAAAGAATTCACCCCACCCTTCTTCTTTAGTAAATAAAAAGTTTGGAAACCAAGTTTCCAAACTTTTTATGTTGTAGCTAAACGTTGAATGGCTTCTCGATAGATTTCCATCGCAGCGTAGAGATCGTCAATTTTTGCTCGTTCATTGGCTTGGTGCTCAGTCTGCTCTGCACCTGGGAAAAGAGCCCCAAAGGCAACACAATTTTCCATGGTCCGCGCAAATGTCGCACCACCAGAAGACATAGCTGGCGTCTTATCACCTGTTTCTTCCTGATAGACGGCCATCAAAGAGCTGACTAAAGGACTATCCAAAGGGACATATAAAGGAGCCAAATAATCAAACTCTTCATATTCCAACTGATAGCTAGCTGCAATTTCTTGCAAACGAGCTACTAAGGCATCCTTGTCTGCTAAGACGGGGATCCGGATATCAATTCCGATTTCCGATTGTTCATGATCGATCACAAGGGTCGCAAGATTGAAGGAAAGATCTCCACTTGGTTCATCTGTAATTCTGCCAAATAGAGCCTCACCAGTCGCATCCTCACCAACTGCATCTGCGATAAAGAGCAAAGCTGGATGGGGTTGGATGAGGGATAAACTTTCCGCTAAACCGACAATAGCATTCACTCCTTCAGCTGCATCTTTAGAGTGCTTGGAAACACCCAAAACCGTTACAGAATCTTCTGTTTGGCTATACCGAACCCCACTTTGATCCAAAACAGGAAGCAACTCTTCCAAACGATGACCAGCATAGGTCGCCTTGTCTGGAACAACATTGAGGGCCTGACCAGCCTGTAAGGGAAGATCATCCCAACCTGGACCATGCAATTTCACTTGTAATAAGCCTTTTTCAGCATAGGTTAATGGGAAAGAAGAATCCGGTGCAAATCCAAGATCTGCTTGCTCTTCGATTTGGTTGTAGCGGTTCATACAGCGCCACAAGGTTTCTTCATCCGTCCCAAAAATAAAGCGGATTCGTTTGGTAAACTGGATGCCATCATCCAGTAAACTCTTAACTGCATAGAGGGCAGCGAGTGACGGCCCCTTATCATCCTGCACACCACGACCTACTAGATAGTCACCGACAATGGTCGCTTCAAAAGGTGGCGTTTGCCAATCTTGTAAATCACCGGCTGGAACAACATCCAAGTGACAAAGAACGGCCAGGAGTTCTTCCCCCTGACCGATCTCTGCATATCCATAGTATCCTTCAGGATCTATATATGTTTGAAAACCTAATTCTCGAGCAAGCTCTAAGGTTTTTTCTAGGACATCTTGGATAGCTTGTCCAAACGGTGTTCCATTTTCCCCTTCGTTTAATACTGAGGGGTAAGAAATGATGGTTTGAAGCGAGTTTAAAAACTGCTCTTTTACATCGTTCTTTATTCTATTTTTCATGAAACACCTACTTTATTCTATTGCAAGAATGGAACCACAGTTCCTAGTAGAAGAAGGGCAATGGTGATCACAACAATCGCTACGACCAATTTACCCATGAATTTCCACCATGCACTCAAGTCAACACGTCCAAGAGCAAGAGCTCCCATTACGATACCTGAAGTTGGTGCGATCAAGTTCAAGACACCAGATGCAGATTGGTAAGCTGTGACAATCAAGCTACCTGGTACATTGACGAATTTACCAAGAGGTGCCATGATACCCATTGTTGCACTGGCAAGACCAGATGATGATGGGATCAAGAATGACATTGGCAAGTAGAAAATGTAAGTCAAGACAATGAACAATTGAGATGAAAGACCTTTCAGTCCTTCTTCACCCCAGTGAAGAATTGTCGCAGTGATCATACCGTCGTTCATGATGACTTGGATACCACGTGCTACCGCTACGATAAGAGCAACACTCAAGAGGTCAGCTGCACCATTCATGAAAGATGAAATGATTTTATCTTCTTTCAAGCCATAAATGATACCAACAAGGATTCCCATGAAGGCAAAGAGCATAGCTGTTTGTGGGAAGTACCATGTACCAAGAGCATCTGTGTTACCGACCAATTGACCAAGTACTGGAATTTTATGGAGAGATTCGTTGAAGGTTTCAAAGAATTTAATACCCAAATCTTTGAATGGGATAAATCCAGCAACCATGATAACGAATGTTGAGATGAAGACGACCAAGACACGTTTTTGTTTCTTGTTCATTTGTGAAGGAATTTCTTCGCCACTATCAACATTGAAGTGTTTCAAATCTTCTTCACGAGTTGCATAGGTGAGAGATTTGGTTGGGTCTTTTTGAACCTTATCTGCATAACGGTATACATAGTATGTGCTAAGTCCTGTCAATACGATCCAGAAGATCACACGAAGTAAGAGGCCTGAAGCACTTGAGATACCTGCAGTATCAGATGCGATAACTGTCGCAAATGGGTTCAATGTTGACGCCAAACATCCGATTTGTGATCCTAAAAGGATAATGGCTACCCCTGTCAAGCTGTCAAAACCAACGGACATCATAACAGGTACAAGAAGTGGATAGAAGGCCATGGTTTCTTCACCCATACCATAAGTTGTACCACCAAGGGCAAACAATGGCATCAAGATCAAAATCAACATTTTTTCGCGGCCTTTGTATTTACGAACGATAGAAGCAATCCCTACATCAAGGGTACCTGTTTCGTTCACAACTCCAAGGAAACCACCGACCATCAAGATGAAGAAGGCTACGTCAATCGCTGCACTAGTTGGTGCTTTACCAAGCATGGCATTGATTGGGGCCATCAAAACATCCCAAATTCCTTGAGGATGTGCTTTTACAGATTCATAACTACCTGCAATGATAGCACCTGCATCGTCAACCTTGTATTGACCAGCTGGAATAATCCAAGTTAACACTGCCATAATAGCAATGATAATCAACAATACGGAAAAAGATGAAGGCATCTTAAATCCTTTTTTCGTTTTTTCACTCATTTGTCTTCCTCCTAACGCAACAAAGTGTGAGTGATGTTTTACAAGAGACTCTTGTAAAACGCTTACCTATAGATTTATTCTATCACAATAAGCTTTAAAATACTAGTTTTTTCCTAATTTTTCATTAGTCTTTTTGGATGATTGTTCCACTTTCAGACTCAATCAAAGCTCCCAGGTTTTCAAGTGATGTAATAACTGCTTTTCCTTCTGGGCGACCATTGACAAAGGCAATGGCAGCTTCCACTTTAGGAAGCATGCTTCCTGGTGCAAATTGGTCTTGTTTGATGTATTCTTCCAATTGAGCCACATTAACATGTTCCAATTTTGCTTGGTCTGGTTTGTTATAGTTCACAAAGACATAATCGACACCAGTCAAAACGATGAAGAGGTCTGCTTCTACTAATTCAGCCAAACGTTGAGAGGCGAAGTCTTTATCGATGACAGCTTCAACACCAGATAGGCTACCATCTGCTTCTTTCACAACTGGGATACCACCACCACCGGCAGCTACAACGACTTGACCGTCGTTCAACAAAGTACGAATGGTGTTGATTTCTTTGATATCCACTGGTTTTGGTGAAGCAACGACTTTACGCCAGCCACGACCAGCATCTTCTTTGAAAGTTGCTCCTGATTTTTCAGCTTCTGCTTTTGCTTCTTCTTCTGAGTAGAATGGACCGATTGGTTTGCTGAGGTTGACAAAAGCTGGGTCGTTTTTATCAACAACGACTTGTGTCACAACAGAAGCCACATCTTTTTCGATTCCTTCTTCATGAAGAGCATTTTGAAGAGCATTTTGAAGCCAGTAGCCAATGCTTCCTTCGGTCATAGCAACTAATGAATCAAGTGGGAAAGCAGGGTTCTTTTCAGAGTTTGCTGCCAAGTGTTGGAGTAAGAGGTTCCCTACTTGAGGACCATTTCCGTGAGTGATGATCAACTCATCCCCATTTTTGATTAATTTAACTAAGTGTTTAGCTGTTTCTACAAGTGCTTCTTGTTGAGCTTGCGCAGAAGGATCAGATGAGAGAATAGCATTTCCTCCCAAAGCAACGACGATTTTTCTTGACATGAATTTTCCCTTTCTATAAAAAATAGGGGCAGGACTAAAGCTAGCAGTCCAGCCCCTATAGCTGTTGGTATACGGTTATAAAGTCTTAAACTTTTGGAATGTACAAGTTACCAAGAGTAGCTGCCATAACCGCTTTGATGGTGTGCATACGGTTTTCAGCTTGGTCAAAGTGACGAGCATATTTGCTGCGGAACACTTCGTCAGTAACTTCCATTTCTTCTACGCCGAATTTTTCAGCAACATCTTTACCGTAAACAGTGTTTGTATCGTGGAAGGCTGGCAAGCAGTGCAAGAAGATCAAATCTTCGTTATCAGCTTTCTTAATCAAATCCATGTTTACTTGGTAAGGTTTCAAAAGGGCAACACGTTCTGCAAATTTGTCTTCTTCACCCATTGATACCCAAACGTCAGTGTAAAGTACGTCTGCACCTTTCACTGCTTCGTCAGCATCTTCAGTGATCAAGATATGAGCGCCACTTTCTTTTGCGAATCCTTCTGCCAATTCAACAATTTCTTGTTCTGGGAAGAGTTCTTTTGGTGAGAAGATGTGTACGTTCACACCAAGGATAGCACCTGTTACAAGAAGGCTGTTTGCAACGTTGTTACGTCCGTCACCACAGTACACAAGTGTCAAACCTTCAAGGCGTCCAAAGTTTTCTTGAACAGTCAAGTAGTCTGCAAGCATTTGAGTTGGGTGCCATTCGTCAGTCAAACCATTCCATACTGGAACACCTGAGAATTCAGCCAATTCTTCAACCATACGTTGGCTGAAACCACGGAATTCAATACCATCAAACATACGTCCAAGAACTTTAGCAGTATCTTCTGTAGATTCTTTTTTACCAAGCTGGATGTCGTTTGCACCAAGGTATTCTGGGTGAGCACCAAGGTCGATGGCTGCAGTAGTGAAGGCTGCACGAGTACGAGTTGAAGTTTTTTCAAACAAAAGCGCAATGTTTTTACCAGCTAGGTAGCGGTGGTCAATGTTGCGTTTTTTAAGGTCTTTCAAGTGAGCTGAAAGTCCGATAAGGTATTCTAACTCTGCACGTGTAAAGTCTTTTTCTGCTAAAAAGCTACGTCCTTGGAATACTGAAGTTGTCATTAATTATCTCCTTTTATTATTCTTGATTGGATCCTGTCAACCAGTTTAGAGGGCTCAGTTTAGACACTGAGCCCGTCTAACCTATGGAAGGATGATTAGATTTCTTCACGTTCGAATGGCATTGACATACAACGAGGTCCACCACGACCGCGAACCAATTCACTTCCGCGGATCTTAATCAAACGAAGTCCGTATTCTTCTAATTTCTTGTTGGTAACAGTGTTACGGTCGTATACTACTACCACACCTGGTGCGATTGTAAGAGTATTTGATCCGTCGTTCCATTGTTCACGTGCAGCAGCAACGACGTTGCCACCTCCACATGGAATCAATGTAACTTTTTCAACACCAAGGTTTTCAGCAAGCAATTCAGCCAAATCACCTTTTTCTTCAACGATCTTCAATTGTTCGTTTTCATAAGTTACAGAGAAGACGCGAAGGTTACCTTGGATTTCTGGGTGGATTGTGAATTTATCGTAGTCCACCATTGTGAATACTGTATCCAAGTGCATGAATTTACGGTTGTTCGCAAATTCGAAGGCCAATACTTTCTTGAAGCCAACGTTCTTCTTGAAGATGTTTACCAACAATTTTTCGATTGATGCAGCATCAGTACGTTGTGAGATACCAACTGCCAATACATCTTTAGAAAGTACCAACTCATCTCCACCTTCGATACGAGTATCTTCTTCACGGTTGTAGACAAGTTCAACTTTTCCACCGTAAACTGGGTGGTATTTGAAGATGTATTTACCATACAAAGTTTCACGGTTACGTGTATCTGCGTACATGTGGTTCAATGATACTGCATTCCCAATTGTTGCAAATGGGTCACGTGTGAAGTACAAGTTTGTCATTGGGTCGATAGCAAATGGATAGTCAGATTCAACAAGGTCTGTCAATCCTTTTGCTTCTTCAGGAATTTCTGGAAGTTCAGCTTTTTGAACCCCTTCCATTGTTTTTTCAACCAATTCTTGGTTGTCTTCAATGCTGTGAAGCAATTCACGGATCGCAATTTTTGTTTGGCGTCCACGAATGTTCGCTTCTTCAAGGTATTCTTCGATGAATTGATCGCGAATTTCTGGTGAAGTCAATGACTCAGCAGCCAACTGTTCAAGATAAAGTACTTCGATACCTTCGTTACGAAGCGCTTGAGCGAAATTGTCGTGTTCTTTTTGTGCATCTTCCAAAAATGGAATATCATCAAAAAGAAGACGTTCAAGATAGTCCGGCATCAAGTTTTCCAACTCTTTACCTGGACGATGCAACATTACTTTTTTCAGTTTTCCAATTTCTGAGAAAACATGAATTGGGTGTGTAGACATCTATAGTCCTCCTTTTTTCTTTGAGCTTGTTCACAAGCTTATTACAATTGTTATTATATTCTTTATTGGTACCGCTTTCACAAAGGATTCTACTTTTTGAATGCAAAGAATTTGGCGTTTTTTTGAATCCTTCCTATTTTTTAGTTAATATGAAGCGTTTTCTTTGCATATTTTGCCTTTTATATTATTTTTATGAATATATATTTTTTTGTAAAAAATAAAAAAAGATCAACGAATTAGTTGATCTCTTCAAAACTTTTTAAAAAGTAGGCTGTATCTAGAAAAGTTAGTTGTTTTCTCTCATACTGGATCTTATGAGAATCGATGAGTTTCTTTAAAACTTGATTGACGGTTTCTCTAGTTGTGGCTGCTAATTTGGCCATTTCCTTCATACTAATTGGAAATGGAAGCTGATTTCCTAGACCTTCATAGTCCTTGCACAGAATGGCTAAGGATTGAATCACGCGCTCACTGGCACTAGCTGTCACGACATTGCGCAAGCGCAACTCTTGAAATTCTAGGATGGAGGAGAGCTTTCTCATAATAAAGAGCAACTGCTCCTTACTCTCTTGGGCATATAATTCATAGAGGTTGACGGGAATCACGAAACAACGCAAATCCGTCACCGCACTAGCTGTATAGTGGTAGCGCTCATCCTGGAACATCCCACCATAAGGGAACAGAGCCCCCTTCTTAATATAATCCATATAGGAGAATTGGTCAGACGAATCAAATTGCTCAATACGAGCAAAGCCTTTTGTCAGAAGAAAAATGCGCTCCCGCCTATCTCCTGCATAAAATAAAATTTGTCCTTTAGGGATATCCCTGGCATGAATTTCAACAGCTAATTTATCAAATAGCTCCACTGGTAGCGCAGAAAAGGCTGGATGCGAGCGGAGCAACTGGTAATCTTCCTTTGTAATCATGTCTATACTTCCTCTTATTACTATTAGTAGTATAACATACTTTTTATAGAAAAGGGAAAGAAGTCTCTTTAGAACAGAAAAGTGATTCGAAACACCAAGTGAATTTCATCCTACTTTGATAGAATAAAAGGCCTGAGCAACCCTCAGACCTTTTGTCGATTATTCATTCATATTGACACGATGCCATTCATTGATAACATAAGCCAATTGTCCCAATTGATAAAGACCAACGCCACTGATTTCAGAACTTTCTGGAGTCGTCCCTCCAAGTCCTGCAGTGTAGATAGCAACCAAATAAGGAGTCGATTCACGGACAATCGCATCCACATTTAGTGCTTCAGCAACATAACCTGGTTTTTGTTGAATCACCAAATCTGGCAAGAATTTCTTATAGTACTCACCTGGGAAAGACTCCCCGATCAGTTCTAGTAAATCTGCATATTTTTCTTGATGATTCCAAAGATATTCCAAGACATGGATGTAATAATCTGTTGTCGTTTTATTATCTTCGCTAAAGGTTTTGACTTCTGGTGAACGAGATTGACCATAGCGACTGAACAATTTACGCGCTTGCTCCATGCCTCCTAAACGATCTGCCAAGGCATAGGCCGGGGTATTTTCAGAGTAAACCAATGAATAGCGCTGCATATCAGGGATAGACATAGCTCCATCAAAGGCAGCAACGTAATTGTCATGCTCCCCTACATATTCATAGTAGGTATTGGTAATGTCAAATCGGTCTGTTAAATTCAGTTTGCCCTTTGCAACTTCATCCACCACCAACATGTTCAACGGTAGCTTATAGGTACTACCTGCCGTCATTGGTTGAAGATCATTCATGGCAAATTGCTCTCCAGTAATGGCATTGCGATACGTGAAGGCAACTTGTGACGGATCAATCCCACTTTCCGCTAGGAAATCCTGAACAACCTCTACCAAACCCTTATTAGCATAATCATAGACAAGGCCATAAGCACTCATCGTTTCCATGTCTGCATCTACTACTGCTTGCTTAGCTTCAGGAGATTTGACACGTGGTTTTTTCGTCTCAGGGGTAGACTTTTCGATATCTTGTTCTTTTGCTTCTTTTGTTTTCTTTGCTTTTTTTTCAATTGCTGATGCTGTTGGTTGCGTAACATGCAAGTAGCCCAGTGCGCTTGTTCCCACTAAGCACAATAAAATACTGACCGCAATCATGATCGAGCGTAGATTAAAATATTTTTTCATACGAGATTAATTATAAAAGATTCTACTGAAAATAACAAGAATTATCAGAAAGAGAAAACGGTTTCTTTTTAAAAAGTTTTTTTCTTTTCATAAAAGGGTTATTTCCGTTTAAAGGAGCCCATAATTAGCTTAGCGATCTCACGCGCAATCGTCCGGAATAAGGAACTCAAGAAGGAATCCTTGGCTTTTTCAAGACTGGATTTTCTTGGGCGACCTGGACTGCGTTTTTGCTCTGCTTTTTCCGCCGCAGCCTCTTCCTTTTCTGCTTCTTTTTGCTCTTTTTCTTGTGCTTCCTTACTTGCTTTAGCTGCTAATTTTTCATAGGCAGATTCTCGATCAATCGTCGTCGCATACTTTTGATGGAAAGGCGATGTCGTGATCAAGGTCAATTGTTCACTTTCATTTAAGAGGTCAAAACTCGATTGAGGAGAGAGAATATAAGCACGCTCAACCACACTAGGCTGTCCCTTTTCATTGAGGAAAGAAACCAAGGTTTCCCCTGTCCCTAACTCTGTGATCACTGTTTCTGTATCAAAATCTGGATTCGGACGAAAACTTTGGGCAGCCACCTTAATCGCCTTCATTTCTTTTGGTGTATAAGCTCGAAGTGCATGCTGAACACGATTTCCAAGCTGTGCCAAAACAGATTCTGGAAGGTCTTGAGGATTTTGGGTAATAAAGTAAATCCCTACACCCTTCGAACGAATTAGGCGTACCACTTGCTCAACCTTCTCAAGAAAGAGCTTGCTTGCATCCTTAAAGAGGAGATGCGCTTCATCAAAGAAGAAGACCAATTTTGGCTTTTCAGGATCCCCAACCTCTGGAAGTGTTTCAAAAAGACGAGACAGCATCCAAATCAAAAAGGTTGAGTACAATTTTGGTGAATGAAAGAGCTTTGTAGCCGAAAGAATATTGATATAACCACGACCAGATGCATCGAGTTGCATAAAATCATTTAAATCAAGTGCTGGCTCTCCGAAAAACTGATCTGCTCCTTCTTCTTCAAGAACCAAGAGACTTCTTTGGATGGCTCCGACAGATTGTTTGGTGATATTGCCATATTGGGCTGAATAGTCTGAACTGTGCTCATAGACTTCCTTTAAAAGGCTTTGTAGGTCCTTCAAGTCAATCAAGGGCCAATCTTTCTCTTGGGCCACTTTAAAGACAATTGCGAGAATTCCTGATTGGGTTTCATTCAAATCAAGTAGACGAGACAGAAGCAATGACCCCATCCCTTCGACAGTCGCCCGAACAGGATGACCAGCTTGGCCAAAGACGTCCCACAATCGAACAGGGAAAGCTTGTGGCTCAAACGGATCTGTGATCCCAAGAAGCTTGTAGCGTTCTTCCAGTTTTGGCGTCCATTGCCCGGCTTTGGCTAAGCCAGATAAATCTCCCTTGATATCGGCTAGAAAGACCGGAATACCTTCTTTGCTTAATTTTTCTGTTAGGACCTTGAGAGTAACCGTTTTTCCTGTTCCTGTTGCACCTGCAATCAAACCATGACGATTCAACATCCGCAAATAGATAGGCGTCTCAACGGCTCCTTTAGTAATGGTAACACTAGTCATTTCATTTCTCCCTGAATGTTTCAGTTTTCATTTTAAGGTTTATCTTTTCCTTGCCTAGGCCCTTCAAACCAGGCTTCAGACAAGTAAGACACACTCCTACTAGTGTATCATTTTCCTGACCAAACGCAAGAAATTATACTCCGATTTTTCGGATGCAAATAAAAAAATCTATAAGAGCCAATACTTGCTCTTATAGATTCCTTCATTTTATTATTTTGCTGCTGCAAACAATTCATTCACTTTATTCCAGTTAATCACTGAGAAGAAAGCTTTGATGTAGTCAGGACGTACGTTACGGTATTTCACGTAGTAGGCATGTTCCCAAACATCCAAACCAAGGATTGGTGTTTTACCTTCAGAGATTGGTGTATCTTGGTTTGCTGTTGAAGTCACTTCGAGTTTGCCTTCTTTGTTGACAACCAACCATGCCCAGCCAGAACCAAAACGTGTCGTTGCTGCTGCTGTGAAGGCTGCTTTGAAGTCTTCAAATGAACCAAATGTAGCATCAATCGCTGCAGCAAGTTCTGCTGAAGGAGCTGTTTGTTCTGGAGTCATCAATTCCCAGAAAAGAGCGTGGTTCAAATGACCACCACCATTGTTGATCACTGCTTGGCGAATGTCAGCTGGAATGGATTCAACATCAGCTAACAAGCTTTCAAGGTCTTCTCCAATTTCAGGATGTTTTTCAAGAGCTGCATTCACATTGTTTACATATGTTTGATGGTGTTTATCATGGTGCAAATGCATGGTCTCTTCATCGATATAAGGTTCCAATGCATCATAAGCATATGGTAATTCTGGTAAAATGATAGCCATTTTATGGTCCTCTTTTCTTTATTACTGACTTGATGATAACGTAAACAGCTAAATTATTCAACTAATCTGCTTGCGATTTCATTCATCGTTAGACGTTATTAGCTACTTTCAACAGGGCCAAATCAAATAAGTAGTCTTTTTCATATGTTCCACTTTTAATCGCATAATCCGTCTCGATGAAGGTTATCATAGCTTGCTTCAAAAAGGACAAGGAAAGCCTGCGGCTATCCCGTAAGGCAAACTTCACCTGATAAGGATTGACCTTGCGTCCTGACAACTCCGACAAGCTCGCTACAATTTGGCTTTCGGATTGGCCTTCTTCTGAGAAAATTTTAACTTGAGAAAACATTCGGAATTGTCCCAACAAAATAGCGATCAATTTTATTTCATCTTCTCCTTGTAAGCGGAGATCCTTAACCAAATTCCGGGCTTGATCGATTTGGCGTTTGAGAATCATCTGTGTCAGATCAAAAATATTATCTTGCAAGGACTTTGGAACAACCTCCTTGATATCTTGGAGGGTAATCTGACCATCTTCTTTATAAGCCTGCAACAGAGCGAGATTCTTCTGTAACTCTCCAAAATCATAGCCAGATTTTAAGAGTAGCTGGTCCAAGGAATCGCCCACAAACTGCAAGCCCAATTCTTGGGCCTGACTTGCAAAATAACGCTTTAAATCTTGCTCTTTAGGTGTTGTTGCTTCAATGATCTGGGCATCCCGTTTTAGGAGTTTGACTAAGCGACGCTTACTATCTAATTTTCCTTCTGCAAATATCACCAAACGGGTTGATTCAGAAGGATTTTCCAGATAATTTTCAAATTGCTTCAGATCTTCATCGGTTAAATTGCGTTTTTTGGCAGTGGTCAAATCCAATAAGTGATCCAAAATCACGATTTTTTCATCTGCAAAAAAGGGAAGACTGACCAAATCTAGCTCGACTTCAGCATAGGAGGCTTCCTTCATATCAAAATAAGAATAATTCAAATCTGAGGGATCATAGCCTATTTTTTTTAAAATGTCTTTTTTTAACCATTCAAATTGACCTACATCCTCACCCGTCAAGACAAGAATAGGAGGCAGAGTTTGAACCGTCAGATGTTTAATGTCGGTAATTGCTTGCATGAAACTCTCTTATCTTTATCACTTTAGTGGATTTCGTGTTCAGCAGCCATTCTTTGTTCCAATGGTGGTTTTTCATCAGACAAATCAGGTGCTGCTACAAAATTAGGGATTTGCTCAAACGAGTTGCCTCCAAAGCTCCCCCCTGTCGCTGTGACCTGTGGTTCAGAAGCCACTCCCATAGGAGTTTCTACTGGTTGTGGGAAGGTGTTTTTCCCTGGAAGCATCATGAGAATCAAGAGAGAAATAACTGTAATCCCCCAAAGAAATAGGAAAATATCTAGCCCCGTCAACAAATAGAGCAGAACCGGACCAAGGTTCAAAAAGATCCAAGACCAATGGATTCCCGCATCCCGCAAGCGACGTACACAAATGGCTTGACTGGGTACCAAAATGAGGAAGTAAAAGAATGCTAAGAAAGCGAGCGCCCATAAACCTGTCTTAGAATGAACAGTTGAAAAATTGAGCGTTTCTTGAGCATTTTGATGGGATAAAGAGGTCACGATGTAAAAAACCCAAAGAGGCAAAGAAATCAGGGAATTCCAGAAAAAAGCTAGCCAAAAATGGGCCCGACTGGTCTTACTTGAAAAATCTGCATACTGTATCCAAAATTGCTTAAATGCGTTCATACGATTCTACCTTTACATTGATTTCACTTTCTATAATAGCAATTTTCAGCATAGAAAGCAAACCTCTCCTCGTCTCTAGCGGACCGTTTCTACCCTCCAATGGTCCCACCCAATCAAGCGAATTGCTCCCCTTTCATCGGTACGAAGATAAGAAATAGAGCGTTCCTCTAGACGATCGAGCAATTCTTTATGGGGATGTTGGTAGCGATTTTTCTTTCCAACAGAGATCAAGGCCAACTGAGGATGTAACTGATCTAAAAACACATCACTAGAGGAACCTTTAGAACCGTGGTGGCCTACTTTCAAGACATCTACTTTTAATTGCGGATCGTTTTCCAATAGTTTTTTCTCTCCAGCTTCTTCCAAATCACCCGTGAACAAAAATCGTTTCTGATAGAACTGCCCATAGAGGACAATCGAGTCATCATTTTTACCATCCCCCACTTCATCAGGGGATAAGACTTCTAGATGATGATCAAAAATAGGAAGTTGATCCCCTCTCTGGACTACTTTAATCGGGCTATGAAGCTGTTTCAATTTCTCTCGAAATTGAGAATTGGTTAGACTACCTGGACTGACATACACTTTATTAACTGGGATTTGTTTGGCAACCTCCACCATATCGCCCATATGGTCCTGGTCTGTATGAGTCAAGACCAGCGCATCGAGTTTTCCAACACCTCGACTCTTGAGATAAGGAATCAAGGTTTGATCCGCATTGGCAGATTGACTGCGCTCTTGCCACTTTTCTCCACTTTTAAAAGTGACACGTCCTCCGACATCAATCAATATGGTTCTTCCTTTCCAATCGCGTAAAAAGATACTGTCTCCTTGACCGATATCCACCATGGTAATCTCATTTTCTAAAGGATGCTTGGTCCAACAAAAGATGAGTAGAATCATACCTATTAACAGGAAACGACGTTTTTTTTGCTTTCGAAGATCATACAAGATCCCTAAAAGAAGGAAGAGAGCAATCAGAGCTGGTCCCGTCGGCTGACCAAATACCAAAGGTAGCGACGTGAGCTTTGCAATCCAACGAATACACTCCTCTATGAGAAGAAAGAAACTGTTAAAAATTGTAAGGGGCTTTAGAATCGATAAGATAAATAGCACCGTTAAACCCGGAAGAAGGACAAGGTCAAATAAGAAAGAAAAGAGGAAGGTTAAAGGGAGTGACCAGGGTTGAAAGACACTAAAGTAATAGGTCAAAAGAGGCAAAATCCCCAGGCTAATCCAGAAACTTTCCACTAGTATCTTTTTAAGTCCTGAATAAGAACTGGTATCTACCAAGGTCAAAATAAAGGCATAGGCACAACTCAAAACTCCTCCAGCTGTCAGGAGAAACTTGGGCATGAGAAACATTAAAAGCAGCAAGGTCATCGCCATATTCTCCATCCCTCGGATCCCTTTTTGAGAGAGGATCTTTTGCAAGAGACTGCGAACCACTGAAACTGAAAAACCTGTCAAGCCAGCATAGACCAAAGAAATTGGAACCATCCAGATATCAACTGTTTCTTGCAAGATTCCTAGACGTAAGAGAGCTTTCCGGATCCCATTGATGAAAAAGCCAACCTGCATCCCAGATAAGGCGAATAAATGGATGATTCCTAAACTCGTGTAAAGCTGGTCCATCTCTTCAAAATCCGTATCTAAATAGCCAAAAAGAAGGCCGGTCATATACTGGTTCATCGGTTGCGGAAAGTGCTCCTTGCTCCAAACAATAGCTTGGCGCCTCCATTGAGATAGCCAGTCAAAAACATTCCAAGTCTGTATAGGAAGCGCGGATTGGATCGCTTCAATTTTTATTTGATAGTGAATCCCCTGTGTTTGCAAATAAGACCGGTAGTCAAATCCTCTAAAATTTCGCTGCCCTTCTGGTTCTTCTATAACACCTTTATATGTCAACTCCAGCAAGTGGGTTTGACTTTGCCACTGCTGTTTTTCTTTTTCTGATTTTAAAGTGTAGAAGACTTGGTAGGTCCTTCCCTGATTTTTAGCACGAAAAGACAGGGCGTCCCCATTGATCTTGATGCTATCTGGAATCAGGCGTAAGTGGGATGGCTGACTTTCTGCTTGTACTGGATGATCCTGTAGTCGCTGAAAGACAAAGAAGGCCGCAAAACAAAGGGTTGCTAAAGCAAGCCCTAGCAAACTTGAGCGCTCCCCTTTATAGTGATGAACCGCTAAAACTCCCACTACTACTAGACCGCTGATCGAAAGCCAAGATGGTTGTACCCCCGAGCTTAGTCCGTTTTACCTCGTTTGTTACCATACTTAACATAGTAT
>CAUCUH010000023.1:0-17525 GCA_958445905.1 uncultured Streptococcus sp.
ATACGTCGCTCGGCGTTCCACTGCGTTTCGCCATGGCGAACAAGGTATACCTAAATAAAGGCGTTTGATTTAACACAACATCTTGCTCCTTATTTGCTCAAAGATATTGAGAAACGGACCGATTATCCTGTGGAGTTTATCCTTTCTCATATGTCAGATATGAGTTTGCCCACCCCTCCTTATTTATTAGATCGAAAAGTACTTCAAGAATGTAAGAAAACTTACTCAAATACCAAAAAAATTGCAGTTCATTTACATACTTTTTATGTAGATTTGCTGGAGGAGTTTTTAAATCAGTTTGAATATTTCCATTTTTCCTATGATCTTTTTCTAACCACTGACTCTGAGGAAAAGAAACGTGAAATTCAATCTATTCTAGACAAGAAAGGTAAAGAAGCTAAAGTTTATATTACGGGAAATCGTGGACGTGATGTAATCCCTATGCTGAAGCTGAAAGATGAACTTTCGTCTTATGATTACATCGGACATTTTCATACAAAAAAATCACCAGAATATCCATATTGGGTAGGGGATTCATGGCGTGATGAGCTATTTTCAATGTTGATTAAACCTGCGGATAATATCATAGCAAGTTTAGAAGCTGATGATCGATTAGGGCTTGTAATTGCTGATATTCCAAGTTTCTTCCGCTATACGAAAATTGTTGATCCGTGGAATGAAAATCGTTTTGCTGAAGGGATGAATGAACTTTGGAATCGAATGAATCTTGATAGGAGTATTGACTTTGATAAAATGAACACTTTTATTATGAGTTATGGTACCTTTGCATGGTTTAAATACGATGCCTTGAAACCACTTTTTGAACTTGATTTGCAGGATGAAGAAATTCCTGCAGAACCCATTCCTCAGCATACAATTTTACATTCAATTGAACGTATTCTTGTCTATCTAGCTTGGGCAAGACGGTATGATTATGCTATTTCAAGAAATAATCTTTATATAACACCATTTGTTGATAATGTGGTCTTAAATATACGTCCTGATACGCTTCCAAACACGTATATTAATTTTGACAATATTGGTGGAATTAAAGGGGCAATGAAGTATACAATTGTAGGACCTGGTACAGCTGTTAAGTATATTTTAAGGAGAATTAAAAGAAAGATAGCAAAAAAATGAAAAGGTTTGTCAATATCAGAAAGATATTAGAATTAAGAAAATTAACAATTATTAAATATTGTTTTTCTATCATTATCACATTTCTCTCATTATTAACAACAGGAAATTTTTACTATCTACTCTTTTCTTTACTGGAATTAATTATTATATTTTCTCTCTCGAATATGATATTAAAAAGGAGTACAATAGCAGGTAATATTTTTAACTATATATTCTTGTTGATATATAATGTTGAGTTACTAGTTTTAATGTTTGGGAATAGTTTTGTTACCCTTATTATGATTAATAATCTTAGTTCATGGGAAGCATTAAAAGGCAGGATGGCAGTTTATTTGCTTGGTTTTGGTCTACTGATTTTATTTAGTTTCTTACCAGTTATATATATTGAGCCCAATAACACAAAATTTAATCGTGCTAAAAACCTGAATATACGTTACTTTAATTTAAAATTATTGATTGCCACTTTGTTAATGGAGACGATGTTACTATTTTCTGTAGGATACAATTATTCCCCTGCTTATTCAACCTATGATTTATCTGAAAATTATTATAAGTATAATCAATTGGTGCAGAATAATAGCTCAAAGAATATCAAAAGTGAAGAGTTTCATAAGGATGAGGTTAAAGGTTATGTTGAAAAGCCGAAAAATTTATCTGAAAGCCCAAATGTAATTTTAATCTTTGTTGAAGGGATGTCTCAACATATCATTGATGATGAAAGAAATATTGCCCCAAATATCAGAGAAGTTCAATCAAAATCTCTTAACTTTAAGAATTATTACAATCATACCTTTGCTACTTATGCAGGGATAATAGGACAACTCTATTCTGGTTATCAATTACAAAATAACGATAAGAATTATTTAATTTCACTTCCTCAAGTTTTATCAGCTTATGGTTATCATACATCTTTTATCAATACGGAACCAAAGAATAAGGAGTTTACAACTTATTTAAATAATTTAGGTTTCGATAAAGTTATTCCAGGTCCAGTTACAAAATCGTTAGGTGTTACTTCTGATAAAGATGCATATAAAAAGCTTCTTTCAGAAATAGATAAGAAGAATCAAAGTCCCTTCTTTATTTCAATGTACACATTTGGAACGCATATTGGAATGGATGGATACGATAGAAAGTTTGGAGATGGCTCTGATAGACTTTTAAGTCGATTCCATGATATGGATTATCAGTTTGGTAAATTTATTGAAGAGTTTAATAATAGTAGTCTAGCTGATAATACAATTTTAGTGTTTACTACAGACCATGCTACTTTTGTTGATGATGAATATAGGAGTAGTTTTCCTAAAAATTCCAGGGTGCAAGGGGATTTAGATAAAGTCCCTCTGTTTATTTATTACAAAGGTGTAATTCCGGAAGTAGTTGATGTAGAGGGAAGAAATTCTATTAATTTGACACCTACGATTCTGGATTATTTAGATTATTCTGCAGGAAATTACTTTTTGGGAGAATCTTTATTTTCAAAGTATAAAAATGATAATATTTATTCGACTTTATTTGTATCAGAACTAACATATCGTACCACAAAAGATAATAAAATTAGTGAAATTTCCAAAAAGGAAAAAGAAAGAATTGAACAAAAAGTATCGGAATATTACTCGATAGCTAGAAATAAATAATAATGGTAGAATAATTCAGGCTACCTTTCTAAAGACTTCTTTAAAGTCCCAACCAACAAATCCAATTAAAAGGAGAGAAAGCAGGTAAAAATCTTTGTGATTTTGGCTGTCTGGCTCCCTTTTTTTTGTTTTTTATGCTAAACTATTAGATGGGGGTACGCTCATGATTAAGATATTTGGAAAGGTCCATTATCATTGGCAACCGGACTTATCTATTCTTGTGACTTATTGGTCCATTGCAGTGATTCCGGTCTTTATTGGACTGGCCTTGATGTATGAGAGCTCTAGTGTGCCAACGCTAGTTTTGTTTTCGTTCTTTTTATTTATGGTTTTGCTCGCGATTGGGGTCCATCGTTACTTCACGATTTATGAGGATGGGATCTTGCGGATTATTACAGCTAATCCTTTTACTCCAATCAAGGTAAAGATTGACTCGATCGAAAAGGTCGAAGTAAATAAGAAATCGATCAAGCTTATATTTAATGATGGTTCGCGCAGTCGAACATTCTGTATGCGTAAATGGCCGAAAAAATACTTTATCAATGCACTTGCCTTAAATCCTTATTTTAAGGGAGAAGTAATCCTGACGGACAATTTCATCCATGTGGATTACTACGAGATGTATTATGCAAACAAATAAAAAGCCCTCTTAATCTTTTAAGAGAGCACGAGTGGGGCATTCTTTAATAGCCTCGAGAACATCGTTTGTGACAGGAACTTCCTTTTCAAGGAGGTCGTCCTCTTCAGCAGCAAATTTAACGATGCCATTGTCATGGTAATCAAATAATTCAGAATAGGTCTGACAGAGACCGCAAGCGATGCAACGATCTGGAATTAACGTAACTTTCATACTTCTATTGTAATGATTTTTACGAGAAAAAACAAGGAGGAAGTCATGGCAAAAGAACCATGGGAAGAAGATATTTACGATGATGGAGAAGAAACATTGAAAAGAACGAGTAAGTTAAACGGAATCAAGGCAGATCGTCTATTGACGATTTTAGCCATTATTTTCTTTGTAGTAGTAGTGGCGATGGTCTGCTTGTTGATTTTCCTTTCAACAGGTGGCAGCAACAAATCAAAACAAATGGCTGGTTTCTACAATGGAGAGACTAAGGTTGAACAGAAATCATCAGCCCCTGCAGCACAAACTGACCAAGCGGCTAAAGACGATAGTTCAAAAGATGAGAACTCTGAAGAAGGTACGATCACTGTTCAAGCAGGTGAAGGGGAAGCAGCGATTGCTGCGCGTGCTGGTATTTCCATTGCCCAATTGGAACAGTTAAATCCATCTCACATGTCTACAGGATCTTGGTATGCCAATCCTGGTGATGTCGTTAAGATTCAGTAGGAGTTGAGGACAGCATGAAACAAATTCAAATTGCCATTGATGGACCGGCTTCCAGTGGAAAATCCACGGTTGCAAAGATCATTGCCAAGGATCTAGACTATACGTATCTAGACACAGGAGCTATGTACCGTGCGGCGACTTATCTAGCTTTGCAAAATAATCTGACAGCTGAACAGGTTGATGACCTCTTAGCCCTTTTAGATCAGTATCCAATTAGTTTCGGTCGTTCAGAAGAAGGAGAGCAGCTTGTCTTTGTAGCAGACGTGGATATTACCCACCCAATTCGCGATAACCAAGTGACCAACAATGTTTCATGGGTTGCAGCTCTTGCGCCAGTCCGTGAAAAACTTGTCGCTCTACAGCAAGAAATTGCAGCAGAGGGGGGCATCGTTATGGATGGACGCGATATTGGGACGGTCGTCCTTCCACATGCAGAGTTGAAGATCTTTTTGGTTGCTTCGGTTGAGGAGCGGGCAGAACGTCGTTATAAGGAGAATGTTGAAAAGGGCATCACAGCGGATCTTGAATTGTTGAAAAAAGAAATCGCTGAGCGGGACTATAAGGACAGCCACCGTACCGTTTCTCCTTTGAAACCTGCAGCTGATGCCATTCATTTTGACACAACGGGTGTTGGAATTGCAGATGTTGTTGCCTTTATTGAAGAAAAAGCAAAAAAACTTCTTGACAAAGAATAAAAAACTTGATATCATATAAAAGTTGAGAAAAGCAGAAGTGAGAACTTCTCGCCTTGTGACGCAAGTTGCCTGGCCCCTACGGATCAAGTTTCAGTAATGAAATACATCATGTAGTTCGGGCCTGTTTTGCACAGGTCCGTTCTTTGTTTTTCTCGAATAATAAAAAAGAGGTGAAAACCATAGCAAAGCAAGACTTATTCATCAATGATGAAATTCGTGTACGTGAAGTTCGCTTAATCGGTCTTGAAGGTGAGCAATTGGGTATCAAACCACTTAGCGAAGCGCAAGCACTTGCGGACGACGCTAATGTTGACTTGGTTCTCATTCAACCTCAAGCTAAACCTCCTGTTGCGAAAATTATGGACTACGGTAAGTTCAAATTTGAGTACCAGAAGAAGCAAAAAGAACAACGCAAAAAACAAAGCGTTGTGACCGTGAAAGAAGTTCGTTTGAGCCCAGTGATTGACAAGGGTGATTTCGATACAAAACTTCGCAATGCTCGCAAATTCCTTGAAAAAGGAAATAAAGTGAAGGTATCCATTCGCTTTAAGGGTCGTATGATTACCCACAAAGAGATTGGTGCTAAAGTTTTAGCCGACTTCGCTGAAGCGACACAAGATGTGGCGATCATCGAACAACGAGCTAAGATGGATGGACGTCAAATGTTCATGCAATTGGCGCCAGCAACTGACAAGAAATAATCTGTCAGAAAGTTAAAAAAAGGAGAAAATATCATGCCAAAACAAAAAACACACCGCGCATCAGCTAAACGTTTCAAACGTACAGGTTCTGGTGGACTTAAACGTTTCCGTGCTTACACTTCTCACCGTTTCCACGGAAAAACTAAGAAACAACGTCGTCATCTTCGTAAAGCATCTATGGTGCATGCAGGAGATTTCAAACGTATCAAAGCAATGCTTACTCGCTTGAAATAATCGCGTATTCGTAAGTAAAGAATTCTAGGAAATATTGGAGGAAATATAAATGGCACGTGTTAAAGGTGGCGTTGTATCACGCAAACGTCGTAAACGTATTCTTAAATTAGCTAAAGGTTACTATGGAGCTAAACATATCTTGTTCCGTACTGCAAAAGAACAAGTAATGAACTCTTACTACTATGCATACCGTGACCGTCGTCAAAAGAAACGTGACTTCCGTAAATTGTGGATCACACGTATCAATGCGGCAGCTCGTTTGAACGGACTTTCATACTCACAATTGATGCATGGTTTGAAATTGGCTGAGATCGAAGTTAACCGTAAAATGCTTGCTGACTTAGCTGTTAACGATGCAGCAGCTTTCACAGCTCTTGCAGATGCAGCTAAAGCAAAACTTGGTAAATAATGTTTATAAGAGGCTGGGCAAAAGTTGTCCAGCCTTTTATGTATGATAGAAATAACTGTATGACGCAGTGGTTGATTGGTATCTTTATTCGCTTTTTTAAGCTCTAAAGATGACCTAATCAACTGTGCGGGGGTGGGAAAACGAACTCTTTTTTACTAGTCAGAGTTCTTTCCCACTCCCTTTTTTTCTTGTTGATTTCATGCTATAATGAAAATAGTCGTAACCGATATGAGGAGAGATGGAGGATACAAAGGTGACACACAATCGACTAGCATGGGATGAATATTTTGCAGCACAGGCCTTACTAATTTCAAATCGGGCAACTTGTAATCGGGCGAAAGTAGGGGCTGTACTGGTAAAGGATAATAAGGTCATTGCAACCGGCTATAATGGATCTGTTTCTGGAACAGATCATTGTTTAGAGGATGGCTGCCTCATGGTCGAGGGACACTGTGTCCGCACCATTCATGCAGAAGTTAATGCGATATTGCAAGGAGCTGAAAGAGGGATTCCCAAAGGCTTCACAGCTTATGTCACGCATTTTCCTTGTCTCAATTGTACTAAGCAGTTACTTCAAGTTGGCTGCAAGCGGGTGGTATACATCCATCAATACCGCATCGATGAATATGCCGAATACCTCTACCGTGAAAAAGAAGTAGAACTGGTTCATCTGCCAATTGAAGAAGTCAAAAAGGCTATTGCAGAGGCAGACTTCATTTAAAAAAATCCTGTCTAAAACTTGATATAGATCTAATAGAAAGCTTGTTTTTGAGATCACGCTTGGCTGATTCGTCTAGAGGAAGGAGAGTGTGATGATACGTATAATTTGCTATCTAATTTTCTTATTCGCCCAGGGACCTGGGGTTGTTGTTATATGAAAGGTAGGAAACCGTGATGACAGACCAAGAGAAACATTTTGAAGAAAATAAGGAACCTAGTAAGAGAAGTGAAGATTATCCCAATTCTGTATTTGTTCAGAATCCTCCAAAAGAAAATAGCTTACATTCTATTCTTCTTTCAGTGACCTTTTACTTATCCATTATCTATCTTGTATTGTTTGTCTCTCTCTTTGCACTTTCGGGTAACGCTTGGGGATTTGTGGTTTTAATTTTCCTTGGACCAAACTTATTAAGTCTTGCCATTGGGGCCTTTCTAATTCGACTAGGGATGAAGAAGGGGAATAAAAGCCTTCTTTATGCGAGTATTGGACTCTATCTGCTGTCAATCATCTTGGCTTTTGATCCAGACTGGGAAATATTTCGAATTGCTCCCTTATGTTTAGGTGTTCTGGATTTAATCGGAACACTCCTGGTTAAAGAAGAGAAAAGCTTTTAATTAAAAGATAGGTATGGGCCACTTTACTTAATAAAAAGTATTCGGGTCGACCAAAGCGATCGTTAAATCAATTCTTTTTGTCGATGTTTGAGTACTATTATTTTAAAGGATAACTAAGAACTTTTGAAGGAAATGAAATGTCAGATCAACCAAAACATTCTGCAGTAAAAAAAGAGAAAGAGGAAAGGATTACAGATGAAGTTCGTTCACCTGTTGGTGAATTTGATTCAGAAAAGAGAATTGGGAAATCTGGAATACTTGCTTTTGCCTCGGTCCTAGCCATTGCTTATATCGTTTTGCTTTTATTAGGTCTCTTTTCACTAGGATCATGGGTTGGTGGTTTTTTGTACTTTTTGGGAATCCATATGATTAGCTTTGTGATTGCAACCATCCTACTTTGGAATGGAAATGTGAATGGCAATAAAGCAACTCTTTATATAGCAGCAGCTATTTATGTTCTTTCATTTATTGCTGCGGGTGATCCTTCTTGGGTGATTAATCATATACCACCGCTTGTGGTAGGAGTGCTGGTATTGATTGGAACTGTATTGTTAAAAAATGAAGAGTGATGATAGGAGGTAGGGTGTTCAATCCTATCTTTTTTATTTATTACTGATTATACGCTAGGAAAACGATTACAAACTATGTTATAATTTAAATAAAATGAATAGTTTAATACTTTATTTAGAAAGTGGAGGAGAATCTATGTCTAGAAAAAAATGGTATTGTATACTGCTAATTCTTGAAGCAATTCTTTATCTTGTTTCTTATGGTAGTAGTCTAGTAGAGAGCTATAATGCTCAAAATTTAAATGGAAATACACCACTGTTCAATGCCTCTAGTATTTTTTCTATATGGAATGGAATGATTATTTGCTGGTTAATTTGGAGAATCATGAAGCAACGTTTAAATGTTGAAGGATTGATAGCTGTTCTTCTCCTCTCAATTACTCAACTACTGATGTTTTTTTTACCACCTTTCTCCCTAACAAATCTGATGAACATTTCCTTTGTGCTAAATATCATTTGTTTAATATGGATTTGCTTGCTTATAAAGAATGTAGAAATGAGGGAGCTTTTAAACAATTGGAAAAGTAAAGATGGTTGGAAATCATCGATAGCTTATTTAGTACTATTTGTTGCCTCAACCAATATATCTCCATTATTTATATTGTTTGGTATGGATAGAACGAGTGTAATTTACGCTTTTACACTGCGATACACTGTAATGGAGTTAATGTTTCTACTTCTGATTAATGTTATGATCACAAGTACAAGTGATAAACTTCAGAAAGTATTTTCTCTTTTGATAATTTTATCTTCTCTTATTGAGATAGGTGTAGTATACTCTTTCATCTCTCGTATAAGCTTCTACGGTCTCTTTTATCTTCTCTTATCGATTTATATTGTTTGTCGTGTTTTTGGTTTACTTGAGAAAGTTGCAGATAGCTGGGAGTCCAAGGTGAAAGTACAAGATCTATCATCTATTGAAACTAAACCAGAGATGGCGGACTCTCAAGTAGAAGGAGAGATAGATGTAAACGATCAGTTGAATGCTGAGATACGATCAAACAATGATAAAGAAAATTTGCCAAAAAGAATTATTCTTCAGTCGTCCTGGTTATGGAGCGCCCTTATAATAGCAGTCTGTCACCTTGGTATTATGATTTTTCCTTTATTTTTAGGAAACCCCATGTATCTACTGATCTTATATATTGGTGCCATCCATTATATTTGTTTTATGATTGCGACTATATTACTTTTCATTGGTATGAGAAAAGGAAGTAAAGGACTCCTAAATGCGGCAGCTATCTTATTTGTTATTTCCATTATAGGTACGCCAGATACTTATTGGATAGGTCCAAATATTTTATCCTTTATTCTTGGGGTCTTGGTATTTATTGGAACTATATTATTTAAAAATGGAGACTTATTAAAGTAGATAGGGTTGAAAATTTTTAAAGATATGTTATCATTTAAGTAGGTGGTAGGTCATCGAGCACCCATAGGTGCGCGGTAGCCTACCATTTTTGAAGATAAAAAAAGCACCGTGTGAGGGTGCTAGATCTTGCCTGCTGAACTCGTAAATTGATCGATACCCTACGGGGTATTTTTTTGTGAACTTTTTAGGAACTTTGAGGATTGCTTAAGTTTGTTTAATTGAGTCTAAAAAAGCTGATTTAATGGGCTTTTTTGAAAATAATTTTTCATATTATTGGTAATGTGTTATAATGAAGTGTTATATGGTCCCGATAAGATGATAGACTGTCTATCAGTACTTTGTAACTCTATAACAATATTTTTTTAAGGGGGGACATTTTTATGTCAGAACGTAAACTTTTCACGTCTGAATCAGTATCTGAGGGGCATCCAGATAAGATTGCAGACCAAATTTCAGATGCTATTTTAGATGCTATTTTAGAGCAAGATCCAGAAGCACACGTTGCGGCTGAAACAGCTGTTTATACAGGTTCAGTCCATGTTTTTGGTGAAATTTCAACCAATGCCTATGTCGATATTAACCGTGTTGTTCGCGATACGATTGCAGAAATTGGCTATACCAATACAGAATATGGTTTCTCTGCTGAAACTGTTGGAGTTCACCCATCATTAGTAGAGCAGTCTCCTGATATTGCTCAAGGAGTTAATGAAGCCTTGGAAGTTCGTGGAAATGCGGATCAAGATCCACTCGATTTGATCGGTGCAGGAGACCAAGGTCTCATGTTTGGTTTTGCGGTGGATGAAACAGAAGAACTTATGCCATTGCCGATTTCACTCAGCCACAAGTTGGTTCGTCGCTTGGCAGAATTGCGTAAGTCAGGTGAAATCAGCTATCTTCGTCCAGATGCGAAATCGCAGGTCACTGTTGAGTACGATGAAAACGATCGCCCAGTGCGCGTGGATACGGTTGTTATTTCAACCCAACACGATCCAGATGTCAGCAACGAACAAATCCACGAAGATGTGATTAACAAGGTCATTAAAGAAGTGATTCCAGCTTCTTACCTAGATGATGAGACTAAATTCTTCATCAACCCAACAGGACGCTTTGTTATCGGTGGACCTCAAGGGGACTCAGGATTGACAGGTCGTAAGATCATCGTCGATACCTATGGTGGTTATTCACGTCACGGTGGTGGTGCCTTCTCTGGTAAGGACGCGACTAAGGTAGACCGTTCGGCTTCTTATGCAGCTCGTTACATTGCTAAAAACATCGTAGCGGCAGGTCTTGCTAAGAAGGCGGAAGTGCAATTGGCTTATGCGATCGGGGTGGCTCACCCAGTATCTGTTCGTATCGATACTTTCGGTACAAGTACTGTTGCTGAGAGCAAATTAGAAGCAGCAGCGCGTGAGATCTTTGATCTTCGCCCTGCAGGGATTATCCAAATGCTGGACCTCAAACGTCCAATCTACCGTCAAACAGCAGCATACGGTCATATGGGACGGACAGATATCGACCTTCCATGGGAACGTTTGGACAAGGTAGAAGCCTTGAAAGATGCTGTAAAATAATTTGTTGAAATGGAAAAGTTAGGGTCAAGATGATCCTGGCTTTTTTTCGTTTTGAAAATTCCTACAGATGGAAAAATAGGTCAATCTGTGGTATAATAGATGCAGTATTTTAAATACATTGTCCCTTTTATTTTCGTTACAAAAAACGATAGTAAAAGGAAAAAGACTTGAAAGAGCTAATAATTATTAAGATGAAAAAAATTGTAATAAATGGAGGTCGCCCTCTAAAAGGAGAGGTGACCATTAGTGGTGCAAAAAATAGTGTAGTGGCCCTGATTCCTGCAACCATTCTGGCGGACGATATCGTGACCCTTGATGGGGTACCGGATATCTCAGATGTTGCAAGTCTGATTGAAATCATGACCATCATGGGCGCTAAGATCGAACGCAAAGAAGACACTTTGATCATTGATCCACGTGGGGTGAAGAATATGCCCATGCCATTTGGAAAGATCAACAGTCTGCGAGCTTCCTATTATTTCTATGGCAGCTTACTAGGACGCTATGGTCAAGCAACGGTTGGACTACCTGGTGGGTGTGACCTTGGACCACGTCCGATTGATTTGCATTTGAAGGCCTTTGAAGCGATGGGTGCCGCTATGACCATGGATGGCTCTAGTATGAAACTTGCGACTGATGGCAAGCCTCTTCAAGGAGTTAACATCTACATGGATACTGTTAGTGTCGGTGCAACGATCAATACGATTTTAGCAGCAGTCAAGGCTGAAGGTCGGACAGTGATCGAAAATGCGGCTCGAGAACCTGAAATTATCGATGTGGTAACCTTGCTCAACAACATGGGAGCCCATATTCGTGGAGCAGGAACGGATATCATTATCATTGATGGTGTTCAGAATTTGCATGGAACGAGACATCAAGTAATTCCAGATCGCATCGAAGCAGGAACCTATATTGCCCTTGCAGCTGCTATTGGAGAAGGTATCCAGATCAATAATGTCCTGTATGAGCATTTGGAGAGCTATATTGCCAAGTTAGAGGAAATGGGTGTGCGCATGACCATTTCTGAAGATAGTATCTTTGTAGAAAAGCAGACGGGCTTGAAGGCGATCCAGATTAAAACGTCTCCTTATCCTGGTTTTGCGACTGATTTGCAACAACCGATCACACCTTTGCTCTTAACGGCTGCAGGACGTGGGCGCATTGTTGATACGATTTATGAAAAGCGGGTCAACCATGTACCAGAATTGGCTAAAATGGGGGCCACCATTTCGACCTTGAACGACCACATTATTTATGAAGGGCCAAATCAATTGACAGGATCCAGTGTGAAAGCGACGGATCTTCGAGCTGGTGCGGCTTTAGTGATCGCCGGTCTCATGGCTTCTGGAACAACAGAAATTACAAATGTGGAATACATCCTTCGCGGGTATTCAGATATTATTCATAAATTGACCCAACTTGGAGCAGACATCCAGTTGGTAGAGGAATAGTGACAGAACTAGGAATCTGATAGTGGCGGCTGGATACACGAACAATGGAGTTTGAAATGAATATTTGGACGCACTTAGCTGCCTATTCACTAATTGAAACACAAAGGTTGTATTTACGACCTTTTCTCTTTGAGGATGCGGAAGATTTTTATAAGATTGCTTCGAATCCTGATAACCTACAATTTATCTTTCCTGCACAAGCCGATCTTTCTGAAACTCAATATGTACTAGCCAACTATTTCATGAAAAATCCTTTGGGGGTTTGGGCGATCTGTGATCAGGAAACCAATCAGATGATCGGTTCGATCAAGTTTGAAAAGTTGGATGAAATCAAGGGTGAGGCTGAGTTAGGCTACTTTTTACGCAAAGATTTTTGGGGAAAGGGTCTGATGACAGAAGCGGTCAAAGAGTTGGTCTATCTATCATTTGAGAAATTTCAACTGAAGGAGCTTAAGATTGTCACCCATGTTGAAAATGCAGGGAGTCAAAAGGTCGCTTTGAAGGCTGGTTTTCGTCTCTTTCGTCAATTCAAAGGGAGTGACCGCTATACGCGTAAAATGCGCGATTATTATGATTTCCGCCTAGGTAGAGGGGACTTCTATGAGTAAACACCAAGAGATTTTAGACTATCTCGAAAAATTACCGATTGGAAAACGGGTCAGTGTCCGCAGTATCTCCAATTTTTTGAATGTCAGTGATGGGACGGCCTATCGTGCCATTAAAGAAGCTGAAAATCAAGGAATTGTCGAAACGCGTCCTAGAAGCGGGACCATCCGTGTCAAATCGCAAAAAGCTGTACTAGAGCACCTGACTTATCGGGAAATTTTAGAAATCACCGGTTCTGAAATATTAGCTGGTGAAGAGGGACTCGAAAAAGAATTTAATAAATTTTATATCGGTGCCATGACAGAAAAGCACGTCCTTGACTATGTGTCTGAAGGGGGGCTTTTGATCGTGGGTGACCGCACTAGCATCCAACGATTGGCTCTTAAGCATGACAATGCGGTCTTAGTGACGGGTGGCTTTGAAGTGAGTGAGGATGTGATTGATCTGGCCAATCAGGTACAAATCCCAGTCATCCGAACTTCACACGATACCTATACCGTCGCGACCATGATCAATAAGGCTTTGTCTAACATGCAGATCAAGACGGATATCTTGACAGTCGAGCAGGTCTATCGGCCCTTCCATGAGTACGGCTATCTTTCTGAGACGGATACGGTCCGGGATTATTTAGATTTGGTTCGAAAGAATCGCTTTAGTCGTTTTCCGGTTGTCAATCAGCACCAGATGGTAGTGGGCGTCGTAACCATGAGAGATGCTGGAGATAAGGCGCCTCAGACGACCCTTGATAAGGTGATGTCACGGACCATTTTTACCACTAATTTGTCCACCAGCATTGCGACGATTAGCCAACGGATGATCGCTGAAGATTATGAAATGATTCCTGTTGTTCGTAATAACCAGACCTTGCTGGGGGTTATTACGCGTCGGGATGTCATGGATCGGATTAGCAAGGTGCAGTTTTCGAGCTTACCAACCTTTAGTGAGCAGATCGGTCAAAAGATTCAGACAGAGAACGACCATTACCAATTCACAGTGGAGCCAAGTATGCTGGAGAAAAGCGGTGTTTTGGCCAATGGGGTCATGATCGAAGTGCTGATGAAGATTATTCGCAAGATGATGCAACACAGTGGGCGTAGCTTGATTGTCGAACAGTTGATCATCAATTTTTTACAGGCTGTGCAGGTGGATGATGTGATCCGCATTGAACCACAACTAGTTCGACGAACCAGACGTTCGGCCTTGGTTGATTTTAGCTTGTATTTAGATCTGCAGCTAGTTGCGAAAGCAACCATTACAATTAAGATTAATTAAACAAAAAGAAATGAGGAGACAATGATTACATTAAAATCACAACGTGAAATTGAAGCCATGGATCGTGCAGGTGATTTCCTTGCCAGTATCCATATTGGATTACGTGACTTGATCAAGCCAGGGCTTGACCTATGGGAAGTAGAAGAATATGTCCGTCGTCGCTGTAAAGAAGCCAATGTCTTGCCGCTTCAAATCGGTGTAGAAGGTAGTCTCATGGACTATCCTTATGCGACTTGCTGTGGTTTGAATGACGAAGTAGCCCATGCTTTTCCACGTCACGTCATTCTCAAAGATGGTGATCTCCTCAAGGTAGATATGGTCTTGTCAGAACCGCTTGATAAGTCTGTTTTGGATGTATCGAAATTAGATTTTGATAATGTAGCGCAAGTCAAGAAATACACGGAGTCTTATAGTGGTGGCTTGGCGGACTCTTGCTGGGCTTATGCGGTTGGAAATGTTTCGCAAGAAGTCAAAGATTTGATGGACGTGACCAAAGAATGTCTCTATAAGGGAATTGAGAAAGCGGTCGTTGGCAATCGCTTGGGAGATATTGGTGCAGCGATTCAAGAGTATGCAGAAAGCAAAGGCTATGGCGTGGTGCGTGATTTGGTCGGACACGGTGTCGGGCCTACCATGCATGAAGAGCCAATGGTCCCACATTATGGTCGTGCTGGACGCGGTCTTCGCTTACGTGAAGGGATGGTCTTGACGATTGAGCCAATGATTAATACCGGTACTTGGGAGATTGATACAGATATGGAAACTGGTTGGGCCCATAAGACCCTCGACGGTGGCCTTTCTTGTCAATACGAGCATCAATTTGTGATTACAAAAGATGGTCCAGTGATCTTGACTAGTCAAGGTGAAGAAGGAACATACTAAAAAATAGAGAGGAAAGAATGGAGCTGAAGGCAAGTGTCTGGTTTCGCTCTTTGCTCTTTTTTAGTAAAATGGGGAGGTGACGAATGAAAAAGGTCCTACAAAAAATACTGGGACAGCCATTTATAAAGGGCTTCGTGCGGTTTTATCAGAGTGCAGAGTCTGATATCACCAGCATTGCGGTGGCTTATTATTTGCTGATCTCCATTTTCCCTTTGATGCTGATTGCAGCCAATATTTTACCCTACTTTCATATTCGTCCCACTCAGATTCTTTTAAGCTTACAGAAAGTTTTGCCAGCCTCCTTATATCGAATAGTGGCACAGATGATTTCGAGTGTCTTGACCAAACCTTCAACAGGCTTACTGAGTTTCTCGATTATTTCTGCTTTGTGGATCTTCTCTCAGAGCATTGCCTACCTCCAAAAAGCCTATAACAAGAGTTATGGGGTGGAAAAGGAGCGTGGTATTATCTGGGGGCGACTCTTTAGCTTTCTGATCAGTTTTGCCTTGCAGGGCTTGTTTGGACTCTCGCTGATCCTTTCCATGTTTGGGAAAATGATCGTTCGTTATCTCTATAAGACCTTTTCATTTGATCGGACGATTTATGTGCGCTTACTGAATTTGACAGAGCCGACCATCTATCTCTTGCTTTTTGTCAGTCTGGTCTTGCTCTATTACACCCTTCCAAATGTCAAAATTCCGAAATTTAGATATGTATTGCCAGGGGCGACCTTTGTTGTTGCTGTCCTGTATGCGATCTTGAATATCTTTTGGAAATATGTGGATCGTTATGTGAGTCATTTCTTAGATGCTCGTTTCTTCGGTTCGGTCGTCCTAGCGGTCATCATGTTCTGGTTCATCTTGGTGGCAAAAATCATGATTATTGGTTGTATTTTAAACGCCAGTATCCAATTTGCCAGAGAAGCCAAGTTCCAAACGCGCAGTGGAGAAATTGTCTCTAAGTTAAAATCAGAAGAAGTGGACTTTCGGCATAGAGAAGTTTCACAAAAATTAAAGCGTCGGTTACGCTTGATAAAAAAAGATAAAAAGGAATAAGGGAGAGTGGGACAGAAATCGGTCATTCGTTAGAATTCGATTTCGTCGTCCCACCTCCGCACAGTTGAGTAGGGCTGTAAAAGCTGATGAAATCAGCGTAGTAGAGCCCACTCAACCACTGCGTCTTGCTCGACAATTCAAAAATAATTGAGAGGCTAGGACTTTTGTCCCAGCCTCTTTTTTTATTATCTATTTTTATTGCATTTGCAACAAAAATATGTTATGCTACTGTCAATAGGAAAGGAGGAGTGAGATGAGTATTTTGCGTGAGATAGGCATCATTGCGCGAGCTCTGGATTCTATAGCAAATATTGAATTTCGAGATTTGGATTTGGCGCGTGGTCAATACCTTTACCTGGTGCGAATTGCGGAGCAACCTGGAATGATTCAGGAAGAACTCTCTGAGCTCTTAAAAGTAGATCGCTCAACTGTTGCCCGATCCGTAAAAAGACTAGAAGAACGAGGAATGATTCAACAGCGCCCAAAGGGTGAAAACCTTAAAACAAAGGAATGGGAATTAACTGAAAAAGGTAAGCAGATTTACCCCTTCATTTTAGGGGAGCATCTTTACTCTGAGACAACTGCCTTAAAAGGATTTTCCAAAGAAGAAGTCGCACAGTTAGAAGAGTATCTGATCCGAGTTCGTGAGAATATCACCTTGGATTGGGAACTAGTCAAAAAAGGTCAAAAAAGAAATTATAGTGAGGTAAAGCAATGAAAGTGACAGTCGATCAAGCATTTTGGGATTTATTTCCAACAGCTAGAATTACAGTAATGTCCTTGTATGGTATTGATAATACAGTAGATGAAGCCAAGGATCCTTATTTCAAAGAATTGTTGGACAAGGGTGCCAAGCGAGCATGGGAATTTATCGATGAAGAAAACTATACCCAGAGTGAGTTCGTTCAAGAGTGGCGCCAAGCTTTTAGCAAGTTTAAAACAAAAAAAGGAGCCCGATCTTCAATCGAAGCACTCTTAAAACGTGTTCACCAGGGGCGTGAATTCTATCCGATTAATCCTTTGGTGGATCTTTACAATAGCGTGTCGATGGCTTATGCCCTTCCTTGTGGGGGAGAAGATATGGATAAATTGGTGGGTGGCCTCTCTCTAGGTCAAGCGAAAGGAGGCGAACCTTTCTTTCCATTAGGAGCTGACGAAGATGCGCCAGCTTTGGAAGGGGAGATCATCTACTACGACCAAGAAGGCGCCGTTTGCCGTTGTTTGAATTGGCGTGAGGCTCAAAGA
>CAUCUH010000024.1:0-16963 GCA_958445905.1 uncultured Streptococcus sp.
CTTGCTCGACAATCCAAAAACAATTGAGAGGCTAGGACTTTTGTCCCAGCCTCTTATTTGACTTTATCCGCTTAGCCCTTTGTATCTTGCTACAAAGGCCGCTTATTGGGCATGCCTGCTTTTCTTGGGTATTTATTGGGGGTTTCTTTTTTCTTTTCTACAAGAGTGATAAAGCGTGGATCCCCGTTTGGCAATTCATACTGTAGATTGTCTTCAACCTTGCTAAATAGCAGGTTGAGGGCATTTTTGGCTTCTTCCAACTCTTCTGGAGCATTGCTGGCCTTGAGAGCAAGAAGCCGTCCTCCTACTTTCAGGTAAGGGATGGTCAGTTCAGAGAGGACCTGCATGCGGGCAACAGCGCGGGCAGTTACGATATCAAATTGGGCACGAAAGGCCTTGTCTTGTGCAAAGTCTTCAGCTCGTCCATGGTAGAAATGAACCCCATTTAAGCCCAACTCTTCAGCCAGCAAGTGGAGAAAATTGATCCGCTTATTAAGGGAATCAATGATGGTCACATCCAGCTCAGGGAAAAGGATCTTCATGGGTAGGCTGGGAAAGCCAGCGCCAGCTCCGATATCCAGGAGACGGATGGGTTGGTTTTCGATCAGGCCCTGTAAAATGGGTGCGATCGAATCATAAAAATGCTTGAGATAGACTTCGTCTTTTTCGGTGATGGCGGTGAGATTAATCTTTTCATTCCATTCCACGAGGAGCTCAAAATACCGTTCGTATTGCTCTTTTTGACGATCAGTTAATGGAAAGCCGAGGTCGGCTAAACGGACATAAAATTCTTCTGGTTTCATGCTTTTATTTTACCACAAAATAAGGGAAATTTGATATACTGGTAGAAAGAAATGAAAGGAATTCAATAAAATGATTTGGATTATTCTTGGGATCATTGTGGTCCTTGTGTTGATTGTAGTAGGAGTTTACAACGGTTTGGTGAAAAGCCGCATGCAGACTCGCGAAGCTTGGAGTCAAATTGATGTGCAATTGAAACGTCGAAATGACTTGATTCCAAACTTGATCGAAACCGTTAAAGGCTATGCCAAGTACGAAGGAGATACACTAGCAAAAGTGACTCAACTTCGCCAACAAGTGGCTCAAGCTACTTCACCTGCAGAAGCGATGGCAGCCAGTGATGCTCTTTCACGTCAAGTGGCAGGCATTTTTGCGGTTGCTGAAAACTACCCAGACTTGAAGGCTAACACCAACTTCATGCAATTGCAAGAAGAATTGACCAATACAGAAAACAAAATTTCTTATGCTCGTCAATTGTACAACAGTGTCACAAGCAACTACAATGTCAAGTTGGAAACTTTCCCAACAAACGTGATTGCTGGAATGTTTGGCTTCAAACAAGCCGAATTCCTTCAAGTGCCTGAAGAAGAAAAAGCAGTACCAAAGGTGGACTTTAGCGGATTAGGAGACTAATATGCTTTTTGACCAAATTGCAAGCAATAAAAGGAGAACCTGGATTCTCCTTATTGCTTTTTTCATACTCTTAGCTCTTATCGGAGCAGCCGTTGGTTACCTCTGGTTAGGCTCCTCCCTTGGTGGCGTCATCCTAGCTTTGATTATTGGGGGAATCTATGCCTTTAGCATGATTTTCCAATCAACTGAAGTTGTCATGCGGATGAATGGAGCGCGTGAGGTGACGGAAGAGCAAGCCCCTCAACTCTATCATATTGTACAAGATATGGCTATGGTAGCTCAGATCCCCATGCCTCGGGTCTATATTGTGGATGATCCTTCTATGAATGCATTTGCGACAGGGTCTAATCCTCAAAATGCTGCTGTTGCAGCAACGACAGGTCTTCTAGCTGTGATGAACCGTGAGGAATTGGAGGGAGTCATCGGACACGAAGTCAGCCACATTCGCAATTACGATATTCGCATCTCTACGATTGCGGTTGCCCTTGCCAGTGCCATCACCATGCTTTCTAGCATTGGTGGCCGGATGATGTGGTGGGGCGGTGGCCGTAGCCGGGACGATGATCGAGAAGGTAGCGGTGGTTTGGAGATTGTTATGTTGATCCTTTCCCTCCTTGCCATCGTTTTAGCGCCATTAGCAGCGACCTTGGTCCAGTTAGCCATTTCTCGTCAACGGGAGTTCCTAGCAGACGCTTCAAGTGTTGAATTGACGCGGAATCCTCAAGGGATGATCAATGCTTTGTTAAAGCTAGACAATAGCGAACCAATGCAACGACATGTCGATGATGCGAGCAGTGCTCTTTTTATCAACGATCCAAAAAAAGAATCCGGTTTGCAAAAACTCTTTTATACCCACCCACCCATTGCTGAGCGGGTGGCTCGCCTAAGAAAAATGTAAAAAAATCCACCAAACGGTGGATTTTTTATTTGGTTGTTAAGAGGAGGGTAGTGAAACCAAGGATGGCAAAGATCCCCCAAGCTAGGGGAAGGCTCCAGATAGCTAGACTAGAAAAGAGAGCTGTCCCAAGTGGCATGGCAAAGCTGACCATCAGTCCCAAAAAGCTAGAGGTAGAAGCTAATTTTTCAGCGGGTAATTTGCTCATTAAAAGGCTGGAAACTTTTGGGTTGATTTTTGCTACAAGATAACCAAGGAAAGTGATGAGTAGAAGGGAAAGAATGTCCCAGTGCATCAGGATGTTTGTAAGCCCAAGCATGGTCAGTCCACCTGCGATCCACAGGAGGATATGATGGAGAGATTGCTTGGAAAAATAGTCATGGGGTGTCAGACTAGCCCAGACCATACTTAAAATAGTCACAGCCTCTAGGATCAAGAGGGATTGGCTAAAGCTCAACTGAAAGAAGGGAGAGTGAAGCAGTTGCAAATTGTAGATACCAGAGATGGATCCACCTAAGGCATTGATGAGAACCAATGAGAAGAGCAACTTACCAAAGTGGTGGACCTCCTCATCTGCAAAAATACTTTTAGCGTTCTGGTACATCTCTTGGCATTCGTGTAGCAAAGAATTCTTGCTTTTGGGCTCAATGACGGGATCATGTGTCAGCTGCTTTTTTCTCATCAGGAGACAAGTGGAAGACAGGAGAAAAGTCACTGCATTGATCGAAGCGACCAGAGCAAAATGTTGATGGCTGATGGCTAGTAGCCAAACTCCTAGAGCTTGTCCAGAAATCGAGCAGACCATACTAAGTAATTGGTTGAAGGAATAGGCCTCCATCAAATCCTCGTCGGGGATGTTCTTTTTCATGATAGGGAGTTGCAAGCCTCCGCGATAATCGCTCAAACAATCTGAAACAATGTTTAAAAAGCAAACAATCGAAAAGGCTAGGTAACCCGGAATCTTGGTCATGAGAGCAATAAGGATGAAGAGGATGGCTTGAAGATAGCCAATGCGGATCAACCAGTTAGCTTTTTTCTTCGTGCGGTCAGCCTTCATACCAACAAAAATGGTAAAGAGGCTAGGAATAAATACAATGAGGTTAGCAATGCCAACTGCCAGACTAGGCTGAGGCATGCTGGCAGCAAAGACCACAAAGACCAGATTGTAGATGGCAGCACCAAGGGTATTTAAAAAGCGAGAAAGGCTGAGTAAGGCAAAAATATTATTACGAGCTAAGAGTTTCATAAGCCTTCCTCCTTCACGTGATCAGTTGCTAGGACTTGTTTGATAGATCGAACGATCTGTTTGAAGAGGTCTAGTTTCTCATCATCAGAGAGAAGAAGTTCCTGATCCTTCAGATAAACGCTGGTATGTGAGAGAAGAAAGCGGAGGAAGTGGTTTTTTAGTTTGGTCATCATGGGAAGAACCTTCTTTCTTTACTTGATGATCCTATTGTAAACCTAAAAAGCAAGAAAAAATTAATGTTGCATATTTTCAACAAAAACTCACAGAGTAGATCTGTGAGTTTTTAGGATTTATTGATCAGTTCTTGCAGGCCCTGTTTGTAGTAGTTGGCACTGTCCTTACAATCCAGAATAGAGAGAACCTGGATGGCCTGTTCCATCTTTTCAAGACCGATTTCTTTTTCTCCCTTTCGATAGAGAAATTCTCCTTTGGCGTAGAGATAAACCGTCCGAAGGTAGGCTTCGTTCTCAGAGTAAAAGTGGTCGTTAATTAGGTGATCAAAAAAAGATGCATCTTCAAATTCATTTGAACTAATGGCGAGAAAGAAGCCATTAAGAAAAATAGAGTTAAGGGCAGAACGAGAAGAGTCTAGGAGAAGCTTGAAATCCTCCCTTTGGACCAACTCCTCTGTGTATTGGCGATAGAGGCGACTAGAGAAAAGTGGAGAGGTCAGAGAAAACAGGTTTAATTCAAAATTTCCCCAGATTGTGACAGAGAAGAGATAATCATGGAGGAAATCCAGTTCCTCTTGGCTAGCGGTGAGCTCCACCTCAGGATAGAAGCCAAGCATTTGGACTTTGAGAATAATGCTGGCTAAGAGGTCTTCTTTTTTCTGATGTTTCTGATAGGCTAGCTGGTAAGTTTGGTACAAGGCTTGGTCGTGTTCCAAGCTCATGTTTTCATAGTGCTCTTTCAACAATTTGGGAATAAAAGAGTGCTGATCGATTCCAGCTAGATGGGAAAACTCACTGAGGCTGGTTTTGATCTGTTGAAGGGCCTGAAAAAAACGTTGCGTGGTCAGGTCATTTTCCCCTCTTTCAAATCGAGATAGCATGGAGCGTGAAAATTCGCCACCCGTAGCCTCCTCTAAAGAGATGTGGCGACTTTCACGTATTTGCCGAAAAACTGCTCCGATATCTTTCATGAATTCTCCTCTATCTAACAATGCCCTAGCAAGTGACTCTCTTTTGTCCAAGAGATGGTGGGACCTTGTGTACAACACCAATTGCCTAGTTTCTGTATCTTTTTTCATGATTATAACAAATTTTTGAGGAGACTTCTTGGTTGAGGGGCAGCTTCATGATATACTAGTAGTATCTAGAAGATTTGAGGACAAAAGAATGAACCTATTTACACAAGAAATCCGTAAAAATCCTGAAGGACTAGCTTTTGATCAAGAGTTGGATTTGCTCAAGGAATTGCAAAAGCGTAATCCAGAAATTCTTGATTTAAAGAATGTGACAGCGGCAGGACGAGTAGCCTATGATACAGGCCTCTATGTCTTGGATTACCAGTTGAGCTATACCATCGTTTTGGCATCTAGCCGAAGCATGGAGCCTGTTGAGCTTCAAGAGAGCTATCCTGTAACAGAGGTGTTTGCGGAGGATGTACAGTCTGACGCAGATATCGAGGCCCTAGAGGAAGACTTGATCCTTCCAATCGAAGGTGGGAAGATTGACCTGAGTGAGAGTGTAGCGGATAATATTCTGCTCAATATTCCTCTCAAGGTTCTCACTCCAGAAGAAGAGGCTGGACAAGGTTTTATCGAAGGCAATGATTGGAAAATCCTATCCGAAGAAGAATACCAAGCCGCTCAAGCGATTAAGAAAGAAGAAAACAGTCCTTTCGCCGGTCTAAATGGCTTGTTTGACGAAGAATAAGCTAGAGATTGCATTTGATAAATTTAGACATAAATACAGGTCTTTTCTTTGAGGAAAGGCCTTCTTTTGATATACTAGGATTAATAAACAACAGAGGGGAGACCTCTAAAAAGGAGAAAAAGTATGGATACTTTATTTATTCCAGGTTGGTTGATTACCGGCCTAATAGTCGCAGTTATTATTTTGATTTTGCTTGTTAAAGGTTATGTGAACGCTAAACCCAACGAAGTCGTGGTCATTACCGGTCTTCGGAAGCAACGTCACTTGCGTGGGAAAGCTGGCTTTATGATTCCCTTTGTCGAACAACGCTCTTATCTTGATATTGAGCAATTCTCGACAGATGTTCGGACGTCAGAAGCAGTCCCAACATTGGACTTCATTAACGTCCGTGCCGATGCGGCTGTTAAATTAAAAATTGGTACAACCGATGAAATGATTGCCCGGGCTGCAGAAAACTTCTTGAACTGGAATACGACAGATATTTCCAACTCTGTTCAAGATGTCTTGGAAGGAAACCTGCGGGAAGTGATCGGTCAGATGGAACTACGTAAGATGGTCAATGACCGTCAAGAGTTTGCCTCAAAAGTGCAAGACAACGTAGCGCCAGACTTGGCTAAAATGGGTCTAGAAGTCATCGCCTTTACGGTTCAATCCTTCTCTGATGAAGGGGGAGTCATCGATAACCTCGGGATTGAAAATGTTGAAACCATTAAGAAAGATGCCTTGATTGCCAAAGCCAAAGCAGAACGCGAACGCAAGGAAGTCGAAGCAGAACAAGATAAATTGGCCAACGACAAACGCGTCGCTGCCGATCTTGAAATCGCGCAAAAACAAAACGAATTAAAACTCAAACAAGCAGCCCTCAAGCAAGAAGCAGATATTGCCCAAGCAAAAGCAGATGCCGCTAAAGGGATTGAGGCAGAAGTGCAACGTCGTGAACAAGAGCGCGTGGCAGCCGAAGCCAATATCATGAAACAGGAAAAAGAAGCGGAAGTCAAAGAGCGCGAAGTTAAGGTTCGTGAGCAAGAATTGGATGCCAACATCCGCAAACAAGCTGAAGCTGAAAAATATGCGCGTCAACAAGCTGCAGAAGCAGAATTGATTGAACGCCAACGCAAGGCGGAAGCAGAACTCTTCGAAACACAAAAAGAAGCCGAAGCTCGAAAAGCTCAAGCCGAAGCTGAGAAATTTGCCCAATTGCAAGAGGCTGAAGCTATTGAAGCCAAAGGTCGTGCTGAGGCTGAAGCCATTCGCTTGAAACTGGAAGCTGAAGCCAAAGGTTTAGACCAAAAGGCCGAAGCAATGAAGAAAATGCAAGAAGCAGCCATTACTGAAATGGTCGTTGACAAGTTGCCTGAAATTGCGCGTGCTGTCGCAGAACCATTAACCAAGGTTGATAAGATCACCATGTACGGGGAAGGCAATGCTTCTAAGATGGTGGGCGATATTATGCAAAGTATCGACCAAGTCTCTCAAGGAGCTGGATTTGATATTCGTCAATTGCTAGCAGGAGCTCTTGGAGTTAATATGACGGTCAATAAACTCAAAGAAGGAGAACAACCGGTCATTGAAGCAGAGGAGTTAGCTTCTAAAGAAGATTAATGCCATTCTTAAGAAAGTGTCTGAGAAATGTTTCTCGGGCACTTTTGTTTTCAAGATCAAATGATTTGCAGGAGCTTCTCCTTCTTGTAGAAGGCGGGAAGCTATTTTCTGCTTTCTTTTGAGGAGGAAAAATGGTAGAATAAAGGCAAACTATAAAGAGGAGTGTCACATGACTAAAGCAAACTTTGGTGTTGTTGGTATGGCCGTAATGGGTCGTAACCTTGCCCTTAATATCGAATCTCGTGGCTATACAGTTGCCATTTTTAACCGTAGTAAAGAAAAAACAGAAGATGTGATTGCTTGCCATCCTGATAAAAACTTTGTGCCAAGCTATGATATCGAAAGCTTCGTAAACTCAATCGAAAAACCACGTCGTATCATGCTCATGGTTCAAGCAGGACCTGGTACAGACGCAACTATCCAAGCCCTTCTTCCACACTTGGATAAAGGTGACATCTTGATCGACGGAGGAAATACTTTCTATAAAGATACCATCCGTCGTAATGAAGAATTGGCGAACTCAGGAATCAACTTTATTGGTACTGGTGTATCTGGTGGGGAAAAAGGTGCCCTTGAAGGTCCTTCTATCATGCCTGGTGGGCAAAAAGAAGCATATGACTTGGTAGCTGACGTTCTTGAAGAAATCTCTGCAAAAGCACCTGAAGATGGAAAACCATGTGTGACTTACATCGGTCCTGATGGAGCTGGTCACTACGTGAAAATGGTCCACAACGGGATCGAGTACGGGGATATGCAATTGATCGCAGAAAGCTATGACCTCATGCAACACTTGCTTGGTCTTTCTGCAGAAAACATGGCTGAAATCTTCACTGAATGGAACAAGGGTGAATTGGACAGCTACTTGATCGAAATCACTGCGGATATCTTGAAACGCAAAGACGACGAAGGTCAAGATGGACCAATCGTAGACTACATCTTGGACGCTGCAGGAAACAAAGGAACTGGTAAATGGACGAGCCAATCAGCGCTTGACCTTGGTGTGCCATTGTCACTCATCACGGAGTCAGTATTTGCCCGTTACATCTCTGCCTACAAAGAAGAACGTGTACATGCTAGCAAGGTTCTTCCAAAACCAGCTGCATTCAAATTTGAAGGAGATAAGGCTGAGTTGATCGAAAAAATTCGTCAAGCCCTTTACTTCTCAAAAATCATCTCTTACGCACAAGGTTTTGCGCAATTGCGTGTTGCTTCTAAAGAAAACAACTGGAACTTGCCATTTGCGGACATCGCATCTATCTGGCGCGATGGATGTATCATCCGTTCTCGTTTCTTGCAAAAGATCACAGATGCTTACAATCGCGATGCAGATCTTGCTAACCTTCTATTGGATGAGTACTTCTTGGATGTCACTGCTAAGTACCAACAATCAGTTCGTGACATTGTAGCTCTTGCTGTTCAAGCAGGTGTACCTGTACCAACCTTCTCAGCAGCCATCACTTACTTCGATAGCTACCGTTCAGCGGATCTTCCAGCGAACTTGATCCAAGCACAACGTGACTACTTTGGTGCTCACACATACCAACGTAAAGACAAAGAAGGTACCTTCCACTATTCTTGGTACGACGAAAAATAATCTTGCTCTATGGTCAAACGAGTTCTACTAGTAGAAAATGAGAAGCAAATCGCGCGCTTCATTGATTTGGAACTTCAAAAAGAAGGGTATCAAGTTGATGTGGTCGAGGATGGAAAAGCGGGTCTGGCCTTGATTGCTGCGACCAAATATGATCTGATCTTGTTTAATTACGATTTGTCAGATATGTCTGGTGAAACATTCGCAGAGGAAATCAGTCGGATTCGCCCAGCTTCTGTTTTGATTGTGTTGGATAGCCGCGAAAAAATTGCTGAGCACAAAGAGAGTATTCAGCGCTTTGCCGTTTCCTATATGGTTAAACCCTTTATTATCAGCGATTTGGTAGATAAGATCACAGCCATTTTTAGAGGACGTGATTATATTGACCAACATTGTAGCCAGATGAAAATCCCAACATCATACCGCAATTTGCGCATTGATGTGGAACACCATACCGTCTATCGTGGGAAAGACATGATTAGTTTAACCCGCAGAGAGTATGATCTCTTAGCGACTCTGATGGGAAGCAAAGGGGTGGTGACACGAGATCAGTTGTTGGAAAGTGTCTGGAAGTACGAGAGTACAGGTGAGACTAATATTGTGGACGTCTATATCCGTTATCTCCGTGGGAAAATTGATCTACCCGGTCAAAAAAGCTATATTAAGACCGTTCGTGGGATTGGCTATGCCATGCAAGACACATTAGAATAAAATATTCGAACCCTTAGAGGGTTCGAATATTTTTATGACTCAAGGGAAACGTTTGCGTTTGGAAAGGATGGGTTTTAAAAAGGATTTGGCTAAAAAAAGATAAAAAAAGATAAAATTTAGAGAAAAAAATGAATGTAAGGCTTTACAAATTTTTAAAATGTGGTATACTAGAAACAAATTAAGCGCAAACGTTTTCTTAAAAACAAAAGCCTTAAACAATATAAGGAGGTTGAATGATGAATAAAGGATCATTCAAAAGTTTATTTAGCTTTGAATTCTGGCAGAAGTTTGGTAAGGCCTTGATGGTCGTTATTGCTGTCATGCCAGCTGCTGGGTTGATGATTTCAATCGGGAAATCAATCCCTATGATCAACCCGAATTTATCTCCACTTGTTATTACAGGTGGGATTCTCGAACAAATCGGTTGGGGGGTTATCGGTAACCTTCACATCCTCTTTGCACTCGCTATCGGTGGTAGCTGGGCCAAAGAGCGTGCTGGGGGTGCCTTTGCGGCTGGTCTCTCTTTCATCTTGATTAACCGTATTACCGGTGCAGTTTTTGGAGTTACATCTGCAATGTTGGCTGATAAGGATGCTACCGTTCATACGATCTTAGGTGGATCAATTAAAGTTGCAGACTACTTCATTAGTGTCCTTGAAGCACCGGCACTTAATATGGGGGTGTTTGTAGGGATTATCTCAGGTTTTGTTGGAGCAACTGCTTTCAATAAATACTATAACTACCGTAAACTTCCAGAAGCCCTTTCTTTCTTTAACGGGAAGCGCTTTGTCCCATTCGTTGTTATCGTTCGTTCAGCTCTTACAGCCTTGGTTTTGGCAGCCTTGTGGCCAGTGGTTCAATCAGGAATTAATGGATTCGGTGTCTGGATCGCCAACTCACAATCAACAGCTCCAGTATTGGCACCATTCTTGTTTGGTACCTTGGAACGTCTTCTCTTGCCGTTTGGTCTTCACCACATGTTGACCATTCCAATCAACTATACTCAATTGGGTGGTAGCTACCAAGTTCTTACAGGTGCTGCCAAAGGAACAACTGTATTTGGACAAGATCCACTTTGGTTAGCTTGGGTAACAGACCTTGTTAACTTGAAGAAGGCAGATCCTAGCCAATACCAACACTTGCTTCATGCCTACACACCAGCTCGTTTCAAAGTTGGTCAAATGATTGGATCATTTGGTATCTTGATGGGGGTTGTAGTTGCTATCTACCGCAATGTGGACCCAGATAAGAAAGAAAAATACAAAGGGATGCTTTTTGCAACTGCCCTTGCTACATTCTTGACAGGTGTTACAGAACCAATTGAATACATGTTCATGTTCATTGCAACACCATTGTACTTGATCTACGCCTTTGTTCAAGGTGCTGCCTTTGCAATGGCTGACTTGGTTCACCTTCGTGTTCACTCATTCGGTGCAATCGAATTCTTGACACGTACTCCAATGGCCATCAACGCTGGTTTGGCACTAGATATCTTTAACTTTGTATGGGTAACAGTCCTCTTTGGATTTATCATGTACTTCATTGCCAACTTCATGATTAAGAAATTCAATTATGCGACTCCAGGACGTAATGGAAACTACGAACAAAATGATGATGCCCCTTCAGGAGATGGTGCAACAGCTGGAGCTGCTACAAGCTCAGCAAGCTCACAAGTCATTAACATTATCAACCTTCTTGGTGGACGTGCTAACATCGTCGACGTTGACGCATGTATGACTCGTCTTCGTGTAACCGTTAAGGATGCTGAAAAAGTAGGAACAGAAGAACAATGGAAAGCTGAAGGCGCTATGGGTCTTGTCATGAAAGGACAAGGGGTCCAAGCGATCTACGGACCTAAAGCTGACGTATTGAAATCTGATATCCAAGACGTTCTTGATTCAGGTGAAGTTATTCCTGAAACACTTCCTAGCCAAATGACAGCAGTTCAAAAAGCTGAAGCAACCTTTAAAGGGGTAACTGATGAAGTGCATTCCGTTGCAGATGGTGAAGTGATCAACATCGAAGATGTGAAAGATCCTGTATTCTCACAAAAAATGATGGGTGACGGATTTGCGGTTGAGCCTGAAAATGGCCACATCGTTTCACCAGTTGCTGGTAAAGTTACTAGCGTCTTCCCAACCAAACATGCCCTTGGTTTGGTAACAGATAATGGTTTGGAAGTCTTGGTTCACATCGGTCTAGATACTGTTAGTCTTGAAGGAAAACCATTTGAGGTTAAAGTTTCTGAAGGTCAAACAGTGGCTGCTGGAGACCTCTTGGTAGAAGCAGACCTTGATGCGATCCGTGAAGCTGGTCGTGAAACTTCAACAATTGTTGTCTTCACAAATGCAGATGCGATTAAATCCGTTAAGGTCGAACATACTGGTAAATTGGCAGCAAATGCGCCAGTTGCAACAGTAGAATTATAAAAGACATCGGCAAAGAAAATGAGGTTGGGGCAGTGCACCCGGCCTCTTGCCGTTTCTTGATTTGGAGAGAAGGAGAAATCAGGGGATGAAATTTTTAACATTAAATTCCCATAGTTGGATGGAAGAGAATGCTCAGCAAAAATTTGAAACCCTCAAGGAACAAATTTTGGAAGCGCAATATGATGTGATCTGTTTCCAAGAGGTCAATCAAGAAATGGGCTCAGAAGCAGTCGAAACAGATGAGTATTATCAAGCCTTGCCATCATCTGTAGCCATTCACAAAGATCACTTTGTTCGCGTATTGGTAGAAGAGTTAGCTGCTCAAGGACTCCACTATTATTGGACTTGGGCCTACAACCATATTGGCTATGATCACCTCAATGAGGGTGTGGCCGTTCTTTCGCGTCAACCCTTGAAGGCGGATGAGATTTTGGTATCCAATATGGATGATCCAACGGACTACCATACTCGTCGAGTAGCCGTTGCCCATACAAGTGTAGATGGCAAAGAGATTGCTGTTGCCAGCGTCCATCTTTCTTGGTGGGACAAAGGTTTCCAATTTGAGTGGCCACGCATTGAGAACTACTTCAGCCAAGTAGGCAAACCCTTTATTCTAGCTGGTGATTTCAATAATCCTGCCGGTCAAGAAGGGTATGAGACGATTCTATCCAGTTCCCTTAAGCTTCAAGACAGCTTTATCGAAGCCAAAGAAACAAAGGGGACTTATACTGTAGGTCCTGGAATCGATGGCTGGACGGATAATCAAGTTCCATTGCGAATCGATTACGTCTTTGCAAGTCCAGAATGGGACATCCAGCGTCTACATGTCATTTTTGATGATCAAAACAAACCCCATGTCAGTGATCACTATGGCTTAGAAGCTGAATTATCACTTTAATATAAATGGAGAGTCGAAAGGAAAACGATTTTATTCAATCGTCCTTCGACTCTTTTTTATGGATCAATGAGGAGCAAGCATAGGGGATTCTCCTGTTCTTCTGCTTTCTTTACGATTCAATTTATGGTAAAATGAGGTGTTAAAACAGTTTAAGGAGGTAGCAAATGCGTTGTCCAAAATGTGGTGGAAGTAAGTCTAGTGTGGTGGATAGTCGACAAGCTGAAGATGGGAACACCATCCGTCGTCGCAGGGAATGCGAAGAATGCCATTATCGCTTTACTACCTACGAACGAGTGGAAGAGCGGACCCTAGTGGTTGTCAAAAAGGATGGGACACGCGAGCAATTTTCTCGTGATAAAATCTTTAATGGTATTATCCGCTCAGCTCAAAAACGGCCTGTTTCTAGTGACGAAATCGAAGAAATTGTAAACCGGATCGAGCAAAAGGTTCGCAGCCAAAGTGATAATGAAATCAACAGTGAATATATTGGTTCGTTGGTCATGGATGAGTTAGCAGATCTAGATGAGATCACCTATGTCCGTTTTGCTAGTGTTTACCGGAGTTTCAAGGATGTCGGTGAGTTAGAAACCCTCTTGAAACAAATTACGAAGGGAACCAAGAAGAAAAAGGAAAAATAGATGAAGCCCAATACGCCTTTCGCATTTTTAAAAAATAATCTTCTTCCACCGGCAGGGGCTGCATTGGAGCAGTATTACCTGCCTATTTTAGAGACAGAAACTGTAGCAGTTTATCGTTATCTGCTCGCCTCTTATGATCAGGGTGAAAAACAATATTTACTTGCTCAAATCCTCAATCACTTGAATATAGGATTTCCACAGTTGCTACTCGCCTTTGATCGTTTAATTGCTATGGGGTTGATGGATCTCTATGAGGAAGAAGTTGGGATCACGATCCAGTTACATGCTCCTCTTGCCTCAGAACAATTTTTTTCGAATGCTGTTTTTAAACGCTTGCTTGAAAAAAAGATTGGGGAAAAGGCCGTGGAGGATCTGATCCCAGCTCGCTCTTTAGGGACTAGACGGCAAGTTTCCTTCTCGCAAGTCTTTGGACTAGATGCTGGGGAGACGACCGTTCTTCCAAGTAAGAAACAGCAGTTTGATATGGAGATGTTTAAGCGAATGATGGGGCGTGATGGACTTCGTTTTGCGGATGAAGGAGAAGCAACCTTAGCCCTCTTTGCTATCGCAGAAGAACAACAATGGACCTGGTATGAAACTTATCTTTTAGCGAAAGAAACAGCTGTAGACCGGATTGTCTCTCCAAAGAGAATGAAGCAAAAGTTGGCTCAGGCGAGCCAAGAGCAACCACGCATGTTCTATAGCCGTCAGGAAGAAACCATTCTGAGGGAAGCTAAGGCAAAATCCAGCCTACAATTTCTAGCAGAGATTAAGAAGGCGCGCAATGCGACCATTACGCAGAGCGAACGCAAGACATTATCCAAGTTAGCTGATCTAGGCTTACTAGACGAGGTGATCAATATTATCTTGTTGTTGACCTTTAACAAGACCCAGTCTGCTAATCTCAATGAAAAGTATGCTTTGAAGGTGGGAAATGATTTTTCTTATCAAGGGGTCAACAGTGCAGAACTAGCGATTTTAAAAGTTCGAGAACGCCAGGAACAAGCTAAAGCTCAAGGAAACAAGGGGACGAGTCCTACATCAGCCAAGGGCAAGAACAGCAATGTTCCCAAGTGGAGCCAACCAAACTATCAAAATCAAACCAGTCAAGCAGAAAAGGTGGATCTTGCTAAAGAGAAACAACGCCTATTAGAAAAACTGAATCAAGGAGGTGAGTAGATGGAAAGTGTAGGTCAAACCATGTCTCACATGAACCGTGCGCGTCAATTTAACTATGAGGATTTGGTCGCACAGATCTTGGCAGACCAAGAAGTGGCTGCCTTTATCAAGGATCGGTCTTTGTCTGAACAAGAAATTCGACGGAGTATTTCAAAATTTAATCAATACATTAGTGAACGCAACCGTTTCTTATTGGGAGATCCGGATTATATTGCCAAAGGTTATAAGCCCATCCTCACCATGAATGAAGGCTATGCGGATGTCGCTTATGAGGAAACACCAGAGTTAATCGAAGCCCAAAAACGAGCTGCGATCAACCAACGTCTCAACTTGATCAATCTCCCTTCAACCTTGAAAGAAGCGAGTCTAGCCAAGGTGGAACTCGATGATAAGGGGCGATTTGAGGCCTTTGAAGAATTAGCTAATTTTGTGGCCAACTATCCTGAATATCAAAAGGGGATCTACCTCTATGGTGATTTCGGAGTAGGAAAGAGCTACATGATGGCAGCCTTGGCTCATGATTTATCCGAAAAACGCCAGGCCTCTACTACCCTACTTCATTTTCCAAGTTTTGCTATCGATGTTAAAAATGCCATCAGTTCAGGCTTGGTCAAAGAAACCGTCGATCAGGTGAAAAAAGCCGAAATTTTAATTCTGGATGATATCGGTGCGGAACAGATGTCAGCCTGGGTGCGAGATGAAATCTTACAAGTGATTTTGCAGCACCGAATGCAGGAAAATCTCCCAACCTTCTTTACTTCTAACTTTAATTTTGAAGAGTTGGAACGTCATTTTGCAGCTTCGCGTAATGGAGATGAAACCTGGCAGGCCAAACGGGTCATGGAGCGCGTGAAATTTTTAGCCAAGGAAATCCATTTGGAAGGAGTCAATCGCCGATGAATGAAACCATCCGTTTAATGAAATCTCATTTTTCTGTTCGCCGTTTTAAGGAAGAAGCCATCAAAGAAGCTGACCTCAAGGAAATTTTATCAGCTGGGCAGATGGCATCAAGTTGGAAAAACTTTCAGTCTTATTCTGTGATTGTGGTCAAAAGCAAGGAGAAGAAAGAAGCTCTTTACGACTTGCTTCCTCAAGAAGCGATTCGCCAATCAGATGTCTTTCTCCTCTTTGTTGGAGATTTAAACCGCGCTGAAAAAGCTGTCAAACTTCATGAGCAGGATTTCCATCCTGAAGGGGTGGACAACTTACTGATCACCTCAGTGGATGCGGCTCTAGCAGTTCAAAATACGCTATTGGCAGCTGAAAGTCTCGGCTATGGTGGAGTGATTATCGGCATGTTGCGCTACTGTTCAGAAGAAGTCGCAGAACTCTTCCGTCTGCCAGGCTATACCTATCCTGTTTTTGGGATTGCTCTTGGAGTTCCAAATCAACAGCATGCTGTGAAACCGCGCTTGCCTTTGGAACATATTGCTTTTGAAGAAGAATACCAAGTGCAAGATCTATCGGTTGTGACAGACTATGACAAGGTACAGGCAGATTATGCAGGAGCGCGTGCAACGGATAGCTGGAGCGAGCGGCTTGCAGCTCAGTTTGGACAACCAGAAAATGAAGCAACCAAACAGCTGCTGGAAAAACACAAACTATTATAGAAATGAAGAGGGACCTTCTTGAAACTAGGTCTCGACTATCTTTAGAAAAGAGGAAATCATGGCCCTACCAACTATTGCGATTGTAGGTCGTCCCAATGTTGGGAAATCTACGCTCTTTAACCGGATTGCCGGTGAGAGGATCTCCATCGTTGAGGATGTTGAAGGAGTCACTCGTGACCGCATTTATGCAACAGCTGAGTGGTTGAACCGAAAATTTAGTATCATTGATACAGGGGGAATTGATGACGTTGATGCTCCATTTATGGAGCAAATCAAGCATCAGGCAGAAATTGCCATGGACGAAGCTGATGTCATTGTCTTTGTTGTTTCTGGCAAAGAAGGGATCACCGATGCCGATGAATATGTCACTCGTATCTTATATAAGACCCATAAACCAGTGATTCTGGCTGTCAACAAAGTGGACAACCCAGAGATGCGCAACGATATCTACGATTTTTATGCCTTGGGACTGGGTGAGCCCCTTCCGGTATCATCAGTCCATGGGATTGGAACCGGGGATGTGCTCGATGCAATCATCGAAAATCTCCCAAATGAGACAGAAGAGGAAAATCCAGACATCATCAAGTTTAGTTTGATTGGCCGTCCAAATGTTGGGAAATCAAGCTTGATCAATGCAATCCTTGGAGAAGACCGCGTGATTGCTAGCCCAGTGGCTGGAACTACACGGGATGCCATTGATACCCATTTTACTGATGCAGATGGCCAAGAATTCACCATGATCGATACGGCCGGTATGCGTAAATCTGGTAAAATCTATGAAAATACTGAGAAATATTCTGTTATGCGTGCTATGCGGGCCATCGACCGTTCAGATGTGGTCTTGATGGTC
>CAUCUH010000025.1:0-16864 GCA_958445905.1 uncultured Streptococcus sp.
ACAATTAGAATGAAAGGACTCAGCCATCTAACTTCTGTCAATAAGAGGCAATTCTGTTTCAGAGCCCCTGAGGACTCTTAAGTAGTTACTTTTCTTTAAACCACTCCATCCCTGGGGAAGCCAGTATAATCTTGGTCAATTGTTGGGGGCTTTCCTGAGTCCCATTGATAATCCAGTCGACAATAAGTCCTGTCAAACCAGAAACATACATGGTAATAGCATAGCGCTCTGGCATTTGATAAGCTGCCACAATGACTGGTCGAGAACGTGACGTAGACTCAATCATTCCCAAGATAAAAGAACGAATGTTGTCTGCAAAACGAAAACTTGGATTTTTTGCAATTTCAGCAAAAAAAGCACTGTTCTCTTGGAAATAAGACAAGATGGCTTCTAAGGCTTCTTTGGGATAAAAGGTTTCTTTCCTCAAAATCATACGAACCGTCGTTATGGTTTCTTCTTTTAATTGCTCTAAAAAATCCTGTTTATCTAGATAGTGCAGATAAAATGTCGAGCGGTTAACACCCGCTTTTTTAGTTAACTGACTAATCGTTATATCCTCTAAACTTTTTGTAGCCAAAAGCTGAATGAAGGCTTCTTTAATATCTGACTTAGTTGTCGTTTGTCTCTGTTGCATACGAACCCCTTATTTCTACATATTGTTGATTAAAGTATATCTCGAATTTTGAAAATGTCAACTATCATCTGATATTTTCAGTTATGATTATCATATTTTCTTCATTATTTCAACACATTGTTGTTTTCTGTTGTAGCAATCGTATTTAAAAAATCATAAAATAACCTTCGTAATTATTCAACAGGTTGTTGTTTTAGCAGCTGATAATTTTTAAAGGAGACAAATACACATGGCGTATATTGAAATGAAACATAGTTACAAACGGTATAAAACAGGTGATGTGGAAATCATCGCAAACAATGATATCACTTTCGAAATTGAAAAAGGGGAGTTAGTGATTATACTCGGTACTTCTGGCGCAGGAAAATCAACTGTTCTCAATATTCTTGGTGGTATGGATACCAATGATGAAGGAAAGGTCATCATCGATGGGAAAGACATCTCCAATTATAATGCGAAACAATTAACAGCTTATCGTAGAGACGATGTCGGATTCGTCTTTCAATTCTATAACTTGGTCTCAAACTTAACGGCCAAAGAAAATGTAGAGTTGGCTTCTGAAATTGTCGCGGATGCTAAAGATGCGGAACAAACTTTGATTGATGTTGGTCTAGGAAAACGCATCAACAACTTCCCTGCACAATTGTCTGGTGGTGAGCAACAACGGGTAGCTATCGCTCGCGCCGTCGCAAAAAATCCGAAAATTCTCCTCTGTGACGAACCTACAGGAGCGCTGGATTACAATACTGGAAAACAGGTCTTGAAGATTCTCCAAGACAAGGCTCGCAATGAAGGAGCTACCGTTATCATCGTCACTCACAACGGGGCGCTTGCACCGATTGCTGATCGTGTGATTCGTATGCATGATGCGCGTGTTCAAAGTATTGAACTCAATGCCCATCCACAAGATATTGATAGCCTCGAGTACTAGAAAGGATGTCTCATGAATCGTAAAACTTATTGGAAGGACGTGAGAAAGTCTTTCTCTAGTTCTAAAGGACGGGTGGTTTCTATTGCTTCCCTCATGGCCTTAGGTTCTTTCGCTCTTGTGGGTCTAAAGGTGACGACACCTGATATGCAACCCACGGGAACAAGCTATTTTATTAAACACCAAACAGCTGACCTCACAGTTACTGGTAGCTATGGACTGAACCAGTCAGATCAAGACCTCCTAAATCAAGTCTCATCAGAGGCAAAAATTGAGTATGGTTACTTTAAAGATGTAGTACTGAAAGGTTCCACTGATGCCTTTCGACTATTTTCAAAACCAAAAGATATCTCAACTTATGAGGTTGTAAAAGGAAAACTTCCAAGTAAGCAAGGTGAAATTGCTCTTTCTTCAGTCTATCAAGATAACTATAAGATCGGTGACAAAATTGAGTTTTCTGAAAAAGAGGGTGACAATGGTAAGGATGTCTTAAAAGAACACACCTTTACCATCACTGGCTTTGTTCAGTCTTCTGAAATCTTATCAAGTGTTGACCTCGGTTCATCGACAGCTGGTAGTGGGGAACTCAAAGGGTATGCGGTTGTTCCTGAATCTAGTTTTGATTCCGATGTCTACATGATTGCACGCTTAGCTTACAAAGACGTCCGTGGTGCTAACCCCTATACCCAGGATTACACTGACAAGGTTTCCAAACATGAGGATGAGCTCGAAAAATTAGTAAAAAATCAGCCTGCTAACCGTTTGAAAGAATTAAAAGCTGATCCACAGGCTAAGATTGACCAACAAACAAGACAACTTCAGAAAGCAGAAACGGAGCTTAACAAGAAACTAGAACAAGCAAAAGCTAGCGGTCAGGATAAGAATCCTCTTGTCCAGGGACAATTGACTCAGGCACAAGATGAAATCGCTGACAAGAAGGAGCAAATAAAGGAAGCTCAAGAAAAAATCGATAGCATTGCTGAACCAAGCTACGATGTCTACACACGTCGTGAAGCTCCTTGGTCAGAAGGTTATGTTTCCTATGAGACCAACGCTTCTGTTTTTCAAAACCTCAGTAATATCTTCCCTGTTATCCTCTACTTTATTGCTGCCTTGGTTACCTTCGTCACGATGGGACGCTTCGTCGAGGAAGAACGGATTAAGGCAGGGACATTCAAAGCTCTCGGTTACCAAAACAAGGACATCATCCGTAAATTTATTATTTATGGATTTGTGACGAGCATGATTGGTACTGCTATTGGGGTTGCTGCAGGCCACATTCTCCTTCCATCCATCATTTACAATAGCTTTAAAGAACGGATCCTGCTCGCACCGATTGAGTTACACTTCTATCCGTTTAAGACTCTTCTAGCAATTGTGCTTGGTCTTTTGTCCACAGTTCTTCCTGCCTTTATGGTAGCCAAGCGCGAATTAGGTGAAAAAGCAGCCCAACTTCTTCTTCCAAAACCTCCAACATCTGGTTCTAAAATTCTTCTGGAGCGCATCACCCCACTTTGGAACCGGATGAGCTTTACACAAAAAGTCACTGCCCGTAATATTTTCCGCTACAAGCAACGGATGTTCATGACCATTTTTGGTGTCTGCGGTTCCATCGCACTTCTCTTTGCTGGACTCGGTATTCGTTCTTCTATCGGAGACCTTAACACACGCCAATTCCCTAACATCATTCGTTATGATATGATTGTCGCAAATAAGGATCACCTGAATGAGCAGGAAAAGGAAAATATCCAAAAATTAATTAACGATAGCAAGGTCAAGGAACATCTGTCTATTCATTACGAAATGCTCTTAAAAGAGGCAGGAACTAATAACGATCGTCAAGATATCACAACCCTTGTGGTCAAAGACAAGGATCAAGAAACTCTACAACATTACATCAAGCTCAATAATCGTGAAACTGGTCAAAAACTCGAATTGACCGACAAAGGGATTATTATTTCTGAGAAATTGGCAGACTTAGCTGGTGTTTCTGTAGGGGATGAGTTAACCGTTCAAAATAGCCAAGACAAGGATATCAAACTCAAAGTTGCTGGTATTTCTGAAATGTACATGGGCCACTTCATCTTTATGAATGAATCTACTTACAAGAATGCTTTTGGTAAAGAGGCGAGCCAGAATGCTACTATTCTGACACTGAAGAATCACTCAGACAAAAACGTTGAGCAAACAGCCAGTCAATTTATGGAGCTTGATGGTGTCAAAGGGGTTGTTCAAAATACTACTCTAAAGGCACAAATCAAGACCATCGTCAACTCCCTTAGCCGCGTTATGGCAGTATTGATTGGGGTCTCTGTTCTTCTTGCTTTAGTTGTTCTCTTTAATTTGACAAATATCAATGTGGCAGAACGTATCCGCGAATTATCAACCATCAAGGTTCTAGGCTTCTTTGACAAAGAAGTGACATTCTACATCTATCGAGAAACCATTTATCTCTCTATCATTGGTATATTGGTTGGATTCGGACTTGGTTTGGGATTGCATCAATACATGGTAGAGGTTATCCCTCCTGAAAATATCATGTTCAATCCAGGTCTGAGCTGGCTCATCTATGCTATCCCAACACTTGTCGTCATTGTCATTCTGACAGGTCTCGGTATCTTTGTGAACCAACACCTTAAGAAAGTTAATATGCTCGAAGCCCTAAAATCTGTTGAGTAACATACGATATAAGCTAATAAGTAAAACGGAAGAGTAAGAATAACTTTGTTCTATACAAAACATTCTCAAGTTATCAACTTGAGAATGTTTTTAGTTCTTAATTAAGCCTTCTTTTACCAAAAAGTCACGCGCTACTTTGGCAGCAGGTTTTCCCTCTACTCCCACTTGGTAGTTCATTTGACTCATTTGGCTCTCTGTGATTTTACCAGATAACTTATTAAGAATACCTTCCAATTCTGGATGTTTCTTAAGAAGAGCTTCTTTCATGAGGGGTGCTCCTTGGTAAGGTGGGAAGAGGTGTTGGTCATCCTCTAGAACAACTAGATCATATTGAGCAATTTCTGGGTCTGTTGAATAGGCATCTGTTATTTGGATATTGCCTTGTTGGATTGCCTCATAGCGAAGGGCCGGCTCCATGGTAGCTACATTAAGATTTAGTCCATAAACTGATTGAAGCCCTTTATTTCCGTCCTCACGGTCGTTAAATTCCAACGTGAAACCAGCTTTAAGCTTGTCTTGAACCTTCTTGAGATCAGAAATCGTCTTCAGATCATACTCTTTTGCAATCTTTTTCGGAACAGCAATCGCATAGGTGTTTTGATAAGCCATGGGTTTAAGCAAAGCTAGATGATCTTGTTTCTTTATACCATCACGCGCAACCTTGAAAACTTCTTCAGAGTCATTGCTGACTTTAGGAGCTGGCTGCAAGAGAGAGCTTGTAATGGTCCCTGTAAATTCTGGATAGATGTCGATATCACCCTTTTTAAGCGCTTGATAAAGGAAATCTGTCTTCCCAAAGTTAGGCTTAACCGTCACTGTCACGTCACTATTTTCCTCAATGAGAAGTTTGTACATATTCATGAGAATTTCAGGTTCAGGTCCCAATTTCCCTGCTATGACTAGGTTTTCTTTTTCTTTCTGAGAAATCATGCTTGGAGCATAACTCGCTCCCAAACCAAGGAGCATCACCGCAAAGGCTGCAACAATCGTACGCAACTTTGCCTTTTCCAACCATTTGAGAATAACATTAAAGAGAATGGCCAAAATGGCTGATGAGATTGCGCCGATTAAAATGAGACTAGCATTCCGACGGTCAATCCCCAAAAGGATAAAGGAACCCAATCCTCCAGCTCCAACAAGAGCGGCTAAAGTCGCTGTCCCAATGATCATAACGGTTGCTGTACGAACCCCCGATACAATGACAGGCATGGCCAGTGGAATTTCAAACTTCTTGAGTCGCTCCCACTTGGTCATTCCAAAAGCAATCCCTGCCTCCTCAAGACTAGGATCAATGCCGTTCAAGGCTGTGATTGTATTTTCCAAAATCGGGAAAATCGCATAAATGACTAGAGCTGTAAGGGCCGGTAAGGTTCCAATCCCCATGAAAGGAATGAAGAGACCCAACAGAGCCATTGAGGGAATGGTCTGGAAGATACCCGCAACTTGTAGTACCCAGTTCGCCGCTTTTTTGTGGCTATTTAGATAAACCGCCAGCGGAATCGTCAGAAAAATAGCAACCAATAAGGTCAAAAGAGACAATTGTAAGTGTTGTCCAAGGGCTGTAAGCCAGTCCGCAAAACGTTCTTGAAAAGTTGTAAATAGTTTAGACATGGTGAGCACCTCCAAACAAATCTGCGACAAAGTCTGTCGCAGGCGCTTGTAAAATTGTTTCAGGGTCTGCTACCTGACGAATTTCTCCATCCTGCAAAACTGCAATTCGATCCCCTAATTTTAAGGCCTCATCCGTATCATGGGTTACGAAGATGGTCGTCATGCCGAATTCTTTATGTAAATCTTTTGTAAGAGCCTGCAACTGCTTGCGAGAGATGGCATCCAAGGCTGAAAAAGGCTCGTCCATCAATAGAATCTTTGGTTCCCCAATGATAGCTCGTACTATGCCAATCCGCTGTTGCTCCCCACCAGATAATTCACTAGGCATGCGATTTGCATACTCTGCAGCAGGGAGCCCCACCTTATCCAAGAGTTCTTCTGTCTTAGAAGTGATTTGTTCCTTGCTCCATCCCTTCATCTCAGGAATGAGAGCAATATTTTCCGCAACGGTCAAGTTTGGAAATAGGGCAATGGCTTGAAGGACATAGCCGGTACTGAGACGTAACTCCCGTTCGTCATAGTCTTTGATGCGTTTCCCATCCATATAGATATTGCCATCTGTCGGCTCCAAAAGACGGTTAATCATCTTGATCATGGTGGTCTTACCAGATCCTGAAGGACCCACTAGCACCATGAATTCTCCATTTTCAATGCGGAGATTGACATCTTTCAAAATGTCCTTTTCCGTGTAGCGCAAGGCTACATGTTTGTATTCAATCATATTTTTCCTCAATAAGTTTTCTGTCTCTAAGAATATCCAATAAGCTACTTGCTGGATGCCCTAGGACTTTTTCGACATCTGCTGAAACTCCAGCTTGTTCTCCAGCTTTAATCGCTGTATAGGTACTGACCCAGGCATCATACTCCCAAGTTTGTGCTGGCCATTTTTTCCGTGACTCATAGGCTTCTTCTACTGATTCATCCACATACGCGATGGTCTTACCGGTCTCTTCTGAGAGAAGCGCTACGATCTCTTCCATGGAAAGTTCCTCTGGTCCTGTTAGATTCAAGGTTTGATTTTTCCATTTCTTAGCATGTAAAAGAATCTCTGCTGCAACACTAGATGTGTCCTTACGGGCAACTGCTGAAACCTTCCCACTTCCTGCTGGACCACGAATCTCTCCATTTTCAAGAGCAATATCTATCAAGAAGTCCAAGTAAAAATTATCTCTCAAAAATGTATAGGTGAATCCTAACTCCTTGATATAGGCTTCCGTCTGGGCATGATCTCGAGACAAGGTAAAGGTTGCTTTTTCATCTGCTCCGTAAAAGGAGGTATAGACGATATGCTGCACCCCCGCTAGCTTTGCGGCATTTAAAAAACTCGTGTGTTCCTCAACACGCTCTGGATTTTCCCGAGCAGAGACCATCAATAAGACATCGATACCCTTTAAGGCCTCAACCACCTCTGGAGTATTGGCATACACCATCTTACGAATTTCCGCTGACGCGTAGACTGTTGCCCGCTCTGGGCTTCTTGCCAGATGGATAGAAGCAATTCCTTGCTGATCGACAAGATCAGCCACATAAGAGCCTAATTTCCCTGTTACACCTGCTATTCCAATCATAAGCATTTTCCCCTCTACTACAGTTCACTCTCTTTAGCTTTTAGATTTGTGATAATACGCTCTTGATAGGCTTCAAATTCTCGGATTTCTTGATCCGAAAAGCCTTGGTAAAAAATCTCTCCAAGTTCTTTGCTGACACGGTCACCGATTTCTTTTTGCGCCCAACCAAGGTCTGTCAAAGAAATATATTTTTTCCTTTTATCCTGCGTACAAGGTTGAATCGTAACCAAGCCTTGTTCTTTCAATTTCTTAACCATGCTGGTTAATGTATTATTGGCTAGACCCGTCGCAAGAGCGATATCGGTCGCAGTAGCGCACCCCAACTCTTGCTTCCACAAAATCGTTAAAATTTTCCCTTGTTCACTTCGGTATTGGGCATCTGGTTCCTTGCTCAAGAGTTTTTGAAAAAGTCGCCCGTTTAATAAGCGTATCTGTAAAGCTTGGTAGCCCCCTAACATCTTGTCCATTTTGTCTCCTTTTTATTTCTATATCGAAATATCAAAGTCATTGTACCACTGCTTGTTACATCTGTCAACTATTTCGATATGGAACCAATAATTTTATCCAAATTCACCTTAAAAAAGCCTTTCTAGCCCTTCAAACTAGTTTTTTCTTCTTCTTTCTACTAATTTCTTTTAGCAAGATAGCCCTCTTTCTAGCATGTGTAACAAATGTTGGACTCGTTTTGTAACGACACCTGATTTTATAATGTGGTAATCTGTTAACGAAAATAATTCATACTAACGGAGAATTTGTTATGCATATACCAGATAATTACCTTAGTCCTGCAAGTTGTGCGGTTTTAGCGGTTGCTGCTGCACCTGTTATTGTCTTATCTGTCAAAAAAGTCAAGGTGCAATTAAAAGAAAATAAAGAGCTGGCTCCGATGCTTGGGATCGCTGCTTCTTTGTCCTTCTTATTAATGATGTTTAATGTTCCTGTCCCTGGCGGAACGACCGCTCACGCTGTCGGAGGAACCCTTCTTGCCATTCTCATAGGTCCCTATGCAGCCTCTCTGGCGCTGACAGTCGCCTTACTGCTACAGGCCTTCTTATTTGGGGATGGAGGTATTCTCGCTCTTGGGGCCAATATTTTCAACATGGCCATTGTGATGCCTTTCGTTGGTTATGCTATTTATAGCTTGTTCCGCAAGCACCATCAGGAAACGCTTGGCGTCATTGTCGGCTCTTATCTTTCGATCAATGCTGCAGCCTTCTTAGCTGGTGTTGAATTGGGCTTGCAACCACTCATCGCTTCAGAAGCTGGTCAGCCGCTCTATAACCCTTATGGATTGAGTATTACCGTACCTGCCATGTTGGGAGCTCACCTCCTTGTAGCAGGTTGGGTCGAAGCCTTCTTCACCTTTGTGATTTACCGTTTTGTCAAACAAGTCGCTCCTACAGAGTTGTACACACCAAGTTCAGTCAATACAACTTCATTCGTTAAAAAAATTCGCTGGGTGCTCCTTGCTTTGATCGTCCTCAGCCCACTTGGACTTCTCGCAGATGGGACAGCCTTTGGTGAATGGTCTGCTGAAGAATTGGGTAGCCTGCTTCATGGCAAAGTTCCAACAGGGATCAAAAATGGATTCTCATTTGATGCCTTGTTTAGTGATTACACCATTCCTGGAACTAAAATTGCGATCGGCTATATTCTCTCAGCCGTGACAGCCGTCCTTATCTTCTATATCATCAGTAAAATCATTCGATCAATGAACGGAGAAAAAACTTCTCATGCGTAAACTCCCTGACTGGCTTCATCAAGAGCAAGCAACTCTTGAAGCATCCAAAAGCCATCACTATTTACAAATGAATCTTCAAACATTGCGCCACTTTCTTGGCAAAATGAAACAAACGACGCCCGCATTCAAGGCCAAAACTTCGTCTTGGATGCGACTCGTTTCCTTTTTAATTCTAGCCATTCTCATTACGACTGCCCACCATCCCATCCAACTGTGGTTGATTGGTATCCTTTTGTTAATGCACATTGCCATGCTTCCTGGAGAGGTCCTACTCCACCTCTTTAAGGTCCTGTTCAAGGTGCTGCTGATTTCCACAATTGTGATATTACCTAGCATCTTATTTCAAGGATTTCAAAATGGAGGGCTCTTTTTGCTACGTGCAGGGATGATTGTCCTCAATATTTCCCTCTTTCTAGCCACAACGACAAGTGTGCAACTGGTCGAGGCCCTTCGTCAGTTACGTGTTCCAAAAACCTTTGTGCAAACCATTGATATCACACTCAAATATGGCTATATCTTAGGGAAACACTTGCAACAACAGATCGAATGCGTCCAGCTGAGAACAGTTGGGCAAAAGGTGAATCTCAATCTCTTTGGCTCCCTCCTTGGTCTCTTGTACCTATCCACAAAAAACCATACAAAAGAAGTGTACGAAGCGATGATTCTTCGAGGCTACGGCATGGATACAAAGCGCAAAGAAGCCTTCCACTGGAAGAAGGAAGACGTCTTTTTCCTATTGGAATTGGCAGTTCTCACGACCTTCACGATCTTACTTGGCTAGAAAGGAAAGTATATGATTCGCATTCAAGATGGAAATTACCACTACACCGAGGAGACTGGAATCCATGATATTCAACTCCAGATCCAAAAGGGGGAAACCGTTGGCCTGATGGGTCCAAACGGAGCGGGAAAATCTACCCTTTTTAAAATTCTGGTTGGACTCTTGCCCCTCTCTTCTGGTCAGTACCACTTCAAGGACTGGACCATTGACCAAGACTTCTTGAAAGATCCCCATCGTGCTGGGCAACTCTTCCAGCAGGTTGGACTCATTTTTCAGAACAGCGATACCCAATTGTTCAATACAAGTGTCTATGATGAACTGGCTTTTGGGCCACGCCAATTAGGTTTAGCCGAAACCGAAGTCCAACAACGAGTCAAGGATACGCTCGGTCTTTTAGAGATTGAACACCTGAGAGATCGCATTCCCTACCATCTTTCTGGTGGCGAAAAGAAGCTAGTCGCTATCGCCAGTGTTCTCACCATGAATCCTAGTCTCTTGCTATTTGACGAGCCTTTTAACGGCCTCTCGCCAAAATACCAGAAGCTGATTGTCACCTTGCTGCAAGAACTAAAAACAGCTGGAAAAACAATTGTGATTTCCTCCCACCATTTCGAACAAATCGCACCGATTGTCGAACGGGTCCTCCTCTTTTCTGAAGAACACACCATCACAGGCAGCTACGATCGAGCCGATTGGGAAAATGACCCGGCCATTCAACAATCCTTCACTACATGTTAAAAAGCCTCGGTAAATTTTTTTACCGAAGTTTTTTTGATGAGAGAGACAAGCGTAATATCTATACATAAACAACTTATCAATCCAAGTTTATTTTTCCTTTTTGTGTTCCCCAAACACCGGTTTGTACTTGTAATACAAGTCCGGATGCATTAGCAGTTTCCGCATTAAGGTCGAAAACCACATTACCAGTGATGCTGTTTTCCGGATTTAACTCTGAAAGAAAGAATTTTCCTTCCTCATTAGCATACATACCAGCTACACTATCGGTTTCATACTCCGTATCACCTTTTAGCAGTTTAAAGAAATCGTTCGTAACAGTAATTGATTTCTTTCCTGAATTTTTTACTGTTACATTCAAAATCAAGTAGCTACCATTTGCTGTCTTTCCGTACTCTCCTCCAACATTTTGAGAAATAGACTTAGAATTTACAATATATTCAACATCCCCCACTTTAGTAACTTCACCAATTTTGGGAATCGCTTGTGCTACAGATTTCTTCTCGGCAGACTTACTCTCTTCAGATACTGCTGTTTTCCCATTTTTATCATTAGTTGCTTGCTCAGTGGAACTGGTCGTTTGTGTTGTCGTTGAGTTACCTGTTGAATTTTTTGAAGTTATTGAACCTCCACCCTTCGTTACAGCACCATAAGCAATTAACACTACAAGCAAAATAAACCACCATTTCTTGTAGAAAGGTGTTTTTTTCACATAAACGTTCCCGTTTTCATCCTTGATTTTCTTAGACATAAGAAATCTCCTTTAAACTTTTTCTTTGATATAATTATAATGTATTTGCTCAAAAAAAAAAAGCATTTTGAGGGATAAAACTAAAAATTTCTTTAAATAGTGATTTATCTCTATGAAATTATGTAAATTATTTTGTTCATTCTCTAAATGAATTCAAAAATCCCCCAGAATTTAGCTCTGGAGGATTCATTTTTTATTTCACAACAATATTAACAAGCTTATTAGGGACACTAATCACCTTCACGATTTCTTTGCCATCAATCTCTGCTTTGACTTTTTCGCCAGCCAGAGCGACTTCTTGCAATTCTTCACGAGAAAGGTCTTTAGCGACCATGAGTTTAGCACGGACTTTACCTTTGATTTGGACGACGATTTCGATTTCGTCTTCAACCAATTTGCTTTCGTCCCATGTTGGCCAAGCTACGTAAGAGATTGACTCACCTGTTGCTGCCACTGTTTGCCAGAGTTCTTCTGCCAAGTGAGGGGCAAAAGGGGCGATCAATTGAATAAAGCCTTTAGCGTAGTCCACATAGAGTTTGTCTTCCTTGTTAGCTGCGTTGACAAAGACCATGAGCTGGGCAATGGCTGTGTTGAATTTCATGGACTCGATTTGCTCTGTGACAGCCTTAACGGTTTCGTTATAAACCTTGTCAAGAGCACCATTGTTGTCCGCAACGATTTCTTTACTTGTAATCAAACGGTAAACACGGTCAAGGAATTTACGGCTTCCTTCCAGACCTTCTTCAGACCAAGCGATCGAAGCGTCAAGTGGGCCCATGAACATTTCATAGACACGAAGGGTATCGGCACCGTATTGTTCCACCACATCGTCTGGGTTGACCACGTTCTTGAGAGATTTCGACATCTTGGCTGGTGCTTGCTCCAACTCTTCCCCTGTTTCCACATGGAAGAAGGAACCGTCACGTTTTTCAACCTTGTCAGTCGCTACAAGAGCCCCACGGTGGTCACGGTAGCTTGTTCCCAAGATCATTCCTTGGTTAAAGAGTTTTTGGAATGGTTCTTTAGTTGGAACGACACCGAGGTCATAGAGGAATTTGTGCCAGAAACGAGCGTAAAGCAAGTGAAGAACGGCGTGTTCTGCACCACCCACGTAGATATCGACTGGCAACCATTGTTTGAGGAGGTCCTCATCTGCCAATTTTTCTGTGTTATGTGGGTCGATATAGCGAAGGTAGTACCAGCTTGAACCTGCCCATTGTGGCATGGTGTTGGTTTCACGACGACCTTTGACCCCATCTTCACGAGTCACTTCAAGCCAGTCTGTCAAGTTAGCCAATGGACTTTCACCAGTACCTGAAGGACGGATGTCCTTGGTTACTGGCAAGACAAGTGGCAATTCGCTTTCTGGAACGGCTGTTGAAGTGCCATCTTCCCAATGAATGATTGGGATTGGTTCACCCCAGTAACGTTGACGGCTAAAGAGCCAGTCGCGGAGACGGTAAGTGATTTTTTCTTGACCAAAGCCTTTTTCTTCCAACCAAGCTACAATTTTAGCAATAGCTTCTTCTTTGTTAAGCCCGTTCAAGAAGTCAGAGTTGACATGAGGACCGTCTTCTGTGTAAGCTGCTTCTTCAACGTTGCCACCTTCAAGTACTTCTACGATTGGAAGACCAAACTGTTTAGCAAATTCCCAGTCACGCTCATCGTGAGCAGGTACGGCCATAACAGCACCTGTACCGTAGCTAGCAAGAACATAGTCGGCAATCCAGATTGGAATTTCTTTGCCATTGACAGGGTTGATAGCATAAGCACCAGTCCAAACCCCTGTTTTTTCCTTGGCAAGGTCTGTACGAGCCAAGTCTGATTTGAGGCTGGCTTGGTGTTTGTAGTCTGCTACAGCCTCAGCTTGTTCAGGTGTCGTGATGGCATCTACTAGTTCATGTTCAGGAGCCAAAACAGTGAAGGTCGCACCGAAAAGAGTATCTGGACGAGTCGTAAAGACGGTGAATTCCTTGTCTGTTCCTTTCACTTTGAAGGTGACATTGGCACCAGTTGATTTCCCAATCCAGTTGCGTTGCATGTCCTTGATAGACTCTGGCCAATCAAGGTCGTCCAAGTCCGCCAACAAACGTTCCGCATAGGCAGTGATTTTGAGCATCCATTGGCGCATTGGTTTGCGGACAACTGGATAGCCCCCACGCTCAGATGTTCCATCTGGAAGAACTTCTTCGTTGGCGATAGCTGTACCCAATTCTTCCACCCAGTTTACTGGTACTTCCGCTTCATAAGCTAAGCCTTTTTCGTAAAGCTTGGTGAAAATCCATTGCGTCCACTTGTAGTAGTTCGGATCTGTCGTATTGACTTCACGATCCCAGTCGTAAGAGAAGCCAAGCGCATTGATTTGGCGTTTGAAGTTAGCAATGTTTTCTGCTGTGAATTCCGCTGGGTCATTCCCTGTATCCATAGCATATTGCTCTGCAGGCAAACCAAAGGCATCCCATCCCATTGGGTGAAGAACGTTGTAGCCTTGGGCACGTTTGAAACGGCTGAGGATATCGGTCGCTGTATAGCCTTCTGGATGTCCTACGTGCAGACCCGCTCCAGATGGGTAAGGGAACATGTCCAATGCATAAAACTTAGGTTTTGAAGCATCTGTTCCTGTCTTAAAGGTGTGATGGTCAGCCCAGTATTTTTGCCACTTAGGCTCGATTTCTTTATGATTGTAAAAACTCATAGCGTCTCTCCAATTTTCGTGATGCTCCTATTATACCATTTTTAGGCGATTTTTAAAGGTTCAGACAAAGAAAAAGACAGGTCCCATACGGGACCTGTCTTTCCTGTTTTCTTCAAGAAAAGTCTATTTCACATGCTTTTCAAGTTCTTCTTGCGCTTTTTTATTGGATTTTTCTTTTTCTTTCTTCCATTGATCACGCGCTTTGTCGTAGTCTTTAGCCGATACAACCTTGTCTTGAACTTCCAAATATTTATAGTTGAAGGTTTGACCCTTGTGGCCTGTCCAAGCAAAGGCTGCAGAGTATGGTACAGTCTTACGAACGACTGGAGAAGCTCCATCTGAATGGATCGGAATCAAGAGGGCACTATCGGTCAACCAAGCTTGAGCGGCAGCGTATTTTTCGTAACGCTTGTTCACATCTTTGGTTTCATTGTGCGCATCTTCGATCAATTGATCATATTCATCAAAACCAGCTGCTTTTGCGGCTGCATTATCCGTACCAGCATCGAATCCAAAGTAAGAATTGGCGTTTTCGCCGGATTTACCACTAGTGATATCGATGTAAGAAGATGGGTCCGTATAGTCTGGTCCCCAACCCAAGTTATTGTTCAAATCCCAGTCTTGTTGCGAAGCATTTTCAGCAAAGTAAGTCACCCGTTGCAGATCATCCTCAGAAACCATATTCAGGTCGATGACAATATTTTCTGCTCCTAGTGTAGATTCAACTGACTGTTTAAAGGATTGAGCTTGTTTGATCCCTTCTGTATAAGTTGAAGAAGTTGGAAGGTCCAAATGAATTGGGAATTCAACTCCTTGAGCCTGCAAATCTGCCTTGGCTTTGGCAAACTCTTCTTTGGCCTTGGTTGGATTGTAGAGGGTGTCTTTTCCATCTGCGACAGAGACCCCTTTCCATTCATCCCCATAAGCTTCTAAGTCTTTTTCTACTGCATCACCAAATTGTTTGCCATCGATTTGGACAAAGTTTGGTGGCGTAAAGGTATTACGGATCACCTTATTGGCACCCGCTTCCCCGTTAGTTTGCGCTACATAAGCCTTGCGGTTGAAGGCAAACATAATGGCTTGACGGAAGTCTTTATTTAAGATTGCTTTCTTAGTTGAAGTCTTTTGAGCATCCGTGGTCTTCTTTGTGATTTCATAAGCCTGACGGTCAATGTTGAAGGAAAGATTGTAGGTAGAGGAACCTTGGTCAGTATAGACAATGTCGTCCTTATGCTTCTTCTCTACACTCTTATAGTTAGAACCATTTGGGAAAACACGGGCAACTGTATAGTCGCCGTTATCAAACCCACGAATCAAGGATTCTGAGTCTTGTCCATCATAATAGGTCAGCTTGACTTTACTGATCTTAACATTATCCGCATCCCAGTATGTTGGGTTCTTTTCCAATATCGCAGAAGATTTAGAAGTGATAGATTTGATCAAATAAGGACCGCAGTAGAGGATACTAGATGGAGAAGTTCCTTGACCATAGTCATCTCCTTTAGATTTCAGGAATTCTTCATTGACCGGCATCAAGATCCCCATCGTAGTCTTGGAATTCCAGAAACTTTCTGGTTGGCTCAAGGTATATTGAACGGTGTAATCGTCAATAGCTTTCACACCAACAGTTGAGAAATCAGATGTCTTCCCTGAAACATAATCATCCAAACCTTTGACAGATTTTTGGACCAAGTAAATCGCTTGTGATTTCTTATCTGCCGCGTGTTTGAGACCTGTGACAAAGTCTTTGGCCTTGACTTCTCCATATTCTTCCCCTTCAGAAGTCATCCATTTGACCCCTTTGCGGAGTTTATAAGTATAGGTCAAGCCATCCTTGGAAACAGTCCAGTCTTTAGCAAGCGATGGGATCAAGTTCCCGTACTTGTCCACTTCCAACAAGCCATCTATCGCATTTCCTGTAAACTCGGAAGTCGATTTTTTATTGGAAATCGAGTAATCCAGTGTATCCGGATCCTGGGTATAGACATAGCTAAAAGTCTGATCGCCGGAACTTCCAGATTTCCCTCCTGAGCAGGCTGCCAGTACACCAGCTGATAAAAGCAGAGCGCTGGTAGCTAAGAGTACCTTCCCTTTGTTCATATAAATCACCTCATTGTAAAAAATGTTATACTCAATTTAAATTATAGCACTTTCTAGGGAAATGTAAACGCTTTTACTGCGAAATTATTCTATTTTTCCTTTATTTTTTCAATTTCTACTTTTTCTAAAATTTTTTCAAGTTGAATCCCTGGCCTGTATGATATAATGGAATCTATGAATTATGGGAGACATTTACACAAACGACTAAAACACAGCCTCTTGTCCCTCCTTGTAGGAGTCTTGACATTAGGCCCTATTTCCACTGCCTTTGCGGACGACATCTACCAGCAAGAAGATATCATGAAAATCGCAGCTGATGCTGGACTGGTATTGGATGATTTTTACAAGCCTAAGGCTGACATCGTCATCGACGCCAATACTGGAGCTATATTGTACGGAGACAATATCGACACGGTCCGGGACTCAGGAAGCATGGCCAAACTCATGAGTGCCTATGTAGTCTTTCGGGCCCTCAAAGAAGGCAAGATCAAATATGATACCGTGGTTACAGCAACAGAGGCAGACCAAGCCATCTCGGAAAACAATCTGTTAAGTAACTCACCTATTGTAGCTGGTGTTGACTACAAAGTATCTGAATTGATCAAGATGCTCTTTGTTCCATCTTCCAGTGCGGCCGTGAT
>CAUCUH010000026.1:0-16782 GCA_958445905.1 uncultured Streptococcus sp.
CTATTGGGAAATTAGCCCACCGCTACAAACAAGAAGGCAAGAAAGTCATGTTGGTTGCAGCAGATACTTTCCGTGCAGGAGCAGTGGCTCAACTGGCAGAATGGGGACGCCGTGTAGATGTTCCAGTTGTAACAGGTCCTGAAAAATCAGATCCTGCTAGCGTCGTCTTTGATGGAATGGAACGTGCGATCGCTGAAAACATTGATGTTCTGATGATTGATACAGCTGGTCGTCTGCAAAACAAGGACAACCTCATGGCCGAGCTTGAAAAAATCGGTCGCATTATCAAGCGTGTGGTACCTGATGCACCGCATGAAACCTTGCTGGCCCTTGATGCATCGACTGGTCAAAATGCCTTGGTGCAAGCCAAAGAATTTTCAAAAATTACGCCTGTGACAGGAATTGTCTTGACCAAGATCGATGGAACGGCTCGAGGTGGAGTTGTTCTTGCCATTCGTGAAGAGTTGGACATTCCAGTGAAGTTGATTGGATTTGGAGAAAAGATTGATGACATCGGACCATTCCACTCAGAAAACTTCATGAGAGGCCTCTTGGAAGGCTTGATTTAAGAGTCGAATAGAAAAAGACAAATTGTTGGAAGAACAATTTGTCTTTTTGTTTCCTTGCGCTATCAAAAAAACCACCCGAAGGTGGCTTTCCTTAATTCTTAGGTTCAGGTTTCCAAACCCATTCAGCTCCGTATTCTGCAAGGAGATCATCGGATGCAGTTGGTCCCATGGATCCAGACTTGTATTCATAGAGCGGTGCTCCATTTTTGACCCATAGTTTTTCGATCCGGTCAATCAATTGCCATGAAGAACGAACTTCGTGCCAGTGGCTGTAGTTAGTTGAGTCATTGTTCAAAACGTCGAAAATTAATTTTTCATAAGGCTCTGGTGAAGCTCCAGTTGCGGTCGCATCTGTTTCGTAATCAAAGGAAATCGGTGCGATACTGAATTTTTCTCCAACCTCTTTTCCGTTGATGCTCAATGAGAAACCTTCGTTTGGTTGGATATAAATGGTCAAGACATTTGGTTGCAAGTCATGTCCAAAGATGGAGTCGGTTTGCTTGAAGACCACATTGACCATGGTTCCTTTTTGTGTCAAGCGTTTTCCAGTACGGAAGAAGAAAGGCACACCGCGGAAGCGATCGCTATCAACAAAGAACGCACCAGAAGCATAGGTCTCTGTAGTAGACTCAGGGTCGACATTCGGCTCACTGCGATAAGAGATATCTTTTTTCCCTTCGATCGTACCTGAATGGTATTGACCACGGATAAAGAATTTCTTTAGTTCCTCATCTGTCGGATTGTGCAATTGCTCAAAAACTTTAACTTTTTCAGCCCGAATCGCATCCTTAGTAAAGGTAGCTGGTTTATCCATGGCAAGCAATGACAAAAGCTGAAGGGTATGGTTTTGCACCATGTCCCGAAGGGCCCCAGAGTGATCATAGTAGCCACCGCGTTCTTCAACACCCAAGCGTTCAGCAAAGGTGATTTGGATATTGTCAATAAAATCTCGGTTCCAAAGATTATCAAAAATAAGATTTCCAAAACGAATGGCAAAGATATTTTGGATCATTTCTTTTCCAAGGTAATGGTCGATCCGGAAGATTTGTTCTTCATCAAAGGTTTCTTCCAATTCTTTGTTGAGCTGACTAGCCGTTTCTAGGTCTGTACCGAAAGGTTTTTCAACGATCAAGCGCTCAAAGCCTTGCCCATCCACAATGCCTTCTGATTTGAGGTGTTTGGCAATGGTTCCAAAAAATTGAGGAGCCATGGACAAGAAGAAGACCTTGTTGTGTTCCGTTTGGTATTTTTCATCCAAGCTGTTTTGTAATTCGCGCAGGGCGATGTAATGTTCGGTATCATTGACATCGTGGCTTTGGTAGTAGAAATGGCTAGCGAATTCTTGAGCTTGTTGAGGGCTATCGGCCAGATCTGTAATGGATTCTACCACGACTGATTCAAAGTATTCCTTGCTCCATGGTCTGCGGGCTGTTCCGATAACCGCAAAGTTTTCAGATAGATTTCCTGATTTATAGAGTCTAAAAAGGGATGGATAGAGTTTGCGCTTGGCTAAATCTCCACTGGCCCCGAAAATGGTTACAATAACTTTTGAAGACATTTAAGTACCTATTTCCTATTTTATTAACCATATTTTACCATAAAATCCACAAGATTTCTTTGATGGAATCGTTGTTCCGAATATTTTCCGCTTGGATTAGAGGATTTGAGAGGAAAGCATAGAAAAAGCTAGAACCAATGTGGATTCTAGCTTGAAAAGTTATAAGATGTTTGGATCTACAACGGAAGTTCCATCAGAATACGCGGTAGACATAAGGATTGGCTGGTTTTGTAATGGTCTGGCAATCGCTAATGTGGAGGACAGGCAAGCTTTGTTTGAGCTGCTTGTGGTATTCAATGGACAAGGTTCCTTTCGCATGGATCCAAGTATTGTTTTCGAAATGCTGCGGAGCACCTGTCGTTAAGAGACCGTAGACTCCGGAATCTGCGATACAGTGGATGATCCCAAAGCGAAAGAGGAATTGGCTGTCCTTGTTATTGGGGTCATTGTATACAAAACCGGTAAGCTCGATCGTCTTTCCTGCAAATTGGTCAGGATAATCATAAATAACTTCCATGACTTCCATGTAATTCTCAGTGGTCACCTGGATCACTTTTTTATCAACATATTTCTTTGCCGCCTGCTTCATTTCTGACTCATAGGCTGACTTGGTAAAATAGCTACTAGTATCTGGTTTGAGATACTGGGTAGTTGTTCCTTCGTCCTGCTGGATTTCCTTGGAAGAACCAGCAGCAACCGGGAAGTGGTAGCCTTTGGCAGAGACTGTTTGGGAATCCAGTGTCACTGTAGGGAAAAATAGCCCGACAAATAAAGGAATACAGAGCAAGAAAATACTCGCCACTTTTGCCCAGAAGCTAGAGAGATGACTGTGGATCTTCATCTGCTTGACCCAGATGATCAGCTGCACAAGAGCTAAAACAAAGGACAAGAACATGGAAATATAAGCCAAGTAAGAATAGTGTAAGTTGATGTATTGATTGAGCTTACCAGATAATTGCAGGTACATAGTGAGCTCAAAATAGCCAGCTAATATCAAGAAACGAATCATAGCACTACCCCCACAAACCAAGCATAAAGGAGCACAACTCCACTCACAATCCCGATAAATTGCCAGATAAAACGGGTTTTGAGATAATTTTTCATCATGAGGAGATTTTTGACATCAAGCATAGGCCCAATCACCAGAAAGGCAAGAACAGGCGCTACTCCAAAACTCGTGAGAAGAGAGGATCCAACAAAGGCGTCCGCCTCGCTACAAAGTGAGAGGAGAAAGGACAAGACCATGAGAAGGAGAATAGCAATAACCGGTGTCGCACTGATCGAAGTGAGGATCCGTGTTGGGACATAGACTTGGACGAGGCTGGCAAAGAGGCAACCAAATACCAGGTAGCGTCCCGTATCAAAGAATTCATCAATGGCTTGCACCAAGACTTGGAAAAGCTTTTGACCTTTGCTCAAGTCCCTAAAATCATGTTCATGTACAGCCTTACGATGTTCTTTTTGGATCGAATTTGTCTGAATAAAACCAAGAAAGATCCCTAGAACTGTTGCGACCAGTAGGGAACCAAGGGCGCGGTAGAGGGCCATCTTGATAGAATTTCCAAAGGCTGAGTAGGTCGCAAAGAGAACGATGGGATTGATGACCGGTGCTGTCACCAAAAAGGGAACAGCAGTATAACTTGGGACTTTCTTTTCTAGAAAGCGATTGATAATGGGAACAATTCCACATTCACAGGAAGGGAAGATAAAGCCGATAAAGGTCCCAAAGAAGATCCGCCCAAATTTATTTTTGGGAAGAAAGCGGTAGACCCTCTCGGGGGTGATATAGACCTCAATAATCCCTGAAATGATACTTCCGATTAGGACAAACGGTAGGGCCTCGATAATAATCGAGAGAAAAATAGCCCCAGCCTGCAAGACGCTAGAGGGAAGGTGTTGAAAGAATGTCATTACTTAACCTTCTTTGCTTCTTTAGTTGTAGCAGTTTCTGCCTTCTTTTTTTCTTCGGGGAATTCGACTGTTTTTTCTACATCTGGAAAACTTGCAAAGTTTTCAAACATTTTATCAAGATCATCTGTTTTTGAGAATTTAATAGCCATTGTTGGGCCTCCTTTTTATTTTCTTTCATTATAACAAAAAGGAAAGAGCAAGGGGGAAATGGAGCATAAAAGGAAAGATCCATAGGGTCAAAATTATTCTATGAAAAATCCCTGAAACAGAGACCAGAACAGGCGATCTCACCCCTTGATGGCAGCAAAATATGCTATAATAGAAGCTATGGATAAATATGAAAAAATAGCCCAAGAATTGGGTGTTAGCTTAAAACAAATCGATACCGTATTGAGTCTGACCGCAGAAGGCTCAACCATTCCTTTCATTGCCCGCTATCGAAAAGATATGACGGGAAATTTAGATGAAGTAGCGATCAAGGCCATTATTGACCGGGACAAATCGTTAACGGCTCTGGCTGAACGAAAGGAAACCGTCCTTGCTAAGATTGAGGAACAAGGTAAACTGACAGAGGCGCTCAAGCAGGCTATTGAAGTTGCTGAAAAATTAGCGGATGTTGAAGAGCTCTATCTCCCTTATAAGGAAAAACGGCGGACCAAGGCGACGATTGCCCGAGAAGCAGGACTTTTCCCCTTGGCACGTCTCATTTTGCAAAATAGTCCAGACTTGGAAGCAGAGGCTCAGAAATTTACCTGTGAGGCCTTCCCAACTGAAACTGCGGCTTTAGCTGGTGCAGTGGATATTCTGGTAGAGGCTATTTCAGAGGATACCCAATTACGGGCCCTCACCTATCAAGAAATTCATGGGCATTCCCTCATGACGTCAACTTTGAAGGATGAAAGCTTAGATCCTAAGAGAACCTTTGAAATCTATTATGATTTTTCTGAGAAGATCAAGAGTATGCAAGGCTACCGGACCCTGGCGCTCAATCGTGGGGAAAAATTGGGCGTTCTCAAAGTTGGATTCGAGCATCAACTGGATCGGATCATTCGTATTTTTGAGGCTCGTTTTAAAACGAAAAATGCCTATGTGGATGAGGTTATTCAGCAGGCGGTTAAGAAAAAAATCGTACCTGCGATTGAACGTCGGATTCGGACAGAGTTGACGGAGGTGGCAGAAGACGGGGCCATTCAATTGTTCTCTGAAAATCTACGGAATCTATTGCTCATTCCTCCATTAAAAGGGCGCGTGGTCCTTGGATTTGACCCAGCCTTTCGGACCGGTGCTAAACTAGCTGTTGTCGATGAGACAGGAAAGATGCTCGCTACCCAGGTCATCTATCCAGTTGCACCTGCAAAACCAGCTCAGATCGAGCAGGCTAAAAAGGATCTGTCCTCCTTGATCAAGGAGTTTGGCGTAGAGATTATTGCAATTGGAAATGGAACCGCCAGCCGTGAAAGTGAGGCCTTTGTCGCAGAGTTGCTTCATGACCATCCAGGAGTTCGCTATGTTATTGTCAATGAAAGCGGAGCCTCTGTCTACTCAGCTAGTGAATTGGCCCGTCATGAGTTCCCAGAGCTAACCGTTGAAAAACGATCGGCCATCTCCATTGCCCGTCGCTTGCAAGATCCGCTAGCAGAATTGGTGAAAATCGATGCCAAATCCATCGGTGTCGGTCAATACCAACACGATGTCAATCAGAAAAAACTGACAGAAAGCTTGGATTTCGTGGTAGATACTGTCGTCAACCAAGTTGGGGTCAATATCAATACGGCTAGTCCCTCTCTCTTAGCCCATGTAGCAGGACTCAATAAGACCATCTCTGAAAATATTGTGAAATACCGGGAAGAAGAAGGAATGATTCTTTCACGAGCACAGATTAAAAAAGTCCCTCGCCTCGGCGCCAAGGCTTTCGAGCAGGCTGCTGGATTCTTACGCATCCCTGAAAGTAAAAACATCTTGGACAATACCGGCGTTCACCCTGAAAGTTACAAGGAAGTTGAAAAACTTTTTCAACTTCTTGAAATTACCGAACTCGATGCATCCGCTCAGGAAAAATTAAAAGCTGTGAACATCGAGGAGATGTCTACTCAGCTGGATCTGGGACCAGAAACCCTGAAAGATATTATTGCCGATCTCCTAAAACCAGGACGCGATTTGCGGGATTCCTTTGATGCACCCGTGCTTCGTCAGGATGTCTTGGATATTAAAGACCTCCATATAGGCCAAAAATTAGAAGGGGTTGTGCGCAATGTGGTTGACTTTGGAGCCTTTGTCGATATTGGCATTCACGAAGATGGCTTGATTCATATCTCCCATATGAGCAAACAGTTTATCAAGCATCCAAGCCAGGTCGTCTCAGTAGGTGATTTGGTAACCGTCTGGGTGAAGAAGATTGATGTGGAACGCGAAAAAGTTAATCTCAGTTTGGTAGCTCCGAATGAATCTGACTGAGTATGTGCGCCAAGTATCCCTGGAAGATTTTGGGAGAGAATTCCGTCATCGAGCAGAGTGGAATTCACGTCTTCAAACTACTGGAGGTCGTTTCTTCCCCAAGGATCGACACCTTGATTTTAACCCGAAAATATACCAAGTTTTCGGGTTAGAGGTCTTTCGCAAAATCGTCCGCCACGAGCTCTGCCATTACCATCTTTACGATCAAGGTAAAGGCTATCGCCACAAAGATCTAGCTTTTAAGCAACTCCTCCAGCAAGTGGACGCTCTTCGTTTCACACCTCCTCTACCAGATAGAACTGGGCGAGTCAAGCGGATCTATCTCTATCAATGTCCCCATTGTGGCCAAGAGTATAGACGAAAGCGAAAAATCGATCTGAAGAAATATGCCTGCGGTCGCTGTCGCAGCCGCCTGCAATTTCTTGAAATGAGACAAGAGTAAGAATCGGTCTTTAGGCGGATCTCTTTCCAGTTCGACTCTGCTAAAATAGGTCTAACTAGAAAGAGGAAAATCAAATGACATCATCATTTTACAAATTAAAACGACATCGCCTGGTTTCAGGTGTGCTAGCTGGCTTAGCTGATAAATTTGGTCTTAGTGTAACTCTCCTACGCTTCTTGTTTATTCTTTTTACGGTCTCTCATGCCTTTATCGGTGTGATTATCTACTTGCTGTTAGATACGACCTTGCCTTATAAGGACGAGGAGGAGCAGGAAATGTTTGACTATGGCCCTCGACCTCGTCGAAGAAAAGAGGCTGAACCCATTCATGATCAGAATGATAGTCCGTTCTTCTAAAAGGAGATTTGAGTGAAGCAGAAGTTCTATTTCCTTGCTTTTATTCTCTATCTCTTCTTCAGTTTTATAGGACAGTTTTTCATTTTAAATCGTGTTTTTGGTGAAGGAGTTGGAACAGTTTTGATCGGAATGCTCCTTTTTCCACTGGGCATTTGGAATAGTCTCTTCTACTTCTTGTTTCTGCCAACAGAAAGGGCAAGAGACCCACAAATTTATCGGTTTTCGATTTTGTTTCTGCCGGTTTTGTATCTGGTTTTCTCCTTGTTGGGGGGAGGACCTGCCACCTTTATGCTTGGCTTGATCGCATTTCCTTCAAATGCGGTGATCTATGCGGTCTCTACCGGAATCAAATCCATGATCAAAGATTTCTTGCAAGGCCAAGGCTAGAGCATTCTTCATATGTTCCCATCATTTCCTAGAGGTTGGAGACCTTTGTCTCGGCCTCTTTTTGCTTGCCTTAAAAAGGAGTTGAAAATGGATCTTTCAAATGACACTTCAGTCTCTCGTCTGAAGAGAAAATCTGCTATAATAGAGAGAGAATTTTAAAAGGGAGAATGATATGGCAGTTACTGTTCGCGATCTACAGGAAAAGCTTCGTCTGTCAGTTGTTTATGGGGATGATAACCTCTTAAGCAAGGAAATTACGACTGCGGACATCTCACGTCCAGGTCTTGAAATGACGGGCTATTTTGATTATTACACACCTGAGCGGATTCAGCTTGTAGGAATGAAAGAATGGTCCTACTTGGTAAAGATGAGCTCTCACAACCGACATCAAGTTTTGCGCAAGATGTTCCAGCCAGAGACACCTGTCATCATTGTCGCGCGGAATTTAGACATTCCAGAAGAAATGTTACGGGCTGCGGAAGAGAAGCAGCTGGCTATTTTAAAGAGCAATGTTGCGACGAGCCGTTTGTCTGGTGAGTTATCCAGTTATTTGGATAGCCGCTTGGCAGAACGTACCAGTGTTCATGGTGTTTTGATGGATATTTATGGGATGGGGGTCTTGATCCAAGGAGATAGCGGGATCGGTAAGAGCGAGACAGCTTTGGAACTTGTCAAGCGGGGTCACCGTCTCGTAGCGGATGACCGAGTCGATATCTATGCGAGAGATGAGATGACCCTTTGGGGAGAGCCTGCTGAAATCCTACGTCACCTACTAGAAATCCGTGGTGTCGGGATTATCGATGTCATGAGTCTATACGGTGCGAGTGCTGTGAAGGATTCTTCACAAGTTCAAATCGACGTTTACCTGGAAAATTACACTAAGGACCAAACTTATGATCGTCTTGGTAACAACGCAGAAGAGTTGGAAATCGGTGGAGTCACCATTCCTCGTATTCGCATTCCAGTGAAGACAGGTCGAAATATTTCGGTCGTGATTGAAGCAGCAGCCATGAATGTTCGTGCCAAACAAATGGGCTATGATGCCACTAAAACCTTTGAAGAACGTTTGTCCCAGTTGATTAGTCAAAATGAGGTGAAGGAATGAATCCAGTAGCCCTTCAATTAGGTCCGATCAGTATTCGTTGGTACGCAATTTGTATTGTCTCTGGCTTGATTCTAGCCGTTTATCTTTCTATGAAAGAAGCGCCCCGTAAGAAAATTAATCCAGATGATATCATTGATTTCATTTTGATTGCCTTTCCGCTTGCGATTGTGGGGGCCAGACTCTATTACGTTATTTTCGAATGGGGTTACTATAGCCAGCACCTTGGTGAGATATTCGCTATCTGGAACGGAGGAATCGCGATTTATGGTGGCCTCTTGACAGGTGCCCTTGTCCTCTACCTATTCTCTCGTAGACGCTTGATTGAGCCAATTGATTTCTTAGATATTGCGGCCCCAAGCGTCATGATCGCACAGAGTATTGGTCGCTGGGGAAACTTCTTTAACCAGGAAGCTTATGGAGCTGCTGTTAAAAGTCTTAACTACCTGCCCTCTTTTATTCGAGATCAAATGTATATAGATGGTAGTTACCGTCAGCCAACGTTCTTATATGAATCCAGTTGGAATCTGCTAGGTTTTCTCTTGATCTTGATTCTTCGGAGGAAGCCCCAATTTTTGCGGCAAGGTGAGATCACAGCCTTTTACCTTATCTGGTATGGTTTTGGTCGGATGATCATCGAAGGAATGAGGACGGATAGCTTGATGTTTGCTGGCTTACGTGTTTCCCAGTGGTTGTCGATGATCCTGATTCTAGTTGGACTCGCCATTATCATCTACCAACGTCGCAAAAAAGCCCCTTATTATGTAGAAACAAAGGAGTAATATATGTTTATTGAAATTGCATACGGCCTCTTAGGCCTTGCCTTAGTAGCGCTTGTCATTTATATGATTTTTTTCCTCTCAAAGATTGGAAAAGTTGTAGATGAAACGCAAAAAACCATCCAAGTTTTGACATCAGATGTCAATGTTACCTTGCACCAGACCAATGATTTATTGGCAAAAGTCAATGTTTTAACGGATGATTTGAATCAAAAAGTTGCAACGATTGACCCACTCTTTACAGCCGTGGCGGATCTTTCAGAGTCTGTTTCAGATTTGAATGATCAAGCCCGTCAATTGAGTGTCAAAGCAGTGTCAGCTGGTGGAAAAACAGTGAAAGCCTCTATCGGATTAAAAGCGATTAAGATGGCTTCAAAATTATTTAAATAGAATCGAGGAAGAATATGGGACGTTTATCTAGTTTATTAATTGGTGTGATTTCAGGTGCTTCAGCAGCCTACTATTTATCAACAGAGAAAGGAAAGAAAGTCACTAAAAAAGTGGTGCGCTTCGTAAAAGATTATCAAGAAGATCCTCAAGAAGTACATGAATCGGTGAAACAAACTGCTAAGGATGTTTCAAAACAAGCAGCAGAAGTGATCCAACAAACCAAAGAAAAAGTTGGTTCTGGAGAAATTACGACAGGAACTGTTTTGGAATCTGTCAAAGAAAAGACGCAAGATGTGGTTGAAAAATCTCAAGAAGTCTATCACTCATTTAAGGATAAACTTCAAAAAGAAAATCTAAGTGGCAATGACTTGGTTCAATCCATTCGCAAACAAACAGAATCAGAAGACATCGTGTTAGAGTTGGATGAAAAAGATTCTGAAGAAGTAGCTGAAGAAGAAACAAAAGAAGCATAAAAAAGAGAGTGGGACAGAAATCGGTAATTCGTTAGAATTCGATTTCGTCGTCCCACCTCCGCACAGTTGAGTAGGGCTGTAAAAGCTGATGAAATCAGCGTAGTAGAGCCCACTCAACCACTGCGTCTTGCTCGACAATCCAAAAACAATTGAGAGGCTAGGACTTTTATCCCAGTCTCTTTTTATGGAAGGTAAGATAGCAATTGGTAGCTAAGTTTTGTCATCCAATTGTTATTCCAATTAAAAAAATTCGAGTAAATAAAAAAATCAGGCGAACCTGATTTTATTTTTTTCGTTTATTGTAGTAAATTCGGAACCCTTGAATACTAGCAAAGCTAGAACCAATCGCTAAAGCAAACGCAAAGAAGGTATTCATTTTTGTTGCTAAAAAGACAAAACTAAATACCACCGTCAACACACAGAAAATAGCGATATTTAAAAAATATAGCAATTCACTTAATTGAGGTGCGGGTTCAACTTCAGGAGCATAGTCCTGAATAGGGGTTTCTTGGGTTTGTTTGGTTAATTCGATATAATCGAATTCTTCTTCATAGTGTCTTAAATTTCTTACGGGCATTTTCTCTCTCCTAACAGTACTCTATTATTCTATCATGAATTCAGGTATATAAATGTTACAAAAATGTTACAAATTTTACAAAATGAATAAATTTTTCTAGAATATCGGAATTTTTGTTATAATGGTTCTATGAAAAATATTATTATTACAGCAACAGCAGAGAGTGTTGAGCAAGCGCAAGCCCTGATTGATGCAGGGGTTGACCGAATCTATGTCGGTGAAAAAGATTACGGATTACGATTGCCTCAAACTTTAAGCTATGACGAAATAAATCGAATTGCCCAACTAGTCCATGCTGCTGGCAAAGAATTGACAGTAGCTGTAAATGCACTGATGCACCAATCGATGATGGATTCAATCAAGCCTTTCTTAGATTTTCTAAAGGAAATTCAGGCTGATTATATTACTGTCGGAGATGCGGGCGTTTTTTATGTCTTGAAACGAGATGGCTATCCATTCAAAACGATTTACGATGCCTCAACCATGGTCACTTCTAGCCGCCAGATCAACTTCTGGGGAAAACAAGCAGGAGCTTCTGAGGCTGTTTTGGCTCGTGAGATTCCATCTGCCGAATTATTCGTAATGGCTGAGAATCTTCAGATTCCAGCAGAAGTCTTGGTCTATGGTGCTAGCATTATTCACCATTCGAAACGACCGCTACTTCAGAACTATTACAACTTTATCAAGACAGAAGAGTCTGTGACTAAAGATCGGGATCTGTTCTTGGCCGAGCCAGGAGATCCCAATTCTCATTATTCGGTCTATGAAGACAAACATGGAACTCATATCTTCTCGAATAATGACTTGAATATGATGACCAAATTGTCTGAGTTGGTAGAACATGGCTTTGATCATTGGAAACTCGATGGTGTCTACTGTCCGGGTGAAAACTTTGTCAAGATTACAGAGTACTTTGTCAAGGCCCGTGATTTGATTCAAAAAGGAACATTTACACAGGATCAAGCCTATCTGTTTGATGAAGAAATCCGCAAATTACATCCAGCTAATCGTGGTTTGGATACTGGTTTCTATGATTACGAACCAGATCGTGTAAAATAACAAATAATACTAGGGCTTCTTCGTTTGTGAGTTTTCCTTTTTCAGGGAACGAAGAGGCTATTCATCATATCGACAATCTTGTAAATTGGAGAAAACATGACAAATACAAAAAAACGTCCAGAGGTTTTGGTACCTGCTGGAACATTAGAAAAATTAAAAGTTGCCGTTAATTATGGGGCAGACGCTGTGTTCGTTGGTGGACAAGCCTATGGTTTGCGTAGCCGTGCCGGAAACTTCACCATGGATGAGCTTCGTGAAGGAATTGAGTATGCTCATGCCCGTGGAGTGGATGTGCACGTTGCTTCAAACATGGTGACCCATGAGGGAAATGAACAAGGGGCTGGTGAATGGTTCCGTGAATTACGGGATATGGGCCTTGATGCCGTGATCGTCTCAGACCCTGCCTTGATTGAAATCTGTGCAACTTATGCACCTGGACTCAATATTCACTTGTCTACGCAAGCTTCTGCAACCAATGTGGAGACCTTCCATTTCTGGAAAGAATATGGTTTGACCCGTGTCGTCTTGGCCCGTGAGGTATCCATGGAAGAGTTGGCAGAGATCCGTAAGCGTACCGATCTTGAGATCGAAGCCTTCGTTCATGGAGCCATGTGTATTTCCTATTCCGGACGTTGTACCCTTTCTAACCACATGTCTGACCGGGATGCCAACCGTGGTGGTTGTTCTCAATCTTGTCGTTGGAAATACGATCTCTACGATATGCCATTTGGTCAAGAACGCAAGAGTATCAAGGGGCAAGTCCCAGAAGAATACTCTATGTCAGCCGTGGACATGTGTATGATCGAAAATATTCCAGACATGATTGATAATGGGGTTGATAGCTTGAAGATTGAAGGCCGGATGAAATCTGTCCATTATGTTTCAACAGTTGCCAACTGTTACAAGGCGGCTTGTGATGCCTATATGGAAAGTCCAGAAGCCTTTTATGCCATCAAGGATGATTTGATCAATGAATTGTGGAAAGTCGCTCAACGTGAATTAGCAACTGGATTCTACTACCAAACACCGACTGAAAATGAACAACTGTTTGGGGCACGTCGTAAGATTCCTCAATACAAATTTGTAGGAGAAGTGGTAGACTTTGATCCATCTACCATGACTGCGACGATTCGCCAACGGAATGTCATCAATGAAGGTGACCAAGTGGAATTCTACGGACCAGGCTTCCGTCATTTTGAATGCCAGATCCAAGACTTGCATGATAAGGATGGAGTGAAGATTGATCGCGCACCAAATCCGATGGAACTTCTCACGATCACGGTCCCACAAGAAGTCAAGCCAGGAGATATGATTCGTTCTTGCCAGGAAGGCTTAATCAATCTCTACTCAAAAGATGGGGCAAGTAAAACTGTTCGAGTATAACAAAAAAAGAGAGGGTTAAACCTCTCCTTTTTGTTGGGCGATGCGAATGTTATTGGGGACCAAACTGATTTTCTGGATCTCAGAAATCCGAATAATCGTGGACATACTCTTTTTAAAATTTTTCACGATCAGTTGTCGGCGTTCTTGGTCATACTTGACAATATCGCCTGTAAAACTCTTGTTTGAAAAAATAACATGAACCCCTTGTTTTTTTCGCAATGCTTGTTGAATGATTTCAATAATTCTCTCATCTTCTAATGGGGCAGGGGTACTGACTTTTCCATTGAAAAATTCATTTGCTCGGTCTTTAACGATCTCGAGAAATTTTTTCATAGCTAAATTCTCCATAACTTGATACAATATATTATAGATAATTTCAACGATTTTGTAAATGATTTACGAATATTAGAGATGAGAAGGCAAGAAAGGAGTCGTGAAATGGCAGAATTTTCATTCCAAATCGAAGAACATTTGCTGGTCTTGTCAGAAAATGACAAGGGTTGGACCAAAGAATTGAACCGTGTGAGTTTTAATGGTGCTCCTGCTAAGTATGATATCCGGACCTGGAGTCCCGACCATACAAAGATGGGAAAAGGCATTACACTCACGAACGAAGAGTTCCAAGTCATGCTCGATGCATTTAAAAATTAAGAAAAGGGGTCCTTCAAGGACTTCTTTTTTGTTATAGTCTAAAGCTATATGGATATCAAAGATATTAGATTATCCCAAAACCTTGTTTATCAAGTGTTAGACTGCTATAATGGTTGCATTGATGAATTAATGTAAAACTTATAGGAAAGAGGGATTCATATTGACACATGCTCATGCACCTTATCGCGTTGACCATGTTGGTTCATTTCTTCGTCCAGCTACTTTGGTTCAGGCTCGTGAAGATTTCGCAGCTGGAAAAATCAGTCAGGCTGACTTAACAAAAGTAGAAGATCAGGCGATTCGTGACCTCGTTGAAAAAGAAATTGCTGCTGGTCTGAAGTCAGTAACAGATGGAGAATTCCGCCGAGCTTATTGGCATTTGGATTTCTTCTGGGGCTTTGGTGGCATTGATCATGTCCAAGCTGCCCAAGGCTATCAATTCCATGATGAAACAACCAAGGCTGACTCAGCGCTTGTAGTTGGAAAAATCACAGGAGCCAATCATCCATTTGTAGAGCATTACAAGTTCTTGCGGGATCTTGTAGCAGATGTAGATGGTGTAGAGGCTAAATATACCATTCCAGCATCCGTGATGCAGAACATGTAGAACAATTGAATACCATCTATCCTGATTTTGCGGCTGTTCGTGAAGACATCAAGCAAGCCTATCTTCAAGTGATTCAAGATTTGTATGACGCTGGACTTAGGACCCTTCAAGTAGATGACTGTACGTGGGGTGTCTTGGTAGACGATAATTTCTTGACGGCTTGGGGAGCAGCCCAAGGCAAGTCAAAAGATGAGGTTCGCCGAGAACTCGCTGATCTCTTCTTGACTTTTAACAACGATGTCTACCAACATGTTCCAGCTGGTTTAACTGTCAATACGCACGTTTGTCGTGGGAACTTCCATTCCACTTGGGCTTCATCAGGTGGTTATGCGCCGATTGCCAAAGAACTCCTTGGAGAAGAAGCGGTCAATGCTTACTTCCTTGAGTTTGACACTGATCGTGCTGGTGGTTTTGAACCACTTGCAGAAGTAACCCCTGGTAAAGGAGTGGTGTTAGGCCTTTTGACATCTAAGAGTGGTCAACTGGAGAACAAGGACGAAGTGATTGCTCGTATTAAAGAAGCAAGTCAGTATGTACCGTTGGAAAATCTTTACCTGTCTACTCAGTGTGGCTTTGCTTCGACAGAAGAAGGAAACATTTTGACAGAAGAAGACCAATGGAAAAAAATCGGTTTGATTAAGGAAATTGTCGCTGAAGTTTGGGGCGAATAAGGAGGAAGAAACATGTCAGATTTACTAAGTATTTATAAAGAATTGCAAGCTAAAAAATGGGTGGACTTGAGTCACCAAATCAATGCGGAAAGTCCACACTTCCCAGCCCTTCCTGCCTTGCAACAAGAAGACCTTTTTACATTAAAAGATGGTTTCCATGTTCAAAAATTTACAGTGGTTGGTCAATACGGAACGCATATCGATGCACCGATTCACTTTGTAGAAGGGGGTCGTTGGTTGGATGAGATTGACCTCAAAGATCTCCTCTTGCCACTTTATGTTATCGACAAGTCTAAAGAAGTTGCTGCCAATCCAAACTTTATCTTGAGTAAACAAGATATCTTAGACTTTGAGGCAGAGCATGGACAAATTGTTGAGGGTGCTTTTGTTGCCTTCCGTAGTGATTGGTCAAAACGTTGGCCAGATCAAGATGCTATGCGTAACCTAGATGAAAATGGGGTTCAACAAAGTCCAGGATGGAGCCGTGAAGCCTTGGAATTCTTGATTCATGAACGCCATGTCAAGGCTGTTGGTCATGAAACCTTTGATACCGATGCAGGTATTCCAGCAGCAGAGCATGGCTTGGTCAATGAATACTACCTCTTGGAACAAAATATCTACCAAGTTGAAGTTTTGAACCAATTGGACCAAGTTCCAGCTGTAGGTGCTTTGATTTCGATTGCTTTCCCTCACTGGGACAAGGCAACTGGTTCACCTGTCCGTGCCATTGCCATCTTACCATAAACAAAGAGAAAAGCTTGAAGACAGACGTCGCATTTGGACGTTTGTCTTTTTGTATTTTCGAAACTATTTTCGTTATCATCTGATATTCCATCTAAAAAACTGATCTAGAAAAAATAAAAAGGAATTTTCATTAATTATTTTGCCAATTTTTTGAGATGTAGACGTAACGGTGTAAGCCAAATTTTTATAGGGCTTACACAAAGAAAAGAGAGTGGGACAGAAATCGGTAATTCGTTAGAATTCGATTTCGTCGTCCCACCTCCGCACAGTTGAGTAGGGCTGTAAAAGCTGATGAAATCAGCGTAGTAGAGCCCACTCAACCACTGCGTCTTGCTCGACAATCCAAAAATAATTGAGAGGCTAGGACTTTTGTCCCAGCCTCTTTTTATCTATCAGAGAGAGCTAAAAATTTCTCTCTTTGTTAGTTGAACTATTTGTTAAGATGCATTGAAAATCTATTTCGTTAGAAAATTGACTATTTTTAATGAATAAATTATTGACGAGTCAATTTCCGTTTGATTCCAACAGCACCTGCTAAGACAAGAATTCCAGAGAAGACGAGTCCAGATGCAACAACTTCACCTGTGTTTGGAAGAAGCGATTTGCGACCTCCCCCATTGTTTCCACCATTTGAACCTGGCGCACTTGGTGTCGTTGTGGTACCAGAAT
>CAUCUH010000027.1:0-16622 GCA_958445905.1 uncultured Streptococcus sp.
CGGGACAGCAGGGGGCATGAAGATCACTACCTTCCTAGTCTCGATCCTTTTGGCTCGCAAGGAATTGCTGGGACTACCCCATACCAACCTAGGCAAACGAACCGTCGAACCAGACTTGGTCCAACGTTCTTTTGGGACGGCGGTGATTTTCCAGTTGACCTTCTTAGTGGGGCTATTAGGAATCTGTTTGGTGACGCCGGATGGCCAACGCTTTATTTATTTGGTCTTTGAGGTAGTATCGGCTCTAGCGACAGTAGGTGTGACAGCCAATGTGACCTCGACCTTAAATGGAGCAGGGCTGGGGATCATCATGGTGCTTATGTTTATCGGTCGGATCGGCCCTTTGACCCTCATGGTTAGCTTGAACAATTACCAAGCCAAGAAAGCAGATACCTTGCAGTATGCCAAGGCAGACATCATTATCGGATAGGAGAAACTCATGGCGAATCGAACCATTGGAATTTTAGGATTAGGAATTTTTGGACAGAGTGTCCTGAAAACCCTGCAAGACCAGGATGTGGATATTATTGCGATTGATGATCACGCAGATGTGATCAACCAATATGAATCCATGATTACAACTGGAATTGTCGGGGATATTACGGACTTGGACCTCTTGGATGCAGTAGATATTGGGAACTGTGACACAGTCGTCATCGCGACGGGTGAAAACCTTGAGTCCAGTGTGCTGGCTGTCATGCACTGTAAGTCACTTGGTGTTGAGCACGTCATTGCCAAGGTCAAAAATGAAGTAACCAAGGAAGTCCTTGAGAAAATTGGGGCTGACTTGGTCATCCTACCAGAGGTAGAAGCGGGAATATCCCTAGCTAAGATGATCCTCTTCCAACATGGGATTGAAGTCTTCCAGTTGGACGAAGAAGTGGTAGTGGTTGAGTTTACGGTTCCAGCTAGCTGGGTAGGAAAAAGCCTTCAAGACTTGGCTGTCAGAGAGGAGTACCATCTCAATATTATTGGTTACCGAAATGCGGAAGACCAGCCACTTCAGATTCAGATCAGTCCCGACTTCATCTGGCCAGAAGGGGTGCGCGTGATGGCCGTGACGGATAATCAGTATCTGGATAGGATCCAAGACTTGTTAGACTAATAGTGTAGAGAAAACGACCGAAAGGTCGCTTCAAAATGTTGATGAGAGTGGGACAGAAATCGGGAATTCGTTAGAATTCGATTTCGTCGTCCCACCTCCGCATAGTTGAGTAGGGCTGTAAAAGCTGATGAATTCAGCCTAGTAGAGCCCACTCAACCACTGCGTCTTGCTCAACAGTACAAAAACAATTAAGAGGCTAGGACTTTTGTCCCAGCCTCAGAATGTTGATAACCTATTTTTTAACTAAAATAGGTGAAATGATTCTGCAGAAATATGATTTTTAATTTTTACTCCGCAGATGCCCTCTGTATCTTAATTTAGTCATGGAACTTCCTGAATTGCTGAAATCATCCACTGGATAATTTCACCTAACGTCCGTCCTCAAGGTCGTCAAGAATCTCTTGTCATTTTTCCTCATGCATGTCTTGGCAGATATGTTTGGATCGAGTCTCATGTATCTCTTGATCCATTGGGGAAGTTGATCTTATAATATTTTAGGAAAGGTTCTGTCAGGTGTTGACAGGCCTTTTTTTGAGTGCTATAGTAAAATCGTAAACGCTTACACGGTGAGGTGAAGCAGATAAAAAGCGGGCAGTCAGATGCTCCATAAAAAGAGGAGGAAAGACAAATGGCAGGATCAGTGATACAGGGAGAGAACTACCGAATCTCCGTATTAACGGAATCTTTGGTGCGCTTGGAATATTCAGAGGGTGGTGTTTTTGAAGATGGTCAGACGCAAGTTGTGCAAAATCGTGATTTTGGACCTGTTGCCTGTGAGGTCGTAGAGACAGAAGAGGTCCTCGATCTGCATACGGAGCATCTCCACCTTCATTTTGAAAAGGGACCTTTTACACCGGATCGGCTTTTTATCGAGCTCAAGGGTCAGTATGCAGTCTATGGTAGCCGGTGGCACTATGGTGATCAGCCTGAGACCTTGAAAGGGACCAGTCGGACGCTTGACGAGGTCGATGGAGCTATGGAGTTGGAAGATGGGATCTTGAGCAAGGCCGGTTATGCTCTTTTAGACGATTCCAGCTCCTACTTGTATGATGTCGAAAGCGGATTTAGAGCACGGCCATGTCCAGAAGTGGATCTGTATTTCTTCGGTTATGGGCGCGATTATCTAGGGGCCTTGAAAGATTTTTACCATCTGACGGGACAACCCCCTCTCTTGCCACGTTATGCTCTGGGAAACTGGTGGAGTCGGTATTGGCCTTATACCAGTCAGGAGTACACAGATTTAATGGATCGTTTCAAGGCTGAAGGGGTGCCTTTGGCTGTCAGTGTGATCGATATGGACTGGCACAAGACAGCGATTCCTGCTCGCTTTGGAAGTGGTTGGACGGGCTATAGTTGGAACCGGGACTTGATTCCTGATCCAGCTGCCTTCTTACATGGTCTTCATGAGCGTGGTTTAAAGGTGACCTTAAATGTCCATCCAGCAGATGGCATTCGTGCCTTCGAGGATGCTTACCCCATGGTCGCAAAACGCTTGGGATTAGATGCGGAAAAAGAAGAAGCGGCTAGCTTTGACTTTTACAGTCCAGCCTTTCGCGAAGCTTATTTCGAAGATGTCCATCATCCCTTGGAAGATCAAGGAGTCGACTTTTGGTGGATTGATTGGCAACAGGGAAGTCATGGCAAGATGGATCCCCTTTGGTTGTTAAATCATTATCATTATCTAGACAATTGTCGTACAGGTCAAGCTGGTCTTATCTTATCGCGTTATGGAGGTCCTGGCAGCCACCGGTATCCGATCGGTTTTTCAGGGGATACCATTGTGACTTGGGAATCCCTAGCCTTTCAACCCTATTTTACCAGCACAGCTTCAAATATCGGTTATACGTGGTGGAGTCACGATATTGGTGGCCATATGCGGGGTTACTACGATGAAGACTTGGCTCTTCGCTGGTTGCAATTTGGGGTCTTTAGTCCGATCAATCGTCTCCATAGTTCTTGTAATGCCTTTAACAGTAAGGAACCGTGGTTTTACTCGTCTGAGACCTGTCGCTGGATGAAGCGATATTTGCGCCTGCGTCACAGCTTACTACCTTATCTTTACACCATGAATGTGGCGACGCATGAAGAAGGACTGCCTTTGGTTCAGCCCCTCTATTACCACTATCCAAACGAAGAAGAGGCTTATGAGGCTAAAAATCAATATTTCTTTGGTAGTGAACTCATGGTGGCCCCAATTTCAGAGGCTCTGGATCCTGTCTATCATAGTGCTTCTGTGAGTGTTTGGTTCCCAGACGGAGTTTGGTATGATTTCTTCCATGATTGGAAGTACGAAGGAAAAGGCAAGCTTACAGTCTTTAGAGCTAGCCAGGATATTCCGGTCTTTGCGCGTGCAGGAGCCGTCATCCCTATGGATGCACAACCGCAGACAGGGGTAGAGCTCCCAGAAATGCTGGACTGGCATCTTTTCCCAGGTGACAATCGTTCCTTCGTGCTCCTTGAAGGAGAAGGAGATAACAGGGTTGAAACCCGCCTAACTGTCAATTGGGATGAAAGAAAGATTAGGTTGGATTTAACAGGTGATCGAACGCTGCTTCCTGAAAAGAGACAGCACCGGTTCTTCCTCCATACCTTTGAGACAGCCCCTATCTTAGTGGACAATCACAGTCAGGAGATTGCGATGGGTGAGCTGCAATCGCGTCCTACTGCAAAAGAAGATCGGATGTTTGAGCTCTTGAAATCTGCCAACCTGGCCTACGATAGAAAGAATGAATTATTTGCGGCTTGTTCAACAGCCAAGAATTGGAAACAGTTGATGAAGGTCATTACGCCTTTAGAGGAAGGTTTGCGTCAACGTCTCTTTGAAGTGATTTATTCCAGTGAAGAGAATGAAGACTTGTAAATTCTTGTAATTTCATCCCTATTTTTGTATGATGAAAGTGATTTCACAATCATAAAGGAGAAGAAAAAAATGGAACAAAAATGGTGGCATAATGCCGTAATTTACCAAGTTTATCCAAAGAGTTTCAAGGATAGTAATGGCGATGGCATCGGGGATCTCAAGGGGATCACGAGCAAGCTAGACTACTTGGAAAAATTAGGGATTACAGCGATCTGGCTCTCACCAGTCTACAAGAGTCCCATGGATGATAACGGCTATGACATCTCGGATTACGAGGATATTGCCTCCATCTTTGGGACTATGGAAGATATGGAAGAATTGATCGCAGAAGGCCATAAACGCAAGATCAAAATCATCATGGACTTGGTGGTCAACCATACCTCTGATGAGCATGCTTGGTTTATCGAAGCACGTGAAAATCCAGATAGTCCAAAGCGGGATTTCTATATTTGGCGCGATGAGCCAAATGGCATTATTTCTGCTTTTAGTGGTTCTGCTTGGGAATTTGATGAGGCATCAGGCCAATACTACCTGCACAACTTCAGTAAGAAGCAACCAGACCTTAACTGGGAAAACGAGGAGCTTCGTCATCAGATTTATGACATGATGAATTTCTGGATTGACAAGGGAATTGGTGGCTTCCGTATGGATGTCATCGATATGATCGGTAAGATCCCAGATCAGGAAATCATCAACAATGGTCCCATGCTCCATCCTTACTTGAAGGAGATGAATCGCGCCACCTTTGGAGACAAGGATTTGCTCACGGTGGGAGAAACTTGGGGAGCAACTCCAGAGATTGCCAAGCAATACTCCAATCCAAAAAATCAAGAATTGTCCATGGTTTTCCAATTTGAACACATCGGCCTTCAATACCAACCAGGTCAACCAAAGTGGCACTACGCTAAGGAATTGGATGTGCCTAAATTGAAGGAAATTTTCACCAAGTGGCAGACGGAATTAGGAGAAGAGGAAGGCTGGAATTCCCTCTTTTGGAACAACCACGATTTGCCACGGATTGTGTCAACTTGGGGGGATGATGGCGACTACCGTGTCAAATCTGCCAAGGCTTTAGCGATTCTGCTTCACTTGATGAAGGGAACTCCTTATATCTATCAAGGGGAAGAAATCGGGATGACCAATTTTCCATTTAAGAGCCTTGAGGACGTAGAAGATATTGAGTCGATCAACTATGCTCATGAAGCCTTAGAAAAAGGGGTTCCGCTCGAAGTGATCATGGATCAAATCCGCCATATTGGTCGGGACAATGCCCGGACACCGATGCAGTGGAATGATGAAGCAGAAGCTGGCTTTACGACAGGTCGTCCATGGCTTGCGGTCAACCCAAACTACAAAGAGATCAATGTAGAGGCTGCCCTAGCAGATCCAGACTCTATTTTCTATACCTACCAAGCCCTCATTGCTTTGAGAAAAGAGTACCCTTGGCTTGTGACCGCTGATTATGAATTGGTGGACGCAACAGACAAGGTTTTTGCCTACAAGCGGGTAGAAGGAGAGCAAGCCTATCTGGTGGTTGTCAATCTCTCCAGTCAAGAGCAAGAGTTACCGCTCGTCAATGGGGTTGAAGAGGTTCTCATTGCCAATACCAAGGTAGAACAAGTCCTCGAATCAGGCAAGTTGGCCCCTTGGGATGCCTTCTGTGTCAAACTAGCCTGATAAAAGTAAGAAAAATAGAGGAAATTACTTCCTCGTAGAAGCAGGTCTTTCTCAGTTGAGAAGACCTGTCAGATTGGGAACGACGTCATCTAAAAAACTTTCCTTAGGTGAGTTACGGACGTCAGCGAACTTCTACGAAGTTCCAAGACTAAATCAAGATACAAAGGGCGACTGCGGATAAAGGCAAATAGGAAGTTTGACGAAGAATCTTTAGATTCTAGGAGAACTTATCTTTTTGACACAATCCGCAGCCCGTGTTCAATTCGTATTGAGCCCCTTCGCTCTTTAATTTCTGGGCTCAGGCTAAAACAGTTTCCCAAACTGTTTTACTCTCAAAACTCCCGAGTGCTAGAAACAATAGTGTTTCTAGCACTTTTCTCACGGCGGAAAGTTTCACTAGATGATAGAATCATTCTAAGGAATACATTTTTATAGAATTTCTTAGATTTGTAAACAGAAGCAATTTGTTTATGCTTGCACAGGTCTTTCTCGATAGAGAAGGCCTGCTTTATTTTTAGGGGCGGTTCTTCTAGCAGAATCCGCTCAAAATCCGCTCAGAAATGGTTCAGGGAAGCTTGGGCTATAGGAAATATTTATAAGAAGTCCTAGTTTTTACTTTTGATTTCTGGTCTCAAGGCCCATTAAATCTGTGTTATAGTTTTTGGCTATATCAAAATTCGTGTAAAAGCAATTATACAAGATGCCTATCTTCTGATATGATAGTGTCAATTAGAATTTTTGGAGGACACAACATGTCAACTACAATTATCGGTTTCCCACGTTTGGGTGAATTCCGTGAATTAAAATTTACAACTGAAAAATACTTTAGAAAAGAAATCTCAGCAGACGAGCTCTTGGCAGCTGCTAAAGACTTGCGTGCTAAACATTGGAATATCGTTAAAGAACAAGGCATCTCAGAGATTCCTTCAAATGACTTCTCACATTACGACAATTTCCTTGATGCAGCCTTCCTTTTCAACGTTGTGCCTGCATCTGTTCAAAACTTGGATTTGACAGATCTTGAACAATACTTCGCTTTGGCACGTGGTTACCAAGGTGAAAAAGGGGATGTCCGTGCCCTTCCAATGAAAAAATGGTTCAACACCAACTACCATTACATCGTTCCTAAATTTGAAAAAACGACAGAAGTAAAATTGGCTGGTCACAAGATTTTTGATGAGTACCAAGAAGCCAAAGAATTGGGTCTTGATACTCGTCCAGTAGTGGTTGGACCATTCACTTTCCTTCAATTATCTGACTTTGAAGATGGTGTGAAAGCTGAAGACTTCGTAGACAGCTTGGTTGCTGCTTACCAAGAAGTCTTTGCCAAATTGGCTGAGCTTGGTGCGACTCGTATTCAACTCGATGAGCCAGCTCTTGTCAAAGATTTGTCAGCTGAAGAAAAAGCTCTCTTCTTGAACCTCTACAACAAACTCTTGGCTGACAAGAAAGGTCTTGAAGTCTTGATCCAAACTTACTTTGGTGATGTTCGTGATGTCTACAATGACCTTGTAAACTTGCCAGTAGATGGTATCGGTCTTGACTTTGTTGAAGGGAAGAAAACACTTGAATTGGTGAAAGGTGGCTTCCCAGCTGATAAGACCCTTTATGCTGGTATTGTGAATGGGAAAAACATCTGGCGTAACAACTACGAGAAGAGTCTTGCAATTCTTGAACAAGTTCCAGCTGAAAAGGTTGTCTTGACGACTTCTTGCTCCCTTCTTCATGTGCCATTTACAACGGCTAACGAAGATTTTGAACCAGCTATTTTGAACCACTTCGCCTTTGCGGTTGAAAAATTGGGTGAATTACGTGACTTGGATGCCATCCGCAATGGTCAAGGAGCAGAAGCTCTTGCTGCCAACAAAGAACTCTTTGCAACAGAACGCGTTGGAGCAAATGCTGAACTTCATGCTCGCATCGCAGCTTTGACAGAAGCAGACTACACTCGCTTGCCAGCCTTTGCAGAACGGGAAGAAATCCAAAAAGAAGCCTTCAAGCTTCCAGCACTTCCAACCACTACCATTGGTTCATTCCCTCAAACTAAGGAAGTACGTGCCAAACGTTTGGCCTTCCGTAAGGGTGAATTGACTCAAGAAGAATATGATGCCTTCCTTGCTGAAACGATCGACGAATGGATCAAATGGCAAGAAGAAGTTGGATTTGACGTGCTTGTACACGGTGAATTCGAGCGGAACGACATGGTTGAGTACTTCGGTCAAAACTTGTCTGGTTACCTCTTCTCTAAGAATGGTTGGGTACAATCATACGGTATGCGTGGGGTGAAACCACCAATCATCTGGGGTGATGTGACTCGTCTTAACCCAATCACTGTGAAATGGTCTAGCTACGCACAAAGTCGTACGGACAAACCTGTTAAAGGGATGTTGACTGGACCTGTTACCATCCTTAACTGGTCATTCCCACGTGAAGATATCTCTATCAAGGATTCTACTCTTCAAATCGCTCTTGCCATCAAGGATGAAGTTCTTGACCTTGAAGCTGCAGGCGTGAAGATCATCCAAATCGACGAGGCTGCTCTTCGTGAAAAATTGCCACTCCGTCGAAGCGACTGGTACGAAGACTACCTTGACTGGGCGATTCCAGCCTTCCGCTTGGTACACTCAACTGTAGCGCCAGATACACAAATCCACACGCACATGTGTTACTCAGAATTTACAGATATCATCCCAGCTATCGACAACTTGGATGCGGACGTTATCTCATTTGAAGCTAGTCGTTCAAACCTTGAAATCTTGGATGAGTTGAAAGCCAAAAACTTCCAAACAGAAGTTGGACCTGGGGTATACGATATTCACTCACCACGTGTCCCACAAGACGGTGAAATTGATCACACTATCGAAGCGATCTTGGCGAAAGTACCAAGTGGCAAAGTTTGGATCAACCCTGACTGTGGTTTGAAGACTCGCGGAATTAAAGAAACAAAAGAAAGCTTGATCAAACTAGTTAATGCTGCTAAAGAAGCGCGTGAACACTTGTAAGAAAATGTTTCGAGGACCTTCTATCATCGTGTAGAGGGTTTTCGAATCATCCCTTATTCTAGAAACAGTGGCTCAGAGTTCTTGATCAACGAAACAAAAGAAAAGGATAGAATATGTCACAACACACACCGTCTCTGTCATTTGAAGTTTTTCCTCCAAATCCTGAAGTAGGCAATGCCAAACTCTTACGTGCTTTGGAAAATATGCAGGAGCTAGCCCCTCACTTCATTAGTGTGACCGCTAGCAATAATAAATACAATATCAAAGAGACGACGGTTGCTTTAGCCAATTACATTCAAAATGAATTGTCTATTCCGACAATTGCTCACTTGCCAGCAGTTTATTTGACCAAGGAAAAAGTGGCTGATACTCTTCATGAGTTAGATGAAGTCGGGGTACATCGGATCTTGGCTCTGCGTGGGGATATTATCCCTGGTGTGGAACCTTTAAAAGACTTTCGTTATGCAACGGACTTGATTGAATTTATTAAAACAGAAGCTCCTCACTTTGATGTGATTGGTGCTTGTTACCCAGAAGGTCACCCAGATTCTCCAAATCAAATTTCAGATATTCAAAATCTGAAAAAGAAGGTAGATGCAGGATGCTCTAGCTTGGTCACTCAACTTTTCTTTGACAATGAGCGTTTCTATGATTTTCAAGATAAGTGTACTTTAGCTGGGATCAATGTTCCTATTCATGCAGGAGTGATGCCGATTCTTAACAGAAACCAGGCCCTCCGTCTCCTCAAAACTTGTGAAAATGTTCATATCCCACGGAAATTTAAAGCCATCCTTGATAAGTATGAGCATGATCCAGAGTCTCTTCGCGCAGCCGGCTTGGCTTATGCAGTCGATCAAATCGTTGATTTGGTTACTCAAGATGTGGCAGGTGTCCACCTCTATACCATGAACAATGAAGATGTCGCTTACCACGTCTACCAAGCAACAAAGGCTTTATTTGCTCATCAACCGAATTTTGAAGTGAATTGATCAACACTTTTAGTAGGAATTGTAGAGATTGAGAAGGATTTTTCTCAGTCTCTTTTTTCTTGGGCCAATCGCTTGCTAAAAGACAACTTTTTTTTTATAGTATTAATATGAAGATTTTGGAGGCGTTTGCAATGAAGAGAGAACTCACCTTGAAGTTATTTGGACCCCCTAAGGTTGTATTTAATCAGAAAGATATTCGTTTTTCCTTCTCGAAGATGGAGGCTTTATTCTATTACTTGGCTGTAATGGGTGAGGTCAATCGTGACGAAATAGCCGGTATTCTTTGGGGAGATAAAGAAAACCAAGTAGCTCGGAAAAATTTACGGAATACCGTTTATCAAGCCAACAAAATCTTTGAAGGAGATGTGATCGTCTCTCCGACGAGGAGTAGTTTGGCCCTTAATCCTGACTTGAATCTTTCGCTGGATGTTCAGCTCTTTGAAAGAGATCCACTAAGTGCCTTGGATCTCTATCGGGGAGACTTTCTAGAGGGCTTCTATGTCAAGGATGATGAAGACTTTGATCAGTGGGCATCTCGCAAACGAGATGCTTATAGGAAGCTCTATGTCGAAAGCTGCTATCAAAAAATTGAAAAGGTCGGTTTCGGAGATCCTGGTATAGAACTCTTGCTCCATCATTTGGTAGAACTGGATGAATTTGAAGAGAAAAACTACCAACTCTTGATGGAGTATTATAGCTTCCATCATCAGCTAGGAAAATTTTTCGAGACCTATTATAAGCTAGTCGATTTATTGGATCGCGAGCTCAGTGTGCGTCCCAGTCGAGCGATTGAGGAACTTTATCACTCCGTTTTGGAAGCCAAACGAACTCATAAACTGACCAATCGCTTGAATATTCGTGAACTTTCTTTCTTTGGTCGGAAACAAGAACTCTCGCAACTCGAGGAATACCTTTCCTTAGTCGAGACAGGTAAAGCGGTAGGTCCTTTTCTCGTGATGGGGCAATCTGGAACAGGTAAGAAACGTCTCTTGCGACAGTTGGTCTTGATGTCCAATCGCAGTTTTAACTTTATCAAGGTGGAAGGAAAAGCTACTAGTCAACGATACGAAGGAAGCAGCTGGAATGATCTCAGACAAGCGCTAGAGAAACTGGGGGATAAGATGGGGATTTCCCTTCTGGAAGAGGAGGATGATCTCATTTCTGTATGGAATCAGCTTCAAGGCCTTAGCAAAGAAAAACCGCTCCTGATCCTGCTTGAAAACGCCCAGTGGTTCGATGCAGTGTCTCTAGAAAAAGTGAAACAACTAGAGGAGAGAAGAAGTCAGGAGAAATGGCAACTAATTTTCACAGCGGAAGATCCCCTACCAGATTTCTTCGTCAACTTCTTGGGGGGCTTGAAGGTAGAGAAACGCTTGTCCCAACTAGAGTTGACCAATTTTTCCCCAAGTGAAAGTCGTGCTCTCTTGAAAGGGGAACTGGGGGCAATAGAGCCGGCAGTGATGGAGCAGATGGTTGAATGGAGTGAAGGCAGTCCGTTCTTGCTGTCCAGCTATATCGAAGAGTGGAAAGAAAATGAAAATTTAGAACCCTTGCCTGATATCATTCAAGCCTATCTTTCTCAGGAACTTGGGGATATGAGCAGTGAGGAAGAGGCTCTTCTACACTACCTATCTTGTTTTCATAAGCCAATTTCTCTGTCTATCTTGGCAGAATTGACGGCTACAGAGCTTCCTGTTTTGACAGAATTAATCGAGCCTTTATCTGAAAGAGCGATCGTCTCAATAGTAGAAGAAGGAGAGGCTCTCATGGTTCAATTTTGCAAGCAATTGGTAGCCATGTACTTTTACCATCTTCTTTCGCCAGCTAGACGGCGGCTCTTCCACCAACAAATTGCGCAAAAATTGGAAGAAACCTTAGAAGATGCGACGGACCTTCTTCTTTATAAGGAAATTGCCTACCAATACAAGCAATCCCAAAATCTCTTGCGCTCCTTATCGTTTGAGTTGACCTACTTAGAAGAAATTCTTCAGCTGGAGCATGAACTGTTTCCGATTTATTCCAAGGCAGATGAGGGGTTCCTATCAGATGGTACAAATAGCCATTTGGACATTTTTGGAGAGCTATCCCGCATTCGCCAAGAATTAGATAACCTCTTTTCAAGGCACCAAAGAGATAGAGAATACAAGCATTTGCAACTGCGTTACTTGTACCTAGAAGGTCGCTATTTTATTCGGAGTGGGGAGTATCAAAAGGGGATTCATGATATCCAAAAAGTCATCTCCTATGCGCGGGAACTCAAGCAATCCGACTTCCTCTTAGAGGGTTATCGGCAAATTATTTATTATTGCATTCAAACGGAGAATATCTCTGAGATGGCCTATTATACAGATTTGGCTCTGGAAGATGCTATCCAAGCCAATAATCATGAGGTCATCGCGATCCAGTTGCGTTTGAAAGGCTTGTATCACCTGATGGTTGGGGATGAGGAGCAGGCGACCCGGCATCTGTATCGCTCCATTGATTGCTTTAGTTTAACCAATAGCATGCAGGCCAAGTATGCCATTCAAATTGCAGCTTCTTTGGCCTACCTCGCTGAAATCGAGCAAGTGAGAGGACATTTCCAAGTAGCGGTCACCCACTTAGAAGAGGTTCTGCGTTTAGTGGGAGATCAAGCTGTTGATTCCGTCCGTGTCGTCTTTGATATTGATCTTGGAATCGCCTATTATTGGAAGGGAGATTTGATCCAAGCTCGCCTCTGTTTTGACAGAGCTCAGAAGATTTTGTCCAGTGTTCGTTTCCCTTGGAAGGAAGAATTGCTCGAATTTTACCAATCCTTGATTGCTTGTCAGCAAGGGGATCAGGAGAAGGTTGCGGATTATCTGGCTCGAAAAGAAAGGACGATGAATCCATCTGCTAATTCTCGGGATAAGGGGATGGTTCATTATCTATTGGCTTTCTTATCTGATCAAAAGGAGAAAGGAATAGAGCTCGCTCCTGCCCTGAGCACCTTCTTAAAAGAAGATAAAAATTACTACAAAAAGGTGGCAGAGCAACACTTGAATCCATACAGAGATCGTCAGTTTCTTAAGAAATTAAAAGACCTGTAGTGTCTCTTATCTAAATCATAAGAGAAGGCTAAGAGGCCATGCCTCCTTTCAGGCGAAAATGAAAAAAGCATAGAAATACCCAAGCAATGGGTGTTTCTATGCTTTTTATGTGTGTAGAAATCTTCTTAGTTCAGTTTTTGTTGCGCCAATATTTGGGTCAAGTAAAAGATAAAGGTCGCAGCAAGGTTTGAAGTATGGTTGTCAATGTCATGAGGAGGAGAAACTTCCACGACATCAAATCCGATTAGCTTACCACTAGCAGCAATGTGTTGGAGAAGCAGAAGGGCCAGTTTGGGATCGACACCCAATGATTGGATGGCGCTAACACCAGGAGCAGAGCCGACCGCAAAGCAATCCATATCAATAGACAGATAGATCGCGGTTTGGTTTTCTAAAAATTGATCGATTCGATCCAGAATGGCTTGGTGGCTCATCTGGAAGAGGTCTTGCCCTGTTAAGAAATCAATGCTTGGTGTTTTAGCGACATAATTAAAGAGGAAGAGGTTGTTATTGTGCTCTTGGATCCCAAGGATGAGGTAAGGGAAGTCCTGACCTTTTTCTTTAGCATGATCAGCCATTTGACGAAATCCTGTTCCAGAATTGGGACCGGTTTGGTCGTATGGCCGCAAATCAAAGTGGGCATCCAGATTGATCACAGCCAGTTGTTCATCTTTTTCTAAACTGGATTGAATCCCTAGATAGTGGCCGTACGCAGTTCCGTGACCGCCTCCTAGGACAATAGGTTGGATCCCTAATTGGTACATGCGCTGGATCGCTTGTGAGAGACTTTCTTGGAGTTCTTCTAGTGAATGGTTGGGCCCGTCAATATTTCCCACATCATACACTGTCACATTGGTTCCCCAGTGCCATGGAAGTTTAGCGATTTGAGAACGGATGGCTGTAGGACCCTCGACTGCTCCTACACGCCCATTATTGATATAGACTCCTTTGTCGCTCTTAAAGCCGATGATCCCAAAGGTCATACCCTCAAATGGAGTGAGGGTCTCGTCGTTTAGGTCTAAAAATTTGGTGACCATTCCCCATTTGGCCGTGTAGGGATTGTCCTCGATGCTACCTTGGTAGTAGCTGTAGGTCATTGGATAGTAGTTTGTGAGCAAGCTTGTCGCCTCCCTTATTTTTCTGAAAGCAGGCAGAGGCTGAGAAGATCGCCAGCCTCTGTTTTGCTTTATTCTTACTGTATCAGTATTGAATGCTTAAGTCAACTGCTTTTTCGATGGTTGCTAAGAATTCTTCGCTTTCGACAACAGCAGATGCTTTATTGAGTTCTTCAAAGATTTCGATATCTTTGTCAAATTCAATGAAGTTCAGTTTTTGACGAATCAGCTCATAAGCTGGTTTTGTCCCTTTACCAAGTTCATGATTTTCTGGTTTGAGATCTAAGGCTTGGCAGGCTGCCATGATTTCAGTAGCAACGATGCGACGTGAGTTTTTAAGAATTTCTGCTGCTTTACGAGCGGCAGTCGTTCCCATGCTGACGAAATCTTCTTGGTTTTCACAAGATGGAATAGAATCGACACTAGCAGGGTGAGCCAAAATTTTATTTTCCGATGCAAGGGATGCACAAGCATACTGGGTAATCATGAAGCCTGAGTTGAGTCCAGGGTGTTTGACTAAGAAGGATGGTAATTTACTGAGTTGGCTGTTGACCAAGCGTTCCACCCGACGTTCAGATACGTTCCCAATTTCAGAAAGGGCAATGCCTAAGAAGTCAAATGGTTGCGCCATTGGTTCACCGTGGAAGTTACCTCCTGAGATGACGTGTCCTTCTTTGGTAATGATTGGGTTATCTGTGACAGAGTTGATTTCGATTTCAACTTTTTCTTTTACGTAAGCAATAGAATCCTTGCTGGCTCCATGTATTTGAGGGATACAGCGAAGTGTATAAGGATCTTGTACCCGTTGTTGAGTCGCAACAGTGGTATTCTTACTTCCTTCAAGAAGGTTACGGATGTTGCGAGCAGTTGCCAATTGTCCACTTTGTGGGCGGATGGAATGAAGGTCTTCTTCGAATGGACTGGTAATTCCATTGTGAACTTCCATTGAGAGAGCACCAGCGATATCAGAGAGTTTGAGCAATTGGATACCATCATAAGTCGCAAGAGCACCGATACCGGTTAGGACAGTCGTACCATTGATCAAGGCAAGCCCTTCTTTGGCAGCTAATTGGATCTTTTCAATTCCAGCACGATCTAAGGCTTCTTGACCACTGAGAAGTTCTCCTTTGTAGTAGGCACGTCCAAGGCCCAACATTGGTAAAACCATATGAGAAAGAGGAGCAAGGTCTCCAGAAGCTCCGAGAGAGCCTTTTTCAGGGATATAAGGAGTGACTCCTTTGTTGAGCAATTCTAACAGTTTTTCAACGGTTGACAGACGAATGCCAGAATAACCTTTCAAGAGTGAGTTGATACGGATCAGCATGATGGCACGAACAGCATCTTCAGGAAGTGGATCACCGAAGCCAGATGAGTGAGTTCGGATCAGGTTTTCTTGCAGTTGAACAGTATCTTCTGGAGAGATGCTGACATTACAGAGGGAACCAAAGCCAGTGGTTACACCATAGACGACTCGTTTTTCCCGGACAATGTCATCAACGATTTTACGGGATGCGATAACGGCTTCTTTGGCTTGTTCATCAAGCTCACATTGGGCACCGTGCCGAGCGACAGCGATGACTTCTTCGAGTGTTAAGCTATTACCATCTAAATGAATCAATTGAGTCATATAAAACCTCCGATTATGAATAGTTGTTCTGTGGAAGTAGTGTTGTTTACTTCGGTTTGAATACCAAACATGGGCCCATTGTCTATTGATCTAAAAAAATTGAAAGGAGTCATAGAGAAAAGGGCTCAGGTTTGACATTCGTGGAGTCCTAGATGGGTTAGGGAGCAAAACCGAGCTTCACTCCCGTCTCTGTTCCCATCTAGTGTGTAAAGAAAATTAGTGAGGAAGGGTTTTCGATTTATGTAGTTTATCGCCGTGGAAAACAAAGTAGAGTCCACTTGCGATCACGAGACCGATGGCACCCCAAACAAAGTTCATTAGGTTGTCCCCTGCAATCATCAAGATACTGATCACAACAGCTAGAACTGGGATAACAGGACCAAATGGTACTCGGAAGGTAACCTTTTTGTCTGGGTACATTTTTCTGAGTTTGATGGCTGCCAAAGCAGTTGGAATGTATTGGAAGAAACGGAAGACAACACTGAAGGTTGCTAATGTTTCGAAAGAGCCAGATAACAAGAGTAAGAAGGCGAAGATACCAGAAATGATAATGGCAATGACAGGGGCATTCTTAGAGTTTGTTTTTCCAAGCCCTTCTGGCAAGAGTTTTTCAGTTGCTAATGCGGCACCAAAACGAGGGACCATGATGGATTCACCGATGTTTAGACCGGCGATTGAAATGAGGGCTCCGTAAGAAACGAGTGGAGCTCCGATAGGGCCAATCATTTCGACAAATGCGTCTTGTACTGGTGCACCAGTTTGCATAATGCGACCACCAAGCATGGCGATTGTTCCTGCGATGATCAACATGTAGAGAACAGATACAATACTGATAGAACCTAGAATAGCGCGGGGAACGTTCTTTTCAGGGTTGCGCATTTCCCCTGCAACGATAGACATGGTTTCAAATCCGATGAAACCGTAGAAGATGTAGACGGCTGTACTAGAAATAGAACTGAAGAGGTTTGTTCCACTTTCCAATTGAAGGAAAGGTGTGAAGTTGCCCTTGCTCACGCCACCGGGAATGAAGAAGATGGCAAAGAGTGAGAAGAGGACAATTGGAATTAATTTTGCAACAGTAGCTGTCAGAGTAAACATCTTAGAGGTTTTCAGACCGGCAATGTTCATCACAAAAGCCCGTTCGCCTTATTTAATACGGCCCTTTCATCAGGTGAAAGG
>CAUCUH010000028.1:0-16291 GCA_958445905.1 uncultured Streptococcus sp.
GTGCGGAGGTGGGACGACGAAATCGAATTCTAACGAATTACCGATTTCTGTCCCGCTCTCTTTTTGCATGAACTTATGGTATACTAGGAGGAGATCATTCACTTATGAAGGAGAAAAAAATGGTTTTACCAAATTTTAAAGAGAACCTTGAAAAATATGCCAAATTGTTGGTGGCGAACGGTATCAACGTGCAACCTGGTCATACCTTGGTCTTGAACATCGATGTGGAACAAAGAGAATTGGCCCACTTGATTGTGAAGGAAGCCTATGCCTTGGGGGCACACGAAGTGATTGTCCAATGGGCAGATGACTTCACTACCCGGGAAAAATTCCTCCATGCACCGATGGATCGTTTGGACAATGTGCCAGACTACAAGATTGCAGAGATGAACTACCTCTTAGACCACAAGGCTAGTCGCTTGGGTGTGCGCTCGTCTGATCCAGGTGCCTTAAATGGTGTCGAGGCAGAGAAGCTTTCTGCCTCTGCCAAGGCCTTGGGTATAGCCATGAAACCAATGCGCATCGCTACTCAATCTAACAAGGTCAGCTGGACCGTTGCTGCTGCAGCAGGACTAGAATGGGCGAAAAAGGTCTTCCCAAATGCGGCGAGCGATGAAGAAGCAGTGGATCTCCTGTGGGATCAAATCTTCAAGACTTGCCGGGTCTATGAGGAAGATCCCGTCAAGGCTTGGGAAGAGCATGCTGCTATTCTCAAGAGCAAGGCAGATACACTGAATAAGGAACAATTCTCAGCCCTTCATTACACAGCACCAGGGACTGATTTGACTCTTGGCTTGCCGAAAAACCACGTCTGGGAATCTGCCGGAGCCATCAATGCCCAAGGTGAAAGCTTCTTGCCAAACATGCCGACAGAAGAGGTCTTCACAGCTCCTGACTTCCGTCGCGCAGAAGGCTATGTAACGTCTACAAAACCGCTTAGCTACAATGGAAACATCATCGAAGGCATCAAAGTGACCTTTGAAAATGGAGAAATCGTAGATATCACAGCAGAAAAAGGCGATCAAGTCATGAAAGATTTGGTCTTCAAAAACAAGGGAGCGCGTGCTTTGGGTGAATGTGCCCTCGTCCCAGATCCAAGCCCGATTTCCCAATCAGGCATTACCTTCTTTAACACTCTCTTTGACGAAAATGCCTCTAACCACTTGGCCATCGGAGCAGCCTATGCAACCAGCGTAGAAGGTGGTGCAGAGTTCACAGAAAAAGAACTCGAAGCAGCCGGCCTTAACCGCTCAGACGTCCACGTCGACTTCATGATCGGTTCAAGCCAAATGGATATCGACGGCATCCGAGAAGACGGCACCCGCGTCCCAGTCTTCCGTAACGGAGATTGGGCGATATAGGGAGCAGGACAGAAATCAGTAGACGCAGTCTCGATTTCGTAGTCCTGCCCCCGCACAGTTGATTAGGAAGGGGCTTGCTTTGCAATCCCTATCTGCCGCCTCAAAACAGTGTTTTGAGCAATCAACCACTGCGCTAACAAATAATAAGGTAAAAAGTATCCAACTGTTAAGAAGTTGGATACTTTTTTTGGTCAAAACTTGATCATCAAAGTAAAATCAGGTATGATGGAAGGTATGTTCTTTTATGAATAAATAAGATAATTATGACTGTCTAAGAATAAAATAGTATAGAAAGTAAGATCAATCTATGTTTAAACCAGCAAAAATCGATCGTTTGCCGAAAATGAATTTTCGATATCGTTTGTTAAAAGTAGAGAATGAATGGTATTTAATGGACGTCGATCGGCCAATTATCATCACCTATTTTCTTCCATGGTTTACCTATTTTATCCCTCATAAAGCTTATCAGCTAACAGAGGATGAAGTAGAAGCAATAGCTCCGAAAGTGTTTGAAAGAGATAAGAACATACTTTCAACTCAGACTAAAGCAGGGATTTCAACACTTGGTGCTGGTTCCTTAGCAGTTTTACTAGGTAGAGCCTTTCCGATAGAGGATTATTTATATTTTGCTTCCCATCCACTTAATCTAGTGCTAATGATCCTTGTTCTATGCATTGCTTTTGGAATTCGCATCTGGATCAGCATCGGGAAAAAAGAGTCGGTCATAAAGCCTTCAAAGAAAGCTAATAGAATCTATTGTCGCCCAGTAAGATTTAGGATAGTACTAAGAAATCTTTTATTGTTGATAGTTCCTTTGTTTTTGTCAAGTGCAATGATTTACTCAGTTTTGAGTAAAATTGAACCAAATCTAATTGTTCATATGGTCCTATTTGTTACTTCATTTATTTATTTAGCATCAGGAAATTTAGTATTATATGCTTCAGGCGAGGATTATAAGGCAAAAATTAAAAAATAGGAAAAATGTAAATATCAAGAAAGGTTAATCTATATTTAAACCAGCAAAAATCGAACGGTTGCCGAAAATGAACTTTCGCTATCATTTATTAAAAGTTGACGGAGAGTGGTATTTGATGGAAGTCGATCGGCCGATTATCATCACCTATTTTCTGCCATGGTTTGTTTATTTGATTCCTCATAAAGCCTATCAGCTGACAGAGGATGAAGTAGGAGTCCTAGCTCCAAAAGTATTTGAAAGAGACAAGAAGCATCAGAGTTTAGTGAATAATAATATCGGGAAGACCTCGCTTGGTCTAGGTGTAACCTCCATGCTATTAGCAAGGGCGTTTCCAATAGAAAAATACCTCAATTTTACCTCTCACTTGCTTAATCTATCCTTGATGATGTTGATTTTAATTTTTGTAGTGGGACTTCGGATTTGGATGGGTAGAGGGGAAGGGATGCAGGAAATTGTGGCAGATAAAACACCTCGAAAAGTGTATTGCTTTCCTGAATATATAAAAAACATACTATTACCTTTAATATATGTAACTTTTCTTATAGTCATGTTCATTGCAGTATGTTATGCAATTTTAATAAACTTTGAGCCCAATTTTATAATACATTTTGGTCTATTAATCTCATCATTTCTGTTTTTTATCTCTGGGAATTTAATTTTTTATTCCCCAATTATCTCTTTCAAAGCTAAAGTCAAGTAGATCCAGTCAAGTGAAATTCAGAAGCAAGAGCAACATCCATCTGCTTTTGGATCTTAAAAGAATTTTTTAGAAAGGAGCATGCTATGAAAAATAAAAAGAAAGTCGATATCGAGCAGGCTAACAAAATTTATTTCCAAAGTTTAGCCAATACACGTGCTTCAGCATCGATGATGCTTATTTCCTTTGCGGGTGTATTTGTATTGTTAATAGAAATACTTAGTTTTTATAGTTACTACGATAAAATTGTAAGAGTTAATCCGTTCAGCAATTGGTTCTTTGATATCCTCGTCTCGTATTGCCTTTATCTTATAATCGTATTTTTTATCCCATTAATTGGTAAGTTTGCATATAGAAGACAAGTGTTGTCAACGACTCTACTCTTATTCACCTATGCAGGAATGTTTTTATCGCTCCAAGTCATGGGCTTGCTCATCATTGTTTCTGCTCTGGCAAATAAAGAATTTGAAGTAGGTTTCCCAAAATATGGCTTCATCGTTATTCCTTTTCTTGTGATTTGTACCTTATTGGGCTTTATTTATCATCATTTTTGGCTTAAGAAGCAGTTAAAGATTGGCTTTTCACCAACTAGAACCCTGGGAAATTATTTCGCAAAATCAAGTAGTTACAGTAGCAATGCCCTAACGATCATCTTCGTCTGCTCCATGATAGGAGCGGCCCTTACTGGCTATTATGGAGTGGTGCTAGGAGTATCCGTAAGCATACTGTTCAGTTACGCCTTTACTCAGTTGCTGACAGAAGTGGGCTACCTTTTGTATTTGAAAACGAAAAGCAAGGAATATTGGGAAGATGAACCTGAGGATAATCCGACGCTATGGGATTTGTTATGGGAATGGTTGAAAGGCTTCAGTCTGAAAAAAGCTAAACTTCGTATTCCGTTAGAAATAGTGAGCTATCTATTGATAATTGTAGCACTTGATCATTTAGGATATGCTGATGCAAAGGTAAGACGACCAATCTGGTTGGTGTGGATTGTCAGAATGCTTACCTTTGGAATCGCCTTGGATTTCTTCATTAGCGTGGCGCGTGCTATCATACGCAAGTTTTCGAATAAAAGGCAAGGCAAAAAATAACGAAAAATACCTAACCGAGAGTTCCCTCAGTTAGGTATTTTTGTCATTTACGCTATTCTAAAATCAAGAGTCCTTCTTTGATTTCAAATGGGTTGTTTGGGTTGATGCGGTCATAGAACATGATGCCGTTGGTGTGGTCGATTTCATGTTGAACGACGATGGAGTTGTATCCTTTGAGTTTGATGCGTTTCTTTTCCCCATCTTTTGTGAAATACTCAACCGTCACGCGGGCATGGCGAACCACATAGCCTGGTACGTTGCGGTCTACTGAGAGACAGCCTTCCCCGTCGCCAAGAGCTGCATCTTGAACAGAATGGGCGACAACCTTTGGATTGTACATGACTTCTTGAAGGCTATAGGCTTCTTTTGGTGGGTTACCATCGGCATCTTCTGGATTGGGAACCAAAACAGCGATAATCCGTTTCGAGATATCCAACTGTGGTGCTGCGAGTCCCACTCCTCCACGGAGGCCAAGTTTTTCAGCCATAACAGGGTCTTGAGAATGGTGCAAGAATTGCATCATTTTTTCACCCAGGATAATTTCCTGATCAGATAAAGGGAAGGTCACGTCTTCTGCAACCGCTCGAAGTGTTGGATTTCCTTCGCGGATAATGTCATCCATATCAATCAAATGGGACGCTCTTGTAATTTTTTCAATTGCTTTCATCGTTTTACTCTCACTTTCTTTCTACCCTCCATGATAACACAAAAGAGCCTAAAATTAAAGTTATCTGTCGACGGTTTCCGCATGTTTGATGGACAAATCATTCATCCTTTTTGCATCTAAAATCGTATAGATTCGTCCTTCTCTTTGGACTAAGCCCTCTTCAATCATCTGCTTGATGACGCGGCTAAGGTGGCGGTAGCTGATCCCAAAACGCAGGGCCAGCTGATTCATCTTGGGCTTGAGGGTCCCATTTTCATCGCAATGCTCCAGAAAATGCGTAGCGAGGCGTTCCTTGACCGAATAATGAAAGTTGGCAGGAGCCAAATAGTTGATCTGGTGCAATTTCTCAGCCAAGGTCTTGGCCGTAGAGTGCAAAAAGGTTGGATCAAGCAGGAGGCGCTTCTTAAAGTGCTGGGCTGGGAGCTGAACGACTAGCGAGTCTTGGTCTGCAATGACCGATGTGATACAGACCCGATCGAGCAGGAGCTCAATCTCTCCTAAGAGTCCAGGTTTTTCTTGGATTTCAAGGATGGTGTCGCTGCCATTCTCAAGACTGTGGATAATCTTGAGCCGACCTTTGAGAAAATAAGGAATGACATCTTGTTCAGAACCCTGACGGCAGATATAATCTCCAGCCTGATAGAGAACGAGGTCCAGCTGGCTAAGACAGTCGCCTGGAAAGATCTGGTCCAATTGGTAGTCTGTGATGATTTCCTTGAGTCTTGTAGATGGGGAAATTTTTTTCATCTCAATCTCCTAAAATAGGACAAATGTCCTGTTTTTCTATTTCTAAATTGATTATACTAGGATTCTATTGAAAATACTAGTTTGAATCTTTTTTGAAAAAACTAGTAAAATCAAAATGTTACCAGTAAAGTGTAGGAAATAAAAAATGAAAAAAACAATGGAAAGAATCAGTCTCTTGAGCTTGTCGCTCATGCTGATCTCATCCTTTTCAATTACAGCCGGTTTGCCGGCTATGAAGGCTTATTTTAGCCAATTTGGCTATACAGCAGGCCAGGTGGAACTCTTGGTTTCCCTGCCAGCCTTTGCGGTCGTGGCCATGCTCTTTTTAAATAGCATGATCGAGCGGTGGATGAGTGAGCGCCAGATGATTATCGCAGGGCTCTTGCTCTTTTCAACTAGTGGCCTCTTGCCTTTGGTCGTGCAGGACTATCCTCTCATCTTTCTAAGTCGTTTGCTCTTTGGTTTGGGGACAGGAATGATCAATGCCAAGGCTATTTCAATTATCAGTGAGCGCTACTCAGGCAATGATAAGACCCGGATGCTGGGTTATCGGGGGTCTGCTGAAGTGGTAGGCTCTGCCATCTTGACCTTTATGGTGGGCCAACTCTTACCCCTAGGCTGGCCAGCGATCTTTGCCGTATATGGTGGTGGTTACTTGATTTTACTCCTCTATATCCTTTTTGTCCCTTATCCTAAGGGGAAAAAACAGGCTAGCTTGAAGGAGAAAAAGAAAGGTTCCGCACGTCTTCGCCCCTCTCAATGGCGTTTTAGTCTAATGCTAGCTGTGATTGCTGGTATCATCATTTGCTTCAATTCTATTATTAGCTTGCGCGTGCCGGATATTATCGTTGATGCTCGTATGGGAACGGCGACAACAGCTGGAACCGTCTTGAGTCTGATGCAATTGACAGGGATTGTAGCAGGAGTGGGCTTTGCCAGTTTGACACATGTTTTCAAAAAAAACTTGCTCATGATCATGTGCTTTGGTTTCGGTCTAGCTCTGGCTTTGATTGGCTTATCCGGACAGCTGTGGAGCTTGGTTCTAGGAACCCTCTTAGCCGGATTTACTTATAGTACGGGAGTCACCAGTATCTTCTATCACTTGTCTGAAAAAATACCGACCAATCTCCTGAATCTTGCGACCTCGCTGGTCTTGATCGGCTGCAATCTCGGATCAGCCCTCTCTTCTTTCTTCATCCAGTTGGTGACGCCACTAGCTCCCTCCAATCATCTGCTCTTTGTCTGGATTGGCGCTTTGATGGTTGGAACGGGAGTATTTGCCTCACAATTGCTAGCACGAACGAAATGATGGAGAAATCATTTCGTTTTTTTAATTCAATCTATTGCGTCCTGTCACTAGCTCGTGTTATTATAGGAGGAGTGTGAAAAAAAGATTAGTTTAAAGGATAGAATAATGAAAAAAATCATGGAGAAAGTGAGTATTCTCGCGCTTTCATTTATTTTGACGACCTCGTTTTCGATTTCGAGTGCGCAGTCGGCCATGTTTGCCTATTACAAGGGAATTCCTCATAGCATGATTGAGCTCTTGGTCTCGCTTCCTTCAGCTGGTATCATGGTTTCACTCATCTTCAATAAATGGATTGGACGTCTATTTTCAGAGCGTCAGATGATTGTGACGGGCTTAGTTGCTTACGCTCTATGCGGCTTTATTCCCTTAATCAGTCCAGCCTATCCGATTGTCTTTTTGTCTCGGATTATTTTCGGGATGGCAGTTGGTTTGCTCAATGTTTCTGCCATTGCCATTATCAGTGAGCGCTATAAAGGAAAAGAACGCGTCCAAACCCTTGGCATTCGTGGTTCTGCAGAGGTTGTTGGGACGGCCGTTTTAACCTTTGGAGTCAGCCTCTTGATTCGCTTTGGCTGGCAGGCTGCCTTTCTCGTTTATGGCATCAGCATTCCTATCTTACTTTTGTATCTCTTATTTGTCCCTTATGGTTCGAAAACAGTGGATGCAGAGGAGAAACATCGGAATGATCAAATGACAGCTAGTCAATGGCGGACAGCGCTTGGCCTAGCAGTCGTCGCGGCGTCAATCGTCTTGTCTAATGTCATGATAACCATCCGGATTCCAAGTGTAGTGGAGCAAGTTGGTCATGGCACTGCCCAAACTGCAGGGATTATTTTAGCAGCCATGCAATTTGTTGGGATCTTGGCAGGTTTGGCCTTCTCGCCCTTGACCCAGCTCTTCCGCGATCGCTTGTTGCTCGTTTCGGGAGTGGCCTATGGCTTGACCCAAATGTTGATCGGGCTTTCTACCAATCTCTGGATGCTTGCCATTGTGACCGTCCTTGCAGGCTTTGCCTATAGTGTAGCTCTTACAACAGTTTACAATGTCTTGTCAGATCAGATGCCAGCAGGGGTCTTGAGCCAGGCAACGTCCATGGCGGTTTTGGGATGTAGTACAGGTTCGATCGCAACGACCTTTGTCCTTAGTCTATTAGGGACGATCTCATCTACTCCAGCCTTCATTTTTGGATTTTCTGGTATCCTCATGATCCTGATTTCCTTTTTTGGCCTTTGGATTGTGCGAAAGAGCGGGAAGTAATCATGCGGCTAGATAAATTTTTAGTGGATTGTGGCGTGGGGAGTAGGACCGAGGTCAAGCAGCTTCTCAAGCAAAAGAAAATCGCAGTGAATGGAAAAAAAGAGACAACAGGCAAACTGCAGATTGATCCAGACAAGGATCAGGTGACCTTTATGGGAGAAGACCTGGTCCATGAAACCTTTGTGTATTATCTGCTCAATAAACCAGCTGGAGTCATCTCAGCAACTGAAGATGACCACCACCAAACTGTGCTAGATCTATTGGATGAGACAGCCCGTCACAAGGAAGTCTTTCCTGTCGGGCGTCTAGATATCGATACCCATGGCTTGCTTCTTTTGACCAATAATGGTAAGCTCGCCCATGCCATGCTTTCACCGAAGAAACATGTGTCGAAGGTCTACCGTGCCCAGGTGGCTGGGATCATGGATGAGGCAGATGTGGCCCGTTTTGAAGCAGGCATTGCCCTCAAAGACTTCACGACTTTGCCTGCGAGATTGCAGATCTTAGAGGTGGATGAGACAAGCGCCAGTTCCTATGTCGAAATTGAAATTGCAGAAGGAAAATTCCATCAGGTCAAGCGCATGGTCGCTGCCTGTGGCAAGGAAGTGGTGGATTTAGAGCGGATCTCTATGGGTCCTCTAACGCTAGATCCAAATTTAGAGCTTGGGGACTGGAGACGGCTGAATGAGTCTGAATTGAAATCTATTAGTATATTTGGGATCAAACTTTAAGTTAGTACAATGTTAAAGTTAAAAATTGGATAATTACAATATATAAGGAGTTTGTAGTGAATTACTTTAATAATTTATTTATAGTTTTAATGCCAGTTATTGTTGGTGCATTGATTTCAATTGTTCCTAATATGATAAATAAGAAAATTGAAAATAAAAATAAGTTAAAAGAAGACAATAGAAATATTAAGTTACAAAACTATGTAGAATTAATAGATCTATTAACAATAGTGTTGAAGAATCCAGGAGTTAATTTTGAACAAATTATTTCTAAAATAAATATAGTAAACATGATTGGCAGTGTGGAAGTAGTTTATACGTTAAATGAATATATTCAAACATGGGGAGGTTGCACTTCACAAGAGGATCAAAATACTAAATATTTTCAATTACTCATTGCGATGAGGAAAGATATTGGTATTGACGAAGGGGATCTGTCTAAGCTTTCTACAATAGGGTTACTTGATATCCAACGAGTGAGTTGATATTATGGAGATGTTTTTTCTTGCTTAAGTTTATGTACAAACTAACTTTTAAAATCATCAAGCTACTGTATTTTCTATTTGTTTGACAAACGGGATCAATCCTGATAGAATAAGAAGGTCGAATAGACAACTAACTCTTTCTTGGTAGCAGGATATGCCAAACCTGCCACTCGGATAGAGCATAAAGAAAAGGAGCTTATCATGGCAATCTCAAAAGAGAAAAAAAATGAAATCATTGCACAATACGCACGTCACGAAGGTGACACTGGTTCAGTAGAAGTACAAGTTGCTGTCCTTACTTGGGAAATCAACCACTTGAACGAACACATCAAACAACACAAAAAAGACCACGCTACTTACCGTGGTTTGATGAAGAAAATCGGTCGCCGTCGTAACTTGTTGGCTTACCTTCGTACAAACGACGTTAACCGTTACCGTGAGTTGATCAACTCTCTTGGACTTCGTCGTTAATCTTGCGTCTAAAACGTTTCTATACTTCGTTGACTTCGCCTCGATGTACCATCAGTACAATCTTCGGCTCGGCGCCTTGTCTAGAAACGTTTTATCCAGCAAGAATGGAGCCTTCTGAATTCAGAGGGCTTTTTTATTGAGGCTTTATCGGCCACAATTTTGGAGACTACAAAAACCGTCTGCAAGAGTATTTACAAGACCAATGAGTTTTATCGGCTACAATTTTGGAGACTACAAAAACTGATAAGGGTACTTGAAATTCCGAGTTTTCGTTTTATCGGCCACAATTTTGGAGACTACAAAAACTCAAATAGTAGCAGTCTGCAAGCCCCCTCGGAGAGCCCACACTTTAAGAAGTAAAGTATAGTGGGTTATACTTTACATGGAAGTAGTCACCGAATTCCAGTTAGAAATTACTTTGTAACTATGTTTTGAGGAGGAGTAAAATGCTTTCCTACGTTCGACATTACCCACTAGCGATAGCTAAATTAATGTGTCTGTGCTTCCCTAAAATCTGCTGATTTATTACTTACTAATACAGGAGTTTTTTTATGGGACAGACAATCATATCTGCTATTGGTGTTTATATTTCCACCAGTATCGATTATTTAATTATTTTAATTATTTTATTTGCACAGCTATCACAGAATAAACAGAAATGGCATATTTATGCGGGGCAATATCTAGGCACAGGCTTACTTGTAGGGGCGAGTTTAGTTGCTGCTTATGTCGTCAATTTCGTGCCTGAAGCATGGATGGTTGGATTGCTTGGTTTAATCCCTATCTATTTAGGGATTCGCTTTGCAATTGTTGGAGAAGGTGAGGAAGAAGAGGAAGAAATTATTGAAAGATTTGAACAAAGCAAGGCAAATCAACTGTTTTGGACAGTTACATTGCTGACAATTGCGTCTGGCGGAGATAATTTAGGTATCTATATACCTTATTTTGCTTCGTTAGATTGGTCACAGACACTCGTGGCGTTGCTTGTGTTTGCAATCGGCATAATTATCTTTTGCGAGCTCAGTCGTGTGCTATCCTCTATGCCGTTAATATCCGAGACAATTGAAAAATATGAGCGAATCGTTGTGCCCTTAGTATTCATTACACTTGGACTATACATCATGTATGAAAATGGCACGATAGAGCCTACAATCTTCGGTTCGTCGCCTTCTCTAGAACGGTTTTATCCAGTATAATCTTCGGCTACGGTTCCTAGTACTGTAAGGTAAAATAAACCAGATCGATCTCCCTTCGGGGAGATTTTTTGTTTTGTTGTCTTTTCCTTTTCGCACAAGATCCATCATTCTGAGGAAGTCGTTTTGTTTGACAGATGTAATGAATAGAGTTACAATGGATACATCTTAAGAAATAGAGGTTACTGATATGATTGAAATTACATATCTAGATGGTGCAAAACAAGAAAGAGTTATGCATTTTGATTCCTACGATGAGTTTGAACGCTCCCAACAAGCTTGCTTGATTGGGGTAGCAGATTTTTATCCTGTTGTGAAACTGACCTATAATGGGCATGAGTTGGATTACCAAGGGACTTACGGAGATGTCTTCTTCTATTTGATGAAGCAAGACCTCGATCAATACAAAAACTAAAGGAGAAAAACAATGGCAAAAGCAATTACAGATGCAACATTTGAAGCAGAAACGAAAGAAGGATTGGTCTTGGTAGACTTTTGGGCAACTTGGTGTGGTCCATGTCGCATGCAAGCTCCAATCTTAGAAAAATTATCGGAAGAACTTTCGGATGATGAGTTAAAAATCCTGAAAATGGATGTGGATGAAAATCCTGAAACAGCGCGTGCTTTCGGCATTATGTCCATCCCAACCTTGCTCTTTAAAAAAGATGGACAGGTTGTCAAACAAGTTGCAGGGGTACACACCGCAGCGCAAATTAAGGCCATTGTGGCTGAGTTGAGTTAGTAAAAAAGAGTAAGATGGGAACGAATCGTTCTATCTTACTCTTTTTGTATTGACATTTTTAAATTGACTTATTGAGTCAAGAGCTCCATAATCTCTTCGATACTTGATTTGCTACCTTTTTTTAAATAGTTTTCTTTACTACCTTTTTTAAAAGATGACAAACTTGGTACCGTCTTGATATTCATATCATGGGCGAAGGCTGTGATGTCTTTTCGCTCTTTTGAATCGTTATCAAGATAATAAACAGTCTGATTCGTTTTTTGAATAGCAACTGCTAATTTGGGAGCGAATTTTTGACAGAATGGACATGATTCTCGACCGATATAGAGGATGAAATCTTCTTTCTTAGCGATTTTCTCTTGTACCTCAGATAGATGAATCTTTTTGACGTAAGTCATTGCTTCTTTGTAAGAATCTGGGGTAATAATTTCTCTCTTTTTAAAATTCAGGAATAAAATAGCAAGTAAAGAGATTGTGCAGATGGACAAAATGAGAATCGTAATTTTTTTATTCACAGGCGATTCCATCTCCGTCTCTATCTATTCGAGCGCTATATCCAGGCTGCCCTCTACGAAGTGGTGCAGCACCTGCAGCGCGTGCTTCACTACAATTTCGATAGCCCCCTTGTTGAGGTTGTGTGACAAATGCTTGTTGTTGCTGCGCTTGTTGGGCAGCTGCGGCTTGTCTTGCCTGTTCAGCAGCTGCGGCTTGTCGAGCTCGTTCAGCTTCAGCAGCTTGTTGTGCTCTGACGTTAATGGCATTTTGTACTAATCAAACACGATGGGTTAAGCGATCTTTTGTTCCTTGATCTGCTACATTTGCGATGGCAGCTTGTGCTGGGGCAATATTTTCTGTTACTTGATTGTTTTCTAACGCTTGTACGGCAGACTCAGCTTGAGCAGCAAGTTGTTTTGCTTCAGCCTCTTTCTTTTCACGTTCTTCTTTTTCTTTTCGTTCTTGTTCTTCTTTTGCCTTTTTCTCGCGTTCTTCTCTTTCTTTTCGTTCTAGTTCTTCTTTTGCTTTTCTCTCTTTTTCTTCTGCTTCCTTTTCACGTTTTGCTTCAGCTTCTTTTTTGGCATTTTCGTCTTTTTTAGACGGAGTGGATGCAAAATGAGTAGCTTGAGTTTGCTCTTCTTGCTTAGTGGAAGCTATATTGGGATTGATTAAGTAGGTGCCTCCGACTGCAAGAACGGAAGCAATAGCAGCGATATTTCTTTTAGTAGCGTTGGGTTTCTTTTTAGCAAAATACCATGCAAATCCTATACCACCAAAAAATAGGATAGGAAGAATGATCTTGGGATTAAAAATCATAAAGAGGATTCCAAGACCGTAAAGAAGAACTTTCCAAACTGGTTGGGCCATGATATAATCGACAAACTTTTTCATTTTTTTCTCCATATTTAGTAATATTTTTCACAACAATGATACCACAATATAAGAGCGCTTTCAATCACTAACTGGTAACATTTTAATAAAAAAATCAGACTTAGAATAAACTAAGTCTGAAAATTGTACTTATTCTCCCAATTCTGCACTGTAGGCAATGATTTGATCCACAGTGTCTGAAAGAAATTGGATGGTATCCCGAAGTGGTTTGTCGGTTGAGATATCTGCTCCGATAATCATAGCAGACTCAAGTGGGGTCTTGCTACCACCTGATTTGAGAAGGTCCAGCCAATCTTTAGCTCCGTTTTCGGAGTTCTTCAAATGCAGGTAACCAGCGGTTGAGATAACTAGGCCAGCTGAGTAGGTGTAGCTGTATAGTCCCATGTAGTAGTGGCTTTGGCGCATCCATGTTAGAGCTGCATCGTCATCGATTTCAACAGCATCTCCCCAAAATTCGGTCAAGACTTCCTTCATGATGCTATTGAGCTTGCTAGCGCCGAAGGTACCACCTTCTTCGATCAGGGTGTAGACCTTGCGTTGGAAGGCTGCTTCTAGCAAGTGGGTGATGAAGTTGTGGAAGTAGGTGTCTGTCAAGCGGTGAGCTAGGGCAAAGCGTTTTTGACGAGGATCGTCAAACTGGTGTTCCAAGTAGTCGCTGAGGAGGAGCTCGTTAAAGGTAGAAGGAGCTTCCACATAGTAGGTCGACATGTGGGCGTTGAAGTAGCTTTGGTTGTTGTCTGAGAAGATGAATTGACCAGAGTGTCCAATCTCATGGATCAGGGTATAAACATCGCTCATCCGTCCTGTCCAACTCATGAGGACATAAGGATGGACACGGTAAGGATCGGCTGCATAACCACCGGAATCCTTGCCTTCATTGGCCGCAAAGTCGACCCAGCGTTCGGTTTGGTAGCGAGCAATTTCGCGAGAATATTCTTCGCCAAGAGGTGCCACCGATTTCATGACCAAGTCATAAGCGTCATCAATAGTAACATCTGGGTTGAGCGCACTGTCCAAATCCAACTTCCAATCAGCGAAAGTCATTTTTTCAAGGCCGTTGACCTTGGCTACGTGTTTGAGGAATTTTTGAGCAACCGGTGCGAAGTCCTTCATGATCAGGTCAATCTGACGATCAAACATAGAACGATCCACTTCCTGCTCAGCCAAGAGATAGTCAAAGACTGAGTCGTAACCTCGCATGTCTGCAATCAGTTTTTCTGCTTTGACTTGGGCTAGATAGGTAGCAGCAGCCGTGTTTTGGTGCTTGCGGAGGCTTTCTGAGAAAGAACGAAAGGCTTTTTCACGAACTTCCGCATTCTCATGGTTTTGGTAGAAGTTTTCATAGGTAACAAAGCTATTCTTGTAAACTTTTCCATCTACTTCAAAATCAGCCATTTCAAAGTCACCTGCCCGCATCTTGGTATAGATGTCTTGCGGTCCGTAGAAGACTTCACCAAGGTTGGTCAGAGTTTTTTCCACATCAGCTCCCAAGTAGTGAGCTTTTTTGATTTTAGCCTGACGAATGGCAAAAGTGAGGTGAGGGAGTTGTCCGAGACGTTCAAGGACTTCTTCATCCGCTTCTACCAAAGCATCGTCAAAGAAGGAAAGTTCGACGCTGGCCCAAGTTTCGAAATCCATCCCTGCTTGGGCAATTTCCGCAAAAGCTTCATCGCCAAAGTCCGTCGTTTGGGGCATAAAGCTGTAGTTGCCAATGTGGCTGAGTTGGATCTGAATTTGTTCAAAGACTGTAAAGGCAGCTTCAAAGTCTTCAAAGGTGTGGAGGTTGCCTTTGTAGTTACGGACAAATTCATTGATTTCTTCACGTGTTTTTTCAATGGCACGCAAGAAGTCTTCCTGGTCTTGGTAGAGGGCTGTGAGGTCCCAGAGTTCGTTCTCAGGAAATTCAGAACGTTTTTTTAATTCCATAGTGTTCTCCTTTTGATCAAATAACTATACTAAGTATATCAGAAAAAAGGGCAGAAACATAGAGGAAGAGGGGAAAATGCTTGTGTGAAAATCTTGAAAAGAGCTGGAAAAATTGACCATTTTTGATATACTAGGATAGAAATGAGGAGGTTTTTATGAAAAAGGTTATGATTTCACTACTGGCGGGTGCGTCCGTTCTAGCTCTGGTGGCTTGTACGCCCAAACGCTATGAACGCCAAAGTAAACCAAAGACAGCAACGTCATCAGCTGTCAAAAAAGAGAAGAAGGATACAGGTCAAAAGTATTATCAAGAGGTTTTGGAGCGGTATGCTAAGTATGATACAGCTCTTAAAAATGGCGATAAGTCAGGCATCTTTGCGGAATTGGGTAAAATACAATCTGGTTCAGAAGAAAGCATCTATCTAGATGCTTTGGATCGCTTAGGAACTCCGGTAACCTTCCAATATGCTTTTACAGACTTGAACAAAGATGGTGTGGATGAGCTCCTGGTGTCCAATCAATACACGGGAAACAAACAGTATGTTTCTGCTATCTATTACCTCAAAGGTCAAAAAGCTGAATTGCTCCATACAGCTTATACAGCTGCGGTGGGTGGTTATCGTTCTAGTTTAGATGTTTTTGACAATGGGCAAATCGTCTATGCTACTTGGCAATCTGTGAATCCGGACCAGGATTTGACCCTTTATTCACTAGGAAAAGGAGAGGCTAAGGAAGAAAAGAAAGCAACCATTCAAATTGGTGGGGACCAAACAGCAGAACAAGCTCTTGGGATGTCAGCCAAGAAGTTAGATCTCAGTAAGCTGGACTGGAAAACTTTTGAAGGTTCAGGGGATTCCAAATCAGCAGCAAAAGCGGAAGAGAAAAAATCGGAAAGCTTCCAAGTGCAAGTCAGTGTGTCGGATCTTCGTATTCGAAAAGAACCATCTACTTCAGCTCCATCTGCGGGAATGATCGCAAAAGGAACTCACACCATTACGGAAACCGTAGAGGCGGATGGTCATACCTGGGGCAAATTAGAATCTGGACAAGGCTGGATTGCCCTTGACTATACAACGCGGGTGGATGGTTCTAAATCAGCCAGCTCAAGTAAGAAAAGCAGCGGAATGAACATTCAAGAAATTCAGAACGGTGATTTTTCAAGTATTGCAGGTACCTGGAGAAATGGGAAAGGTTGGAATGAAATTTCTCATATCGGAATGGCTGTATCCAGCGATCATGGTGATTCTCT
>CAUCUH010000029.1:0-16223 GCA_958445905.1 uncultured Streptococcus sp.
ACTTGGAATTGGTGGCCAACAAGGTGGAGATAATGCTCCTTGGTTTGTCGTTGGTAAAGATCTGAGTCAAAATATTCTGTATGTCGGACAAGGATTCTATCATGAAGCACTCATGTCAACAAGTTTACAAGCTAGTCAAGTTCACTTTACACGGGATATGCCGGAAGAGTTTACACTAGAGTGTACAGCCAAGTTCCGCTATCGCCAGCCAGATTCCAAAGTGACTGTGCATGTCAAGGGTGACAAGGCAGAAGTGATTTTCGCAGAACCTCAACGAGCCATTACACCAGGACAAGCTGTTGTCTTTTACGACGGTGAAGAGTGTCTAGGCGGTGGCTTGATTGACAATGCTTATCGGGATGGAAAAGTTTGTCAGTATATCTAACTGGAGTTAAGGAGCTAAGTAAAAGCGATGAGTTCTCAATTTTTTTATGCATTTATGGCATTTTTCGCTATAATGAACCCAATTTCAAATCTTCCTGCTTACATGGCTTTAGTAGCAGATGATAGTCAAAAAATTTCACGAAAAATTGCTTTTAGGAGTCTTTTGATTGCCTTTGTTATTGTAACTGTTTTTATCTTTTCAGGAGATTTCATTTTTAAAGTATTTGGAATTACAATTGTTTCTTTCAGAATTGCTGGTGGAATATTAGTGGCCGTTATCGGTTATCATATGATTAATGGTAATCATTCACCCAGCTATAAAGGAATGGAGCAGCAAGCAGTAAATTCAGATCCAATGTCTATTGCTATTTCTCCTCTTGCAATGCCACTTTTTGCAGGACCAGGTACAATTACAACTGCTTTAAGTCTGGCTAATGGAGGTTTGCAGAATCAACTGATAACCGTAGTTGCTTTTGCTCTACTATGTGTCATCACTTATCTCCTGTTAAGAAGTGCAAAACAAATTGCAGGCTTCTTGGGAGAAAATTTGATGAAAATTATAACGAAAATGATGGGACTTTTACTATTCTCGATAGGAATACAGATGATTATCGTCAGTGTGCAGACCTTGCTCAAACAGTGATTTGTATTGACAAAACGATTTGATTTGATAAAATAACTTTAACAATAGTCATGATGGTCAAAGCTCATGGATGTTGCAGGTTTTTTTGTCCTGCACTTCTCAGAGTTTTGACTATTTTTGTGTGGTTTCGAAAGGAAGTAAAATGAGGCAAAAGGATTTTCGGACGAAAATAGATTCTACTGTTTTTGGTGTGAGAGCGACTGCTTTGATTGTAAAAGATAATCGCTTGTTTGTCATTGAAGATGAGGGCGGCTGTTACAAAATCGGAGGTGCTATTCAGGTCAATGAAACTACAGAAGATGCTGTAGTTCGGGAAGTCAAAGAGGAACTTGGTGTTACATCTAAAGCAGGTCCGCTAGCTTTCGTGGTTGAAAATCGCTTCGAACAAACTGGTGTTCACTATCACAACATCGAGTTCCACTACTTAGTAGACTTACTTGAGGAGGCACCTTTGGTCATGCAGGAAGATACAAAGCAATTACCTTGTCGTTGGATTGCTTTAGATGATTTACATACTGTTGACCTGAAACCGGCTTTTTTAAAATCAGCCCTACCAGACTGGGACGGAAAATTACGACACATCCATCTTGAGAAATAGGAGAAATAGAATGAATTATAACTTTATAGAAGAATACGATATCATTGTAATTGGTGCGGGGCATGCGGGAGTAGAAGCCTCTCTAGCTGCTAGCCGTATGGGTTGTAAGGTCTTACTTGCGACTATTAACATTGAAATGCTGGCTTTTATGCCTTGTAATCCCTCTATTGGTGGTTCTGCTAAGGGGATTGTCGTGCGTGAAGTCGATGCCCTCGGTGGAGAAATGGCGAAGAATATCGACAAGACCTACATCCAAATGAAAATGCTCAATACTGGTAAAGGTCCTGCGGTTCGTGCACTTCGGGCTCAAGCAGACAAAGAACTTTACTCAAAAGAAATGCGGAAAACGGTTGAAAACCAAGAAAATTTAACTCTTCGCCAAACTATGATTGATGAGATTTTGGTGGAAGATGGCAAGGTTGTCGGTGTTCGTACAGCGACTCACCAAGAGTATGGGGCAAAGGCTGTTATTGTCACTACTGGGACAGCTTTACGCGGAGAAATTATCATTGGAGATCTCAAGTATTCGTCAGGACCTAATCATAGTCTAGCTTCTATCAATTTGGCCGATAATCTCAAACAACTAGGATTAGAAATTGGACGTTTCAAAACAGGGACACCACCTCGTGTAAAGGCATCGTCAATTAATTATGACGAAACGGAAATTCAACCTGGAGATGAAGCTCCAAATCATTTTTCTTATACATCGCGTGATGAAGATTATGTAAAGGATCAGGTTCCTTGTTGGTTGACTTATACTAATGGGCATAGCCATGAAATTATCCAGAATAATTTACACCGAGCACCTATGTTTACAGGGGTTGTAAAGGGAGTGGGTCCTCGCTATTGTCCGTCCATTGAGGATAAAATTGTCCGTTTTGCTGACAAAGAGCGTCATCAACTATTCTTAGAACCTGAGGGGCGAAATACAGAAGAAGTCTATGTTCAAGGGCTGTCAACGAGTTTACCAGAGGATGTTCAACGGGATCTCGTCCATTCTATTAAGGGACTTGAGAAGGCAGAAATGATGCGAACGGGTTATGCAATTGAGTATGATATGGTGTTGCCTCATCAATTGCGCGCAACTTTGGAAACTAAGAAAATTTCAGGTCTCTTTACAGCTGGCCAAACCAATGGAACGTCTGGCTATGAGGAGGCTGCTGGTCAAGGGATTATTGCAGGGATCAATGCGGCTCTAAAAATCCAAGGAAAACCGGAACTCATTTTGAAACGCAGTGATGGTTATATTGGGGTCATGATCGATGACTTGGTAACAAAGGGAACGATCGAACCGTATCGTTTGTTAACAAGCCGTGCAGAATACCGTCTGATTTTGCGTCATGATAATGCCGATATGCGCTTGACAGAAATGGGACGAGCAATTGGATTGGTAGATGATGAACGTTGGCAACGTTTCGAAACCAAGAAGTATCAGTTTGAAAACGAGATGAAGCGTTTAGATAGCATTAAGTTAAAGCCTGTAAAGGAAACCAATGAGAAGGTTGCTGCAATGGGCTTTAAACCATTGACAGATGCTGTCACTGCTAAAGAATTCTTGCGAAGACCAGAAGTCTCTTACCAAGATGTGGTAGAATTTATCGGTCCTGCAGCTGAAGAACTGGATGATAAAATCATTGAATTGATTGAAACTGAAATTAAATACGAAGGCTATATTTCAAAAGCAATGGACCAAGTCGAAAAAATGAAGCGTATGGAAGAAAAACGAATTCCTGCGAATATTGACTGGGATGATATTGACTCTATTGCAACCGAAGCGCGTCAAAAATTTAAATTAATTAATCCAGAAACGATTGGTCAAGCAAGTCGTATCTCAGGTGTCAATCCAGCGGATATCTCTATTTTAATGGTTTACTTGGAAGGTAAATCTCGTAGTATCTCCAAAAACAAAGCAAACCACTAATCAAATGGGGCTGAGATGATGTTTCAGCCTCAATTTTATGGATTGAAATCTGTTGTTACTATTTACACAGTTGTAAACCTTGTTTACAAAGTAGTGAAGCCGAGGAAGAGCTTTTACAGGTCGATCTTCTCTATAATATAGAGAGAAACCTCGCTTTTTGCCTCTATTTATGGTATAATTCCGAGAAGAGGTTTATGATGAAAAAATTTCGTTTATCGTTCATCCATTATGTGTTAATTGGTTTTATTTCATTTGCAATTTTAGCAATTTTTTTAAGAATCTTTGGCAAAGGCTATGTAACTCTCATTGCAATTTTTTTAGTCTTAGCTGGATTGATTGCTTTATTTGAATACCAGTTACAAATTTCAGAGTTAGATGAATTAGAACAAATACAATACGTTAACCATCAGGCAGAAAGCGGATTAGCATCCCTCCTTGATAAAATGCCTGTTGGAGTTATCAAAATTAATGAAGAGACAAATGAAGTAGAGTGGTTCAACCCTTATGCTGAATTGATTTTTTCAACAGATGATGGGGACTTTGATGTTGAATCCTTGAAAAAGTTACTCAATACTCTGTTTGAGGATAAAGGTCATTATGTCACTGTAGCCGATAAGAAATATTCTGTTTACTTTGATCAGACGTCTAGTGTTGTTTACTTTTTTGATGTTTCAAGTGAGTATGAAGCAACTGTGGGATTGGTGACAACTCGTCCCGTTATCGGTATTATTTCTGTTGATAACTATGATGATCTAGAAGATGTCATTTCAGACTCTGATATTAGCAATATCAATAGTTTTATTGCCAACTTTGTAGAAGAGTTTACAGCTCATTACCATATGTTTTACAGACGTGTGGGGATGGATCGTTTCTATTTGTTTACAGACTACACGGTCTTAGAACAGTTGATGGAATCAAAATTTTCAGTCATCGATCAATTCCGTGAAGAAGCTAAAAAGCGTGAGCTACCTATTACCTTAAGTATGGGATTCTCTTACGGTGACGGCGAGCATGATGAGATTGGTAAAGTGGCTCTCTTGAACCTAAACCTTGCGGAAGTTCGTGGTGGGGATCAAGCAGTTGTCAAGGAAAATGATGAACAGAAAAACCCTGTTTTCTTTGGTGGGGGAACAGCTTCGGCTGTGAAGCGGACTCGGACTCGCACACGCGCTATGATGACAGCTATTTCGGATAAGATTAAATCCGTTGATCAAGTCTTCATTGTTGGACATAGAAACTTGGATATGGATGCTTTAGGAGCGTCTGTGGGAATGCAGTTTTTCTCTAGCAATATTTTGGCTTCCTCTTATGTGGTCTATGACCCGCATGCAATGGCTAGTGATATTTCAAGGGCAATTGCGAAACTAGAAGAAGAGCAGGTAACGAAAATCCTTCCCCTAGAGGAAGCCATGCAAATGGTGACGGATCGCTCTTTGTTAATTATGGTGGACCATTCTAAGACAGCCTTAACCCTTTCTAAAGAGTTTTATCAGGAATTTCAACAGATTATTGTCATTGACCATCACCGTCGGGATGATGATTTCCCTGAAAATGTTCTGATTACCTATATTGAAAGTGGAGCAAGTAGTGCGAGCGAATTGGTTAGTGAACTGATTCAGTTCCAGAAGTCGAAGAAAAATCGATTGACGAAGATTCAAGCTAGTGTCTTGATGGCTGGGATCATGCTGGATACTAAGAACTTCTCCACACGTGTTACAAGTCGGACCTTTGATGTGGCGAGTTACCTTCGTTCAAGAGGTAGTGATAGTGTAGCCATCCAGGAGATCTCTGCGATTCAGTTTGACGAGTACCGCGAAGTGAACGAACTGATCTTGACTGGTGAAAAGATTTTGCCGCATATCATCGTAGCTTGTGCCAATACGACTAAAGCCTATGATTCAGTAACCATTAGTAAGGCTGCTGATAGTATGCTGGCCATGTCTGAGGTGGAAGCAACCTTTGTCATTGCTTGTAATCAAAGTGGAACTGTCTCGATTTCTGCACGTAGTCGAAGCAAAGTTAATGTACAGCGTATCATGGAACAGCTTGGCGGAGGAGGTCATTTCAATTCGGCGGCTTCTCAAATTGAGGGTCAAGATTTGATGAGTATTCGTCAACAATTGATTGAGACTATTGAAAACGAAGTAACTATTGAAAAGGAGAATGTAGAATGAAAGTTATTTTCTTAGCGGATGTAAAAGGTAAAGGTAAGAAAGGCGAAATTAAAGAAGTGCCTACTGGTTATGCACAAAACTTTTTGATCAAGAAAAATCTTGCGAAAGAAGCCAATGCCCAAGCAATCGGTGAACTTCGTGGAAAGCAAAAGTCAGAAGAAAAAGCGCATGCTGAATTGTTAGCAGAAGCGCAAAAGATTAAAGCAAAATTAGAAGAAGAAGCAACTGTTGTTCAATTCACGGAAAAAATTGGGCCAGATGGCCGTACTTTCGGCTCTATTACCAATAAAAAGATTGCAGAAGAGCTTGAGAAACAATTTGGCATTAAAATTGATAAACGTCATATCCAAGTTTCCTCTCCAATTCGTTCAACAGGTTTGATTGACGTCCCTGTAAAAATTTATCAAGATGTTACAGGTGTGATTAATATTCGTGTAAACGAAGGGTAAACACGATCGATAGAAAGGTTTTTTTATGGCTGAGATAGAGGAATTACGAACACAACCTCAGGATATCCAAGCGGAGCAATCAGTGTTGGGAGCCATCTTTATTGATGAGGGGAAATTGGTCTTTGTTCGTGAATATATCGAGCCTGGCGATTTCTTTAAGTACTCGCACCGTTTGATTTTTAAAGCCATGATCGATCTAGCTGACCGCGGGGATGCGATTGATGCGACGACTGTTCGAAATATTTTAGATAGTCAGGGGGATCTCCAAAATATTGGTGGTCTCTCCTATTTGGTAGAAGTCATTAATTCGGTACCAACTTCAGCTAACGCGGAGTATTACGCGAAAATTGTTGCCGAAAAAGCTGTCTTACGTCGATTGATCTCTCGATTAACGGAAAGTATTAATCAAGCTTATGATGGTGCAAGTCCTTCAGATGAAATCATTGCGGGTGCTGAAAAAGCTCTGATTGATGTTAGTGAAAACGCAAATCGTAGTGGATTTAAAAATATTCGAGACATCTTGAATATAAATTTTGGTAGCTTGGAAGCCCGCTCGCTTCAAACCTCTGATATTACGGGTATTGCGACAGGCTATCGCGATTTGGACCATATGACGACAGGGCTACATGAGGAAGAGTTGATTATTTTAGCGGCTCGTCCTGCAGTAGGGAAAACAGCCTTTGCTCTAAATATTGCTCAAAATATCGGGACAAAGTTGGATAAGACAGTGGCTATTTTCTCATTAGAAATGGGTGCTGAAAGTTTGGTTGACCGGATGTTAGCAGCTGAAGGCTTGATTGAATCCCATTCGATTCGTACAGGTCAATTGACGGATGAAGAGTGGCGGAAATATGCCATTGCTCAAGGAAATTTGGCCAATGCGAGTATTTACATCGATGATACCCCAGGAATTCGGATCACTGAGATTCGTTCGAGAGCAAGAAAATTAGCGCAGGAAACAGGCAATCTCGGTCTTATTCTGATTGACTACCTGCAGCTGATTACAGGGACTGGAAGAGAAAACCGTCAACAGGAAGTTTCAGAAATTTCTCGTCAGTTAAAGATTTTGGCAAAGGAACTAAAAGTTCCCGTTATTGCTTTGAGTCAGCTATCACGTGGTGTGGAACAGCGCCAAGACAAACGTCCTGTTCTTTCTGATATTCGTGAATCTGGATCGATTGAGCAGGATGCGGATATTGTTGCTTTCTTGTACCGTGATGATTATTATGATCGAGCTGGTGAAGAGGAAGAAGATGGAATGCCCAATAATACGGTTGAAGTGATTATTGAGAAAAACCGTTCAGGTGCGCGTGGGACAGTCGAATTAATATTCCAAAAGGAATACAATAAATTCTCAAGTATTTCAAAGAGAGAGGATCAATAAGATGAGTGATGCATTTACAGATGTTGCAAAAATGAAAAAAATTAAAGAAGAAATCAAGGCCCATGAAGGACAAGTGGTTGAAATGACGCTTGAAAATGGACGGAAACGTCAAAAAAATAAATTTGGACGCTTGATTGAGGTCTATCCTTCTTTATTTATTATCGAGTATACGAACGACAATAGCTTACCAGGTGAACCGGCCAATACCTACGTGGAGTCTTACACCTATTCAGATATTTTGACAGAGAAGAATTTAATTCGTTATTTGGATTAATTTCTTGCTTTTATCGCCTAAATCAGTTATTATAATAAATACATATGGGAGTCTGTGTACAGTCTGAGAGGAAGTGTAAGCTTCGACCGCACCTGATCTGGGTAATGCCAGCGTAGGAAACAAATGAAATGTATTTTTCGTTATGAGTGACCTTGTGCAATCCGTCTCCTATTTTGGAGGCGTTTTTTATTTGTGAGAAAGGAGGTTACGATGTCTCTTGTAAAAAGATATTCAAAACAATTGATAGGATTTGCAGGTTTTAGCAGCCTTCTTGTCTTATGGCAGTTAGCAGGATTTTTAAATATCCTCCCCAAATTTGTATTACCAACGCCACTTGAAATTGGGAATGCCTTTGTACGAGATCGAGCTCTCCTGATTCATCACAGTTTGTCTACCCTTCAAGTGGCCTTGATCGGACTTGTTATAGGCGTTCTTCTTGCTGCTGGCTTTGCGATTCTCATGGATAGTTTTCAATGGGTGAATGATCTGGTCTATCCTTTTATGGTTGTTATTCAAACCATTCCGACGATTGCCTTGGCCCCTATCCTGGTTCTTTGGTTTGGTTATGGTATGCTTCCAAAACTGGTTTTGATCATTATTACGGTGGTATTTCCCATCGTAGTCAGTCTGTTAGATGGTTTTCGGCATTGCGATCAAGATATTCTGAGATTGTTTCAGATTATGCAAGCCAATCGCTTTCAGACTTTAGTCCATTATAAAATTCCTGCAGCGCTTCCTTATTTTTTCGCAGGTTTACGTGTGAGTGTTTCCTATGCTTTTATCAGTACGGTCGTTTCAGAATGGTTAGGAGGTTTTGATGGATTGGGGGTCTATATGATCCAATCGAAGAAGTTATTTCAGTATGATACGATGTTTGCGATCATTGTATTGATTTCTGCTATTAGTTTACTCGGTATGTTTCTCGTTGACCAATTAGAAAAAAACATTCTAAAATGGAAAAAGGATTGACAAACTTGTAAATGGTGTAAAAATTAAATTGACAAAAATGTAAAAGAGGTATAGCTAATGAAAAAGTCAATAGGTTTATTTTTCTCAATAATATTGGGATTTGTTTTCTTGAGTGCTTGTCAAAATTCTGTCAAGCAATCGTCAAGCGATTTGAAAAAGATTGATTTTATTCTAGATTGGACCCCGAATACCAATCATACGGGTCTCTATGTAGCTAAGGAAAAAGGGTACTTTAAAGATGCAGGACTGGATGTAGATATAAAACTTCCTCCGGAAGACAGTAGTTCTGATTTGATTATCAATGGGAAAGCTCCATTTGGAATTTATTTCCAAGATTCTATGGCCAAGAAATTGGATAAAGGTGCGGGTATCACCGCTGTTGCAGCTATCGTCGAACACAATACGTCAGGGATTATTTCAAGAAAAGATGCAGCGATCACAAGTCCAAAAGATTTGGTTGGTAAGAAGTATGGTACCTGGAATGATCCGATTGAGTTGGAAATGATCAAATCGATGATGAAAAAAGAAGGGGCTGATTTTAATCAAGTAAAATTGGTTCCAAATAGTGATTCAAATTCCATTACTCCGATTGAAAATAAGGTCTTTGATGCTGCTTGGATTTATCACGGTTGGGATGGAATTTTGGCTGAGCAAAAGGGAATGAAGACCAATTTCTTCTATATGAAAGATTTTGTTCCTGCATTTGACTACTATTCGCCTGTTATTATTGCTAACAATGACTATTTGAAGTCTCATAAAGAGGAAGCAAAAAAATTCATTCAAGCGGTGAAAAAAGGCTACCAATATGCTATAGAGCATCCAGAAGAAGCAGCGGATATCTTGATTAAACAGGCCCCTGCCTTAGCTAACCAGCGTGATTTTGTACTCGCTTCCCAAAAATATCTTTCTAGTCAATATGCTTCAGACAAGGATAAATGGGGGCAGTTTGATCCTAAGCGGTGGAATGCTTTTTATGCTTGGGCAAAAGAGCAAGGATTGGTTTCAAATGACTTAGAAGACAAAGGTTTCACAAATGAATTGGTAGGTGACTGATATTTTAACAGTAAAAGATGTAAGTTTCTCTTTTGGAGAAAAAGCAGTTTTAAATAATGTATCACTAGAAGTGCAAAAAGGAGAAATCGTCTCTATTCTAGGTCCGAGTGGGGTAGGGAAATCAACCTTGTTTAATTTAATTGCTGGGATCCTTCCCATACAAAAGGGCGCAATAGAAGTAGATAATGCCCCGATCTCCTTTGGGAAAGTCAGCTATATGCTACAAAAAGATCTTTTGTTGGAACATAAGACAGTATTGGGAAATATTATTCTTCCCCTTCAATTAAAAAAGATTCCTAAGGAAGAGGCGACATCTACAGCTCTAAAATTGTTAGATGAATTTAAATTAGGAAGTATCGCCAACCTTTATCCCAATGCGCTGAGTGGGGGGATGCGGCAACGGGTGGCGCTATTGAGAACCTATCTTCTGGGTCATTCTGTCTTCCTATTAGATGAAGCTTTTAGTGCCTTAGATGAATTGACAAGGCAGGATCTTTATCACTGGTATCTAGAAAGTAAGGAACGTCTTGGTCTCACCACTCTGGTGATCACTCATAGTATCGAAGAAGCTTTGACATTGAGTGACCGGGTCTATATCTTGAATCATAATCCCGGTGAAATTATTGCAGATCTTCCTTTAAAATGGGATCCAGCAACGGATAGGGACTGGCAACAATTGCAATATAAAAAACGAATCATAGAATTGTTAGCTGAATTTCATTGAAATTGTTTTGAAGGACTTTACAAAGTTTCTATTCCGTGATAGAATAGAATTTGTGCGAAATGACAGCAGGACAAAATGAAGCTCGTCAACAGGAAGTCAGCTAGAAAAGTAACCTTTGCTGTTTGGGCGAAGGCTTTCTGAACGAATCAGGTTTGTCTAAAACGTTATTTCCTACAAAAATTATTTTTATAGGAGGACATTTTAAATGTCACGTTATACAGGACCATCTTGGAAACAATCTCGCCGTCTTGGCTTGTCACTTACAGGTACAGGTAAAGAATTGGCACGTCGTAACTACGTACCAGGTCAACACGGACCAAACAACCGTTCAAAATTGTCAGAATACGGTTTGCAATTAGCTGAAAAACAAAAACTTCGTTTCTCTTACGGACTTGGTGAAAAACAATTCCGTAACTTGTTCGTACAAGCTACTAAAGTTAAAGAAGGAACTGTCGGTTTCAACTTCATGCTTCTTTTGGAACGTCGTTTGGATAATGTTGTTTACCGTCTTGGACTTGCGACTACTCGTCGTCAAGCTCGTCAATTCGTTAACCACGGTCACATCCTTGTTGATGGAAAACGCGTTGATATCCCTTCATACCGTGTAACTCCAGGTCAAGTGATCTCAGTTCGCGAAAAATCAGCTAAAGTTCCAGCTATCCTTGAAGCTGTTGAAGCTACAGTTGGACGTCCAGCATTTGTATCATTCGATGCTGACAAACTTGAAGGTTCATTGACTCGCCTTCCAGAACGCGATGAAATCAACCCAGAAATCAACGAAGCACTTGTCGTTGAATTCTACAACAAAATGCTTTAATTTCAAGAAAAAACTTGCAAAAAGCCTACAACAGTGGGCTTTTTGTTTTGTCTTAAAGGGTTGATTTCTGGGTTTGTTCAGTTACAAATTTTCTAAAGCTGTTTCATTAAATGAGAAAGTTTTTTGTTTTCTTAAAACCTAAACCTGCTAATAAAAAAACTCCTGATCTAGATCGATCAGGAGAGACTGTTACCGTAACATTTTCATTAAAAATTCAGCCATTTGTTGAGGGCTTTCTTTTTTTCCGCGAGAAACCCACATTTGACAGACTCCGAAGAAGGCATTGGTCAGATAGACAGAACTGTAGACTCTTTCAATATCTGTTAATGATTTATGACTATAGCGCTCTTGCAAACTATCAACCAGAAGAATCTGTAATTTATGTCGTAAGAAGGTCTGGATCTCCTTGGTTCCATTCTCTGTCAGAAGAACCGCGAAGAGTGGCTCCTTGGTTAGAAATTCGAACACTTCTGTAATCGCTTGGCGCTTGTCATCTTGGTGTTTATCAAAGATATATTCAAGCTTGTGAAAGAGTGCTTGTTGGTAGCGCTCGATCATGTCATACTTGTCTCGATAGTGGGTATAAAAGCTAGAGCGACTAATGCCGGATTCTTGTGCTAACTCAACCGTCGTGATTTGGTCGAATGATTCCTTTTCGAGTAGTCGAACCATCGCCTCCTCGATATTTCGTTTTGTTTTTAATCGTTTATTGCTCTCAGTCATCTGTTAATCCTTTTTGCACAAAATTGTACACAGTGTCTAAAAATAAGATTTTCTACTTGTGAAAATTTCTAAAAACTGTATAATCTATTATATCAGAAATTTAGACAATGTGTATAAAAAGGAGACAAAAAATATGATGAAAGAATGGAAGGCTGTTCTTAAAAAGCCAACATTTATCATTGTCATGATTGGAGTTGCGTTGATTCCAGCTCTTTATAATATTATTTTTCTATCTTCCATGTGGGATCCATATGGAAAGGTTTCGGATCTTCCTGTAGCGGTTGTCAATAAGGATCAATCTGCTACATATAATGGACAAAAGATGGAAATTGGAAAAGACATGGTGTCCAATTTGAAGGACAATGACTCACTTGATTTTCATTTTGTAGATGAGAAAGCTGCGAAAGATGGTCTCAAAAATGGCGATTATTATATGATTGTAACCCTGCCTGAGGATCTTTCAAAAAAAGCTAGCTCCATCTTAACCAATCATCCGGAACAGATGACCATTGATTACCAAACGTCCAGTGGTCATAGTTTTATCGCAGGAAAAATGAGTGACACTGCGATGACAAAAATGAAGCAGTCAGTGGCTGAAAAAGTGACCAATACTTATACAACAGCTTTATTTTCTAAAATGGGATCGCTTAAAACTGGTATGGGGACAGCGGCAGATGGAAGTGCTAAATTAGCAGATGGTGCAAGTAAATTGGAAGATGGTGGTCAAACACTGTCTACTAATTTGAATACATTGGCTCGTTCAAGCTTAGCATTTTCAGATGGTGCAACCACTCTTCGTACAGGTCTAGCAGCCTATACAGATGGTGTTGGTCAATTAGGAAATGGTCTCAATCAAATGGCTGGTCAACTTCCAAACTTGGTATCTGGTGTCAATCAATTAAATAATGGGTTTGGTACTTTTAATACAGGCTTGATGGCTTACGCTACCGGAGTGGATCGATTAGGAAATGGTCTCAATCAAATGGCGAGTCAAACCCCTCAGTTGGCCTCAGGAGTTGGTCAATTAACCAGCGGTATGGGGACCCTCAATGATGGTCTTGGGAATTATACCAATGGCGTGCGTCAATTGAATTCGGGCCTATCTAACTTTTCAAATGGTTTAGCAACCTATACAAATGGAGTCGCTACTTTATCAGAAGGAGCGGGTCAATTAAGTAGTCAATCTGCTACCCTTCGAAATGGGGTTTCTCAATTAGAATCAGGTATTCAAACATTATCAAGCCAGCTACAAGCTTCTACAAGTCAATCTGCTCAGATTGATCAATTGGCAGCTGGTTTAAACCAATTAAATGCAGCGATTCAAAATGCTACAGTAGATACCAGTCAACTTTCGTCTGGATTGACGAGTATTGCGAATTCAGCTCAATCAATCCTTGCTTCAGCCCAAGCGGATCGTGCAAATGCCCTTGCAAGTGTGCAAGGAACAGCAGCCTATCAAGCAATGACAGCTGACCAACAAGCGGAAATCAATGCGGCAATCTCATCGAGCCCAAGCTCGAGTGAAACGGCGGCTCAAGGAATCTTGACTACGATTCAAACGATCCAAGGTAGTTTGAATACAGGAAATAGCTTGACACAACTGCAAACGGCAGCCAATCAAGTTTTACCGACAGCTTCTTCTACCTTGACAGACTTGTCAAGTGGCTTGTCTAAGATCCAATCCGCAGTTAGTGGACAATTGTTGCCAGCTAGTCAAACCATCAGTCAAGGGATCGGCGCTTATACAGCTGGTGTCGATAAAATCGCTAATGGAGCAACCCAACTTCAGACAAATAGCAGTACTTTAACAAATGGGGCTAGTCAGTTAGCAGCAGGTGTTGGTCAACTAGATAGTAAATCATCAGAATTACTTGCAGGAAGCAATCAATTGGCTTCTGGTCTAGGTGAGTTAAATGGGAAGATGCCTGCCTTGACATCAGGCATGAATCAACTGGCTTCAGGAGCGACCCAATTAACAGGTAAGTCGGGTGAATTGGTTGCTGGTGCTGAAAAATTAGCTGAAGGTGTAGGGCAATTGAACAGCAAGACTCCAGAGTTGGCAGGTGGTGTCAATAAACTTGTCACTGGTGTCAATCAGTTGACAGAAAAATCAGGTCAATTGGTGACTGGGGCTGATAAACTAGCCAACGGTGCAAATCAAATCTCAGATGGATCCAGCAAATTAGCAGCAGGTGGCCAAACATTGACAAATGGTTTAGGTGAATTAGCAACAGGAAGCCAAACCTTGAGTCAAGGATTAAACGATGCTAAGGGACAATTGAATGTGGCTACAACTGAAAAAGAAAACGCTAAAACCTTAGCAGATCCTGTCACTTTGTCTAAAACAGACCGTGACAATGTCCCGGTGAATGGTGTCGGAATGGCTCCTTATATGATCTCTGTAGCACTCTTTGTTTGTGCCTTGTCAACCAATATGATCTTTGCAAAATTGCCATCCGGTTGTCATCCTGAAAGTCGCTGGGCATGGTTTAAATCTCGCTTTGAGGTCAACGGAACGATTGCGGTGATTGCAGGAGTCTTGGTCTATGGTGCCGTTCACCTGATTGGTTTATCAGCCAATCATGAAATGGCTACGCTCTTCCTTTGTGTGATTGGTAGTGTGGCCTTCATGTCTATCGTGACTGCTTTGACAACATGGCAAAGAAAGATCGGTGCTTTCCTTTCCTTGATCCTCTTGCTCTTGCAATTGGCTTCTAGTGCAGGAACCTATCCTCTTGCTTTGACAAATGGATTTTTCCAAGCCATTCATCCATTCTTGCCAATGAGCTATACCGTTTCTGGTCTTCGTCAAACGATTTCGATGACAGGAGAAATTGGAAATCAAGTGGCCTTCCTTCTGATGACTATTGTTCTTTTTGCAGGCCTCGGAATGTGGTTCTATAATCCAAAAAAATATGAAGAGGACTAATCTTCAAGAACTCCCAACAGAATGTGTTGGGAGTTTTTTGTTTCATGTGAAACAAAAATTCTCGCTTGTCTAAGCGAGAATGTAAATTATTTAAAGAAGACAACATCAGGATTTGGTGTAATATAGAGAAGTTGGTCGTTTTCAAAGACCAGTTGGATAGTGTTGTTTTTATAGGTGTAAATGGTGTAGTTTACTCCGAATTTAGAAGCTTGTTTGAGATCAACAGCTCCCATCAAAAAGGCATGAGCTTGTTCCTCTGTGATTTTCCCCTCATGGTAGAGCTTTTTAATATTTTCTAGTTCAATATTTTGAAAAGATTCGTTAATATAAGCAGGGTCTGTTACTTGTTTCTCAGGATTTCCTAGGATTTTTTGGACAAGGGCAGTGGTATACCCTTCATAATCCGGCGTCTGGGCAAAAATAGTATCGTCATTTCTAGAGTAAGCTACTTTTAGGTTCCCTGTTGCATAAATCTTATCTTTTGGAGCTTCTTGAGCATTTCTAGGGAGTCCTTCGGTTGTGACGATGTCAGAAGTGGTTTCCGTAGTAGTTGAGGGAGAGCTAGAGGAGTTGCTTGAGCTATTTGAACTGGTTGAGCGACTCGGGAGGCTAGAACGACTCGAGCTACTTTTTTTAAAGGTTTTCTTTTTTGAGCTGGTAGTAGTGGGTACTTTTTTAAAGTTGATCTTAAGGTCCGGCACACAGGCTGATAGAAAAAGAAGAGACAGCAAGAGTGTGAAGAAAAGAGGGAGTGTCTGTTTTTTCATCATGTTCCTTTCGATAAGCTAATTGATTTTCTATTCTATCATAAAAAAGGCAACAAAAAAAGGTCAGGAAGAAATCCTGCCTTTATTTGTTATTATTAATGACCGCCGCCTTGAGGTCCGCTACCGCCTGGAGCCCCACCGCCTCCAGGCATGGAGTTGACAATTTCCGTTTGTTTTTCACCGTTGATATAGATGTCTCCGCCAGTGTAGGTAGCAGTACCATCAAAGTCGAATCCAGATTGTCCCGTTAATTTAATGGTTCCTCCGGTAACAGTGATATTTCCATTCGAATCAATTGGATCAGTATCGCCTTGGCCAACTTCAACGTTGAGGGTTCCACCATTCATAGTGAAGAAAATTTCATCTTGGTTAGCATTAGCATTGGCTGCATTGACGCTTATACGGATGCTACCA